>NZ_JACHDN010000001.1:1282613-1603266 GCF_014201095.1 Cellulomonas hominis | reverse complement strand
GCTCGAGCGCCGAGTCCGCGCCGGACAGGCCGCCGCCGGCGACGACCACCCGCTGCCCGACGGGCGTGCCGAGGTGGAAGTCCAGGACCTCGACGACGTTGTCCCCGTCGATGCCCGGGATGGACCGCGGGACGATCGGCAGCGAGCCGGTCGCGACCACGATGGCGTCCGCGCCCTCGAGCTCGAGGGAGTCCGCGTGGATCTCGGACCCGAGGTGCACGGTCACGGGCAGCGTCGCGAACTGGCGCTCCCACCAGCCGACCATCCCGCGGAGCTCCTTCTTGAACTCCGGGGTGGCGGCCGGCCAGAGCACGCCGCCCAGGTTCGTGCCCTTCTCGTACAGGTCGACGGTGTGCCCGCGCAGCGCCGCGACGCGGGCCGCCTCGAGCCCGCCGGGGCCGCCGCCGACCACGACGACGCGCTTCGGCCGGGGGGCGATCGTCAGCACGCGCTCCCGCTCGAAGCCGACCTGCGGGTTCACCGCGCAGCCGAGCGCCTCGGCGAAGAACGCGTGACCCACGCACATGGCGTTGCAGCGGATGCAGGGGCGCAGGTCGCCGCGGCGTCCCTCGCGCAGCTTGTTGGCCCACTCCGGGTCGGCGATCAGGCCGCGCCCGATGCCGGCGAAGTCCGCCTCGCCCGCCGCGATGACGGCCTCGGCGTTCTCGGGGGTGAGGTTGCCGACGGCCATGACGGGGATCGACAGGACCTCCTTCATCGCCTTCGCCGCGGGCGCCATGCAGGCGTCGCCGAGGTAGTACGGCGGGAAGACGTAGTCCATCGCCTCGTAGGAGCCGTCGTCCGCGATGAGCAGGTCGAGCCCCGCCGCCTCCAGCACGACAGCGATCTTCCGGGACTCCTCGACGGTGCGGCCGCCCGGGAACCGGTGGTCGACCGACAGCCGGAACGACACCGGCAGGCCCGGCGCCGCGGACTTCACGGCCTGGATGATCTCGACCGCGAAGCGGCAGCGGTTCTCGGTGGAGCCGCCGTACTCGTCGGTCCGCCGGTTCCACACCGGGCTCATGAACTGGTCGACCAGGTAGCCGGTGTGGCCGTGGATGTCGATCGCGTCGATGCCGGCGGCGGCCGCGCGGGCGGCGGCCTCGGCGTGGCGCTGCACGATGACCCGGATCTCGTGGGTCTCCAGCGGGCGGCACAGCACGTCGGGGTTCGCGTAGTGCGGGTTGTCGGACGCGGAGATCGGCAGGCGCTCGGGGTCCACGGTGTTGATGTTCCGGCCGAGGCCCGCGGTCAGCTGGAGGCTGATCCTCCCGCCGGCCGCGTGGACCGACTCGGCCAGAGCCGTCAGGCCCGGCAGGGCGGCGTCGGTGTCCACCCGGCACAGGCCCGGGTTGATGACCTCGTAGTCCTGGGAGACGGCGGAGATGCCGGTCATCACCAGGCCGGTGCCGCCCTTGGCGCGCTCGGTGTAGTACGCGATCTCGCGCTCCGTGATCAAGCCCTCGTGGGTGCCCATCTCGGTGCCCATCGGGGCGAGGGCGACGCGGTTGGGCAGCTCGAGCGAGCCGATGCGTCCCGGTTGCAGGACGTGCTCGAAGGTGGCGGTCATGGCGAGTTCCTCCGTGAGGGGGCGGCTGAGCGGTCCGGGCGCCTGGGGGGACGGGAAAACCTGACTTGTCAACGATCGTCCGATACCGACCGGGTGGTCAGCAGGGTCGTTCGTCCCGGATGAGGCCCGGGAGGGGCCTGCGGGTCCCGGGTGAAGGTCGTGCGGAGGCGGCGGCCGTCGCGCGCGGCCGTGCAGGACGGCCCCGTAGCCTCGGGGCGTGACCAGCACCCGGAGCCCCCGCCGCCGCGTCGGCTGCGCCGTCGGGACGGTGCTCGCGCTGCTCGTCCTCGTCGGCGGACCCCTGCTCGCCGACCGCGTGACCCGCGGCCTCGCGGAGGACGTCGCCGCCGACGCCGTGCGCCAGCAGACCGGCGCGACCGGGACCGACGTCACGGTCGCCGGCTTCCCGTTCCTCACGCAGCTGATCTCCGGCACGCTGGACGACGTCCGCCTGACCGCCGACGCCCTCACGCTCCGCGGCCTGCCGCTGACCGCCGTCGACGCCACCGCCACGGGGGTCGCCGTCCGGGAGCCGCGCGGCGCCCAGCACCTGCGGGTCACCGCCACGGCCACCACCGCCGCCCTGGAGTCCCTGCTGCGCGACCGCACGGGGTGGGACCTCGCGCTGCGCGTCGAGGGGGAGTCCCTCGTCGCGGAGGGGCAGGTCGCGGGGCTTCCCGCCGCCGTCACGCTCACCGTCGCGCCGGCCGGCACCGCGGGCCTCACGGTCGACGTCCAGTCGGCGTCGCTCGCGGGGCTCACCGTCGACGCCGACGTCCTGCCGGACGGGCTCGCCGCCCGGCTCACCCAGTTCGGCGTCGCCGACGAGCTCCCCCAGGGCGCCACGGTCACCGGTGCGACCGTGCAGCCCGACGGCCTGCGCCTCACGGTCGAGCTGGACGACGTCACGCTGGACGCCCTGTGAGCGGTGTCCTCGACACGCTCCGGGCGCTGCCCGGCGAGATCTGGGACCGGGCGACGACCGTCCAGCCCGCCCCCGACCGGTGGGTGGTGCTCGGCGCGCTGGCGGCGGCCCTGCTCTGCCTCGTGGTGCCCGTCCTGTGGCACCTGTCCCGGCACCTGCTGACGATCGTGCACGAGGCGGCCCACGGGCTGGTCGCGGTGCTGTCCGGCCGTCGGCTGTCCGGGATCCGCCTGCACTCGGACACCTCCGGGCTGACCGTCTCGGTCGGCCGGCCGCGGGGGCCGGGGATGGTCGCGACGGCGTTCGCCGGCTACGTCGGGCCGTCCGTGCTCGGGCTGGGGGCGGCGTGGCTGCTGGGGCGCGGGTACGCCGTCGGGCTGCTGTGGGCGCTGGTGCTGGCGCTCGCGCTGCTGCTGGTGCAGATCCGGAACTGGTACGGGCTCTGGGCGGTGCTCGTGACCGGCGTCGTGCTGGTCGGGGTGACGTGGTGGGGGTCGGCCGCGGTGCAGGTCGCCGTCGCGTACGCCGTGACGTGGTACCTCCTGGTCGGGGCGCCGCGGGCGGTGCTCGAGATGCAGGCGCAGCGCCGCCGGGCCCGGGGCCGGGGCACGTCGGACGCCGACATGCTCGGACGGCTCACGCCGCTGCCGGGCGGGTTCTGGGTCGGGGCGTTCCTGGTGGTGTGCGTGGGGGCGCTGGTGCTCGGTGGGTCGTGGGTGCTGGACCGGCCGCTGCTCTGAGCCGCCGACCGGTCCCGGCCCGCCCGGCGATCAGCCGGCGACGACGCACCCGTCGAGCGTCCGGTCCATCGCGTCCCGCTCCGCCGCGGTGACCCACAGCCCGTACGCCGCCTTCACCCGGACCTGCCGCACGACGTACGCGCACCGGTAGCCCGTGCTCGGGGGCAGCCACGTCGCGGCGTCCCCGTCGCCCTTCGCCGCGTTCGTCGGACCGTCCACCGCCAGCAGGTTGGCGGGGTCGTTCGCGAACTGCCGGCGCCGCTCGGCGTCCCACTGCTGCGCGCCCTTCTGCCAGGCGTCGGACAGGGCGACGACGTGGTCGATCTGCACGTCCGCGCTGTCCGGCCCGCGCTCGAACGCGATGGTGGCGCCGCTGTACGGGTCGTCCAGCCTGCCCGTCAGGACGACGCAGTCGTGGGTCCCGGGCTCGAACGTCGTGTCCGCGAGGTCCCGCGCCAGGACGTCGTTCCGGGTGTCGCAGCCGTTGCGGTCCACGTCCGCCCACGCGGGGCCGAACGCGTCGCGCTCGTAGCCGGTGCGCGGCGCGCGGCCCTTCACGGCCAGCGCGTCGAGCTCGGCCCGGGCCCGGTCGAGGTCGGCCGCGGTCACGGGGAACCGGCCGGACTCCTGGGCCTGCGTCCAGGCCGGCAACCCCGCGCCCGCAGCGACGCAGAGCACCAGCACGAGCCACGCCCACCCGAGCCGCCGACCGCCGCGGCCACGACCCCGGCCCGGGCGGGAGCCCGGCCCGCGTGCGGCGGTCCCGGCTCGGCGGACGCTGCGGGTGGTCGTGACGGTCACGGCGGAACGGTCGCACACAGCACCGACACCGACCCTCCTCCCGACCCGGCCGGGCGCGTCGCCCACGTCGCCCGGCGCGGCCCTACGGTGGCGGGCGGAGGTGCCATGACCAGCGACGAGACCCGGGGCGACCGCGCGCCGGCCGCCCCCGCGCCGGCCGACCGTGCGCCGGCCGACCGTGCGCCGGCGGACCGCGCGGGGGCCGACCGCGCCCGGACCGCCGCGGCCCTGGCCGTCCCGCCGGTCGTCCTCGCCGGCCTCGCCACCGCCCGGTACGGCACCGGTGCGGTCGGTGACGCCCTCGGGGACGCGCTGTACGCGGTCCTCGTCCTGCTGGTGGTCACCCTCGTCCGGCCCCGGCTCCCCGTCGCCGCCCGGGCCGGCCTGGCGCTGGGGCTGTGCTGGGCGGTCGAGCTCGCCCAGCTCACCGGTGGCCCGGCGGCGGCGGTCGCGGCGTGGCCGCCGCTGCGGTACCTGCTCGGCACGACGTTCGCCTGGCCGGACCTGCTGGCGTACGCGGCGGGTGCGGGGGTCGCGGCGGCGGTCATGGTGCTGTCCTCCCGTCGGTCGGGCGGTCCCGGACGGCCCGCGCTGCGCCGACCCTGACACCGCGGCGGACGTCCCCGTCCCGGCCGGGCGCCCGACCTGGGGACCACGCACGCCCCGGCCGCCTGTGGAGGAGTCGGCGCCCCGTGATCACGCGGCGGGCGGCGCCCCGGGCGTTCGGACACACTGGACCCCGTGGTCCGTCAGCTCGTCGTCCTCGGCACCGCCTCCCGGGTCCCGACCCGCACGCGCAACCACAACGGCTACCTGCTCCGCTGGGACGGCCGGGACCTGCTCTTCGACCCGGGCGAGGGGACGCAACGCCAGCTCACCCTGGCCGGCGCCGCGACCACCGGCATCCACCGGATCTGCCTGACCCACGTGCACGGCGACCACTGCTTCGGGCTGCCCGGCGTGCTGTCCCGCATGGTCCTGGACGGGGTCGAGCACCCGGTCCACCTGCACTACCCCGCCGAGGGCGAGGGCGTCGGGCGCGCCCTCGTCGGCCTGGCGACCCCCGGTCTCGACCTGCGCCTGCACCCGCACGCCACGGCCGGGGAGGTGGCGGACGGCCTGCGCGTCGAGCCGCTGCGGCACCGGGTCGCCGCGTTCGGCTACCGGTGGTCCGAGCCCGACGGCCGGACGCTCCTGCCCGGCCGGCTCGCCGCCGCCGGCATCGCCGGACCGGCCGTCGGGGAGCTCCAGCGAACCGGCCGCGCCGGGTCGGTGCGGCTCGCGGACGTGAGCGTGCCGCGGCGCGGCCAGCGCGTCGCCGTCGTCATGGACACGGCGCCCTGCCCGGGCGCGGAGGCGCTCGCCGCGGACGCGGACCTGCTCCTCGTCGAGTCGACGTTCGCGGACGAGGACGCGGCCCTCGCCGCGCAGCACCGGCACCTGACCGCGGGTCAGGCGGGGGCGCTCGCGGCGGCCGGCCGGGTCCGGACCGTCGTGCTCACCCACTTCTCCGGGCGGTACGACGACCTCGAGCCGCTCGCCGCGCAGGCCCGGGCGACGGCAGGGGCGGCCCGGGTGGTCCTGGCGCGCGACCTCGACCGCGTCGACCTGCCGCGGCGCCGGGCTCCCTGACGGGCAGCCGGTCCTACTCGCACCCCACGCCGTCGCCGTCCCGGTCGAGCCCGGCCCGGTACCCGGGGTCGCCGAGGTGCACGGGCGCCGCGCCGGCGGCGCGGGCGGCGTCGCAGTTGGCGTAGTACGTCGACGCGCCGCTCGACCCACCCGAGCCGCCGCCGGACGTCGTGGTGGACGAGGACGACGAGGACCCGGTCCGGGACGCCGCCGCGGCCTCCCGGGCGGCCACGTCGGCCTCCCGCGTGGCGAGCCCGGCGGCCGTCGCGTCGAGGTCGGCGCTCCGCTGGTCGAGGGTCGCTGCCAGCGCGGCCAGCTCGTCGGCGCGCGCGACGTTCTGCTGGGAGGCCGCATCGGCGGCGGCCTGGTCGGCTGCGGCGTCCTCCGCCGCCGTCGCCGCGTCCTCCTCGCGCGACTCCACCGCCGCCGTGGCGTCGGCGAGCCGCTCCTGGTCGGCGGCGAGGGTCTCCCGCTCGTCGGACAGGCCCGCGCCTGCGGCCCCGGAACCGATCACGATGCCCAGCACCAGCCCGCCGACGGCGGCGAGGGCGAGCGGCAGGAGCCGGTGGCGCGGGGCCGGACGTGCCTCCTCCACCCACAGGTCCCAGCCGTCCGGGACGGGCGGCCACGTCGGGTCGGGCTCCCACCCGGGCGGCGGCGCCCAGCCCTGCGGTGCACTCGGCCAGTCCGGCGGCGGGTTGAAGGTGCGCGCCACGACGATCCCCTGGGTCCGGGGCGCTGCCGTGCGCCCGTCCACCCGGGCATCGGCCGGTTCAGGCCCCGCGCTGAGCGGATTCACTCCTTCAGCGCAGCAGCCACGTCGGCGACCGCAGGTACCGCTCCGCGACCAGCACCGACCCGGCGGGCTGCTCGGCCCGCAGCGCCCCGCCCGGACCGCCACGCGGGTCGGTGACGGTCCGCCCGAGCACCTGCAGCCGCCGCAGCAGCGACAGGGCGCACGCGGCCCGCTCGTCGGCGCTGGTCAGCGGCCGCACCTCCTGGTAGCCGGCGGCCCAGGCCTGTGCCCGGTCCGGGGCGTCGGGCAGGTGCTCGACGGTCGTGAGCGCGGCGGCCAGGTCGAGCACGAACCAGGAGTACCCGGCGTCGTCGAAGTCGATGACGGTCAGGTCGTCGCCGTCGAGCAGCACGTTCCCGGGTCGCAGGTCGGCGTGCACGAGGCCCCAGGAGTCGGGGGCCCGCGACGCCTCGTGCAGGGCGGCGAGGGCGGCGTCGCGGGCACGCGCGAGCAGCGTCAGGTCCGCCGCGGCCAGGGGAGCGGCCTCCCAGGGACCCCAGCGGCTCCCCGGCCCGACGAGGTCCGCGGGCTCCCACGCCGGGCGCACGAAGTCCCGGGGGCGCCGGAACCCGAGGGCGTGCTCGTGGAGCAGGGCCGCGGTGGTGCCGAGCCGGCGGTGCAGCGCGGCCGGCGCCGTGGCCTCGTCGGGCACCGTCCCGCGCGCGACCGCGGACGTCAGGCAGACCCACCGCCCCTCGCGCTCGTCGGCGACCATCGCGACCGCCCGGCCGTCGAGCGGCGGCAGCGTCGCCGGCACCCGGACCACCCGGTCGCGGGCGAGTGCCGCGGTCCACGCGACCTCCGACTCGATCGCGGCCGTGTCGTCCATGTACGGCGCGCGGCACACGCGGGTGACCGCGACCGGCACCCCCCGCACCCGGACCCGGAACGTGGCGTTGTGCGACAGCGCGAGCAGGTCGACCGCCGTCGTCCCCGGGTCCCAGCCCCACGCCGCGCACACCGCCTCGTGCAGCCACCGGGGTGCGGGCGCGCCGGCGGGCAGCCGCCCGAACGGAGGCTCCGGGTCGGCGAGCCCGGTGCTGCCGGGTGCGTCGTCGGTCGTCATGGTGCCCCCTGGGTGCCGCCCGTCGGACCCGTCGGGCCCGAGCCGAGTGTCGGCGGGCCGCGACGGCGCGGACAAGGACGTCCGGGGGAAGTTCACGCAGGTGTTACGCCCGGCAGCGACGGTGACGACGCGGAAACACGGCCGTCCCCTGGCGGCCCCCTAGGGTGCTGGGGTGACCCCGACGACCGTGCCCGCCCCCGCGACGACCACCGGGACGACGGTGCCGCCCGTGCTGGTGCGCGAGCACCGGCTGCGGGTGCCGGTCGACCGGTCCGACCCGGGGCGGTACCCGGACATCGAGGTGTTCGCGCGGGAGCTCGTGGACCCCGCGCGGGACGCCGAGGACCTGCCGCTGCTGCTGTTCCTGCAGGGCGGACCCGGCGGGATGGGCCCGCGCCCGCTCGGCGGCGGCTGGTGGTCCACGGCGCTGCGGACGCACCGCGTCGTGCTGCTCGACCAGCGGGGGACCGGGCGGTCGTCGCGGGTCGACGGCCGGACCGTGGGGCGGTTCGCGACCGGCGCCGAGGCGGCCGGATACCTGGCGTGCTTCCGCGCGGACGCGGTCGTCGAGGACGCCGAGGCCCTGCGGCACGCCGTCTACGGGGGCCGGCGCTGGGCGACGCTGGGGCAGTCGTACGGCGGGTTCCTCACGCTGACCTACCTGTCCCGGCACCCGGAGGCCCTGACCGCCTGCTACGTGACCGGCGGCCTCCCCGGGATCGCCGCGACCGTCGAGGACGTGTACGCGCGGACGTTCCCCCGGCAGGCGGCCCGCGTCGCCGCGTTCGCCCGCCGGTACCCCGGCGACGTCGCGCGGCTCGGGGCGCTCGCGGACCGGCTGTCCGCCGGCGACGTGCGCCTCCCGGACGGCGACCCGTTCACCGTCCGGAGGCTGCAGACGCTCGGGATGCCGCTCGGGATGAGCACCGGCGTCGACGCGCTGCACTGGCTGCTCGACACCCTCGACCCGGACGCCGACGGGGTCCCGGACGACGCGTTCGCGCTCGCGGTGCAGGCGCAGACCGGGTTCGACGCCAACCCGCTGTACGCGGTCCTGCAGGAGGTCATCTACCACCAGGGCGAGCGCGCGGGCGGCTGGGCGGCGCAGGCCGAGGCCGACCGGCGGCCGGAGCTCGACCCCGCGGCGCGGCCGCTCGCGCTCACCGGCGAGGCGGTGTTCCCCTGGATGTTCGCGGACGTCCGCGCGCTGCGCCCCTTCCGCGCGGCCGCCGAGGCGCTCGCGGCGCGGACCTCGTGGCCGGCGCTCTACGACCCGGCCCGCCTCGCCGCCAACGAGGTCCCGGTCGCCGCCGTGCAGTACGTCGACGACCCGTACGTCGACCTGGACCTGGCGCTCGGGACCGCCGACGCGGTCGGCAACGCGCAGGTCTGGGTGACGAACGAGTTCCTGCACGACGGGCTGCGCGCCGCGGGCGACGTGATCCTGCCGCGGCTGGTGGACCTCGCGGCCGGGCGGTGGTCCGTCACCCGGCGCTGACGCTCAGAGCAGCCGCCGCGACCCCGGCCGGACCACCCGCAGCCAGCGGTAGCCGTACGCCGGGAGCTCGACCTCGACCCGGCCGTCCGGTGCGACGGTGCACGCGCCGTCCTCCAGCAGGTCGACGAGGCGCACGGGGTCGTCGTCGGCCGCGCCGCTCGCGGCGGACGCCGTGTCGTCGGCCGGTCCCGGTTCGCCCGCCGGCCGGGCGGTGTCCGGCAGGCGCAGCGGCACGGTGACCGCCTCGGGGCCGAGGTTGTGCACGGCGACCATCGACGCGTCCTGCCACGTGCACCGGTGCGCGAGCACGGCCGGGTGCGGCTGGTCGAGGATCTCCGCGCGCGCGGCCCAGCCGAGCTCCGGGCACTCGCGGTACCGGCGGATCAGGAGCTGCACGAACGCAAGCAGCGAGCCGGGGTCGCGCCGCTGGTCGGCGACGTTGACGTGCGGCGGCGCGAAGCCGCCCTCGACGACCGGGCCGGCGAGGCGCCGCCGGGGCGCGGCCGAGAACCCGCCGTTCGTCCCGGACGTCCACTGCATCGGCGTCCGGACGGCGAGGCGGCCGTCGGCGGCGAGGTTCTCGCCCATGCCGATCTCCTCGCCGTAGAACAGCACCGGCGTCCCGGGCAGCGTGAACAGCAGCGAGTAGACCATCCGGACGCGGCGCGGGTCGCCGTCCAGCATCGGGGGCAGCCGCCGGCGCAGGCCGCGGCCGTAGAGCTGCATCGACTCGTCCGGCCCGAACGCGGCGAACACCTCGGCGCGCTCGTCGTCGGACAGCTTGTCCAGGGTGAGCTCGTCGTGGTTGCGGACGAACGTGGCCCACTGCGCGTCGTGCGGGATCACCGGTCGGTCCCGCAGCGCCTGGGCGACCGGCCCGGCGTCCTGCCGGGCGAGGGCGAGGTAGAGCTGCTGCATGAGGACGAAGTCGAACTGGAGCGTCAGCTCGTCGCCCTCCGCGTCGCCGTCGCCGTCGAGGTCCCCGAAGAACAGGCGCTGCTCCACGTACGGCAGGTTGACCTCGCCCATGAGGATCGCGTCGCCGGTGCGCCGCGACAGGAACGCGCGCAGGGCCTTGAGGAACTCGTGCGGGTGCTCGATCTCGTCGTGCGGGTCGTTCGCCGTGTCCGCGAGCATGAACGGCACCGCGTCCACCCGGAACCCGGACAGCCCCACCTCGGCCCAGTAGCCGACGACCTTGGCGATCGCGTCCCGGACCTTCGGGTTCGCCGTGTTGAGGTCGGGCTGGTGCCGGTAGAAGCGGTGCCGGTACCAGGCCTCCGCCTGCTCGTCGTACGTCCAGATGCCCTGCTCCTGGTCCGGGAACACCACCTGGTCGGACGTCGGCGGCGGCTCGTCGGTCCGCCAGACGTAGAAGTCGCGGTACGGGCTGTCCGGGCTGCTGCGCGCGGACCGGAACCAGGGATGCCGGTCGGAGGTGTGGTTGACCACCAGGTCGGCGATGACGCGGATGCCCCGGTCCCGAGCGGTGCGGATCAGCTCGACCAGGTCGCCGGAGTCGCCGAGCCGCGGGTCCACCCCGTAGAAGTCGGTGATGTCGTACCCGTCGTCGCGGTCGGCCGTCGGGTAGAACGGCATGAGCCACAGGCAGGTCACGCCCAGGTCGGCCAGGTGGTCGAGCCGCTGGATCAGTCCCGGCAGGTCGCCGATGCCGTCGTCGTTCCAGTCCATGAACGTCTCGACGTCCAGGCAGTAGACGACCGCGTTCTTCCACCACAGGTCGCCGGTGTCGCGGATCCTCATGCCGGCTCCGTCCCGGCGTCCAGCGCCTTCAGGGTGGGCAGCAGGTGCTCCGCGGCCAGGTCGATGAACGCGTCGAGGGACGACGGCGGGTGCGTCACCGTGGGCGTCGCGTCGTCGTGCTTCCCGTGGTCCGGGCGGACGTCGGTGGCGACCTGGTGCAGGTACACCTCGTCGAAGCCGACCTCCACGAGCTCGACCAGGCGGTCGCGCAGCCGCCCCGGGTCGGACTCCACGACCACCGCGGTCCCCAGGGTGTCGTCGTCGACCGTGCGGGCGAGCTCGTCGAACGCTTCGGGCGTCGCGAGGTCCCACGCCGCGGGGGGACCGGCGGCGTTCCCGGCCCACTGCTCGCGGGCCAGCCGCCACGCCTCGTCCGGGTCGGTCGCGTAGGACACGTGCACCTGCAGCGCGACCGGCCCCCGCCCGCCGGCGTCCCGGTACTCGCCGACGACCCGGCGCAGCGTCTCGAGGTCCTGGTTCACGGTGACCAGCCCGTCGGCCCAGTCGGCGTGCGCCCGCGCGGTCTCCGGGGTCACGGCCGGCCCGATCAGCCGCGGCGGCACGTCGGGCAGCGTCCACAGCTGAGCCCGGTCGACGGTGACCAGCCCGCGGTGCGTGACCTCCTCGCCCGCCAGCAGCGCCCGGATCACCTGCACGCACTCGCGCAGCCGCGCGTCCCGCTCGGGCTTCGGCGGCCAGGGGTCCCCGGTGATGTGCTCGTTCATGTTCTCGCCGGATCCGAGCGCGACCCAGAACCGCCCGGGATACATCGCCGCCAGGGTGGCCGCCGCCTGGGCGACCACCGCCGGGTGGTACCGCTGACCCGGGGCGTTCACGACCCCGAAGGGCAGGCGCGTCGTGGCGAGCGCGGAGCCGAGCCAGGTCCAGGCGAAGCCGGAGTGGCCCTGGTGCACGCTCCACGGCGCCCAGTGGTCGGAGCACATGGCGGCGTCGAAGCCGGCCTGGTCCGCGTGCTGGGTCGCGGCGAGGAGGGCGCTGGGGTGGACCTGCTCGTGCGAGTTGTGGAAGCCGACGCGGGTCATGGCCTCGTTCCTACCGGCTGCGGAGCGGGTCCGCGCGGCGAGCGGCGCGGTCCGGGCGTCCGGGGACCCCGCCGGGGCGACGTAGAGTTGCACCACGTGGCGACCTTCTCCGCCGTGACGCGACAGCACATCCTCCAGGCCATCGCCGAGCACGACTCGCGCGGTGCCGACGACTTCCTCGGCGTCTACGGCTACCCCCAGACGACCAGCACCTTCGAGCACGAGGGGCACCGGTACCCGGCAGCCGCGATCCTCGGGGTGGCCCACCGGTACGCGACCGGCCGGCTGGCGACCGCCGACGAGGTGCACGGCGGCGACGCCGCGGCGCTCGCGCTGCTCGGCCGCCGCGGGTTCACCGTGCCGGAGGCCCCCGGGTCCCGGGCTGCGGCCGCTCCGCGCACCCGGTCGGCCGCGCCGGCGCGGGCGCGGGCCGCAGCGCCGGCACGGCCCAAGAAGCCGGCGCCGCGCGAGGTGGAGCTGGTGCTGTGCCCGACGTGCTCGATGGCGCTGCCCGCGACGGGCGTCTGCGACTACTGCGCCTGACGCCTGACGCCTGACGCGCGACGACCGACCACCCGAGGTCCCCCAGCACCGCGGCGGCGCTCGCGGGGTCTTCCCTGACGGCCGCCCGGAGCTGCACCTCGCGCCATCGTCGCCGGCCCGCGTCGAGGCCTCCCGCCAGCCGTCGCGGGTGTCCAGGCCGAACTCGCGCACGAGCATCTCCAGCACGTTCTCGAACGCGGGACGGAACCGGTGGCCGCCCAGCGGGAAGTGCAGGGTCGCCACCCACGGCACGCGGCCCCGACGGACGTCCGACGCGCGGGCCCGGCCCCGCAGCCGGGCACCGGCGGCCATCATCGCGAACACCAGCTCGTCACGGTGCCCGTGCACGTTGAGGTGCGCGGCGGGGATCACTCACCGATCAGCCACCCGAGGCCGTCGTACTCCTCGATCGCGAACCGCTGCTCGGGCGACAGGGCCCAGTTGTCCTGCCGCAGCCGGATCGTCTCCATGTCGAGGCCGATGCTCGCGAGCAGCTCGGCTCGCCGCTCCTCGATCTCCTCGCGGGTCATGACGTGGACGGTGTGCTCCACAGGGTTCTCCTCGGGGTCGCGGACGGGACGATCCCCGAGGCGGCCGCCGGATCGACGCCACCCACGCTAGCCACACCGTGCTCTGCGGTGTCCAGCCCGGTCCCCGTCACGCGGCCGGGCTGGGGACCACCTCCGCCACCGCGTCGAGGATCTTGTCCAGCACGACGGCCCGGTCGAACTGCAGGGCGTACTCGCGCGCGGCGTCGGCCCGCTCGGAGCGCTCGTCGCCGTCCATCCCCAGCGCCCGGTCGAGCGCCGCCGCGATCGCCGCGGGGTCCTCGACGGGCACGATCAGCGCCGTGTCGCCCACGGCCTCGGGGATGCCGCCGGTGTCGGTCGTGATGACCGGTCCGCCGCCCGCGAGCATCTGCTCCACGAGCGCGATCCCGAACGTCTCGACGAACTCGGGCCGCGGCTTGGACGGCAGCACGTACGCGGCGGACCCGGCCATGAGGTGCGGCTTCTCGTCGTCGGACACGTCGTCGAGGAACAGGATCCGGTCCGCCACCGGCGACGCGGCGGCGTGCGCGCGCAGCCGGGCCGCGTCGGGCCCGTTCCCGGCGACGACGAGCCGGTGCGTCCCGGGGGCCGCGGAGGCGGCGTACCCGTCGATCAGGTCGTCCACGCCCTTGGCCGCCGCGAGCCGGGACAGGTAGAGCACGTAGCCGTCGCGGTCCAGGCCGCGCGCCGCGAGAACGGCGTCGGTCTCGGCCTCGTCGCGGTCCAGGTACTGCGCGACGTCGACGGCGGGGTAGGAGATCCGTACCCGCTCCCGGCACTGCGCCGCGAACGTCGTGCCGTGCTTCGCGTCGACCGCCTCGGCCTCGGTGACGATGAGGTCGCGGGTGTACTCCGACACGGCGAGGCACACGTCGTGCTCGAGGTAGGACGCCAGCACGTGGGCGGCCGCGCCGAACCGGTCCGACTCCACGCACGCGCGCACCACGTTGGTGACGTCGGACCCGACGGCCTCGGCCACCGTCGTGACCCGCACCGGCAGCCCGGTGCGCCGGGCGACGTGGACGGCGTCCGCGACGGCCGTGGCGTGCGGGCTCAGGTACAGCGACAGCGCCACGGTCGGCACCCCGTCGGTGAACAGCTCGACCAGGCGGCCGATCAGCCCGGCGACCCAGCGGCCGTCCGGGACCTTGTAGTCGCCGACCGGGTCGGGGCGCTCGACGACGACGCCGTCCCGGTACGGCAGCACGCGGTCGAGCGGCTTGAGCGGCAGGCCGGCGGCCTGCAGGCGGTCGATCGGCCAGGTGACGATCCTGACCTCGTCGAACCCGCGGTCCAGGGCGGCCTCGGCGAGGTTCCGGGCCTCGCCGGAGTGCCCGCAGATGACCGGGTCGGCCCGGACGACGATGACGAGGCGGCGGTCGACGCGACGCGGCGGGTCGGCGTCGGCGCCGGCGGTGGGGACGAGGGTCGTGTCGGTCACGGCGGGCCTCCGGGGGTTGCGGCTGGTGCGGGGGTGCCGGGGTGCGGCGGAAGGGGTGCGGGAGGCGCCGGGGTCGGCGCGACCAGCGGAGATGATGCCGGAACGAGGCCGGTCAGGCGGCCGTTCCGGGCACCGGTGGTCCAGGGCGTGTCGTGCTGAGCGACGGCGGCCGGCAGGCGCCCGTCCAGGGGCCCGGCTCGGGGCCGACCTCGACCCGCAGCCGCCCGCCGGCGTGCACCTCCGTGCCGGTCAGCCAGGTGCGGTCCAGCTCGGTCCCGTCCAGGTGCACCCGCTGCACGTACTGCGGCGGCCGGTCGGGCTCGGGTTCGACGAAGCCGCTGGTCTCGATGGTCAGCGGCCGCCCCCCGACGTCGATCCGGGCCTCCCGCCAGGCGGGGGCGTTGAGCAGGAACAGGTTCTGCCCGGCGACGGGGAACAGCCCGAGCGTCGCCCAGACGTACCAGGACGACAGGCCGCCCGAGTCGTCGTTGCCGGGCAGGCCGCCACGCCCGGTGCCGAACTGCTGCTGCGTGACGGCGTGCACCACCTCGGCGGTGCGGTCGGGCCGACCGGCGTACTGGTACGCCCAGGGGGCCTCCATGTCGGGCTCGTTGTTCAGCCCCTCGAACCGGTCGAGCGCGTAGCCCGCGAGCATCTCGTCGGCCGACGGCGCGACGCCGGGCTGCTTCACCGGGTCGGCCCCGTACCCGAAGAACCGGTCCAGCAGCGCCACGAACGCGGCGTCCCCGCCGGCGAGGTCGATGCGCGCGGCCATGTCGTGCAGCAGCCGGAACGAGTAGTTCCACCGGCCGCCCTCGTAGAACGTGGAGTCGCGCAGCAGGCCTGTCGCCGGGTCGAACGCGTTCCGCCACCGGTCGGCCAGCGGCGCGAACTGCGCGACGAGCTGCCGGTCCCCCACCTGGTGCGCGATCACGGCGGTGCAGAAGTACCCGAACGCGAGGTCGAGGGTGTGGCTGATCGGGTGGGTGCGCCCGTGCAGCAGGAACTCCTCGCCGTACGTGCGGCGCAGGTCGTTGTGCAGGTGCACCAGCGCCCAGTCCCAGTCGAGGGGGACCCCGAGCGCGCACAGGTCCGCGAGGAACGTGTGCGCCAGCGCGCTGCCCTGCCGGGAGAACCGGTCCGCGCCGCGGGCCATGCGGTAGCCGATCGGGAAGTTCCCCTCCTCCTCGGCGATGTGCAGGATCGCCGTCGCGAGCTCGGCCGCGCGGTCGGGGACCAGCGCCGTCAGCAGCGGGAGCTGCGTGCGGTAGATGTCCCACATCGTCGCGATGTCGTACGTGAACGGGGTGTCGGTCGGCCAGAACGGGCTCTCGTCCGGCGCGAGGCACGGCTTGATCAGCGAGTGGTACAGGGCGGTCGCCATGACGGTGCGCCGGTCCGACGACGGGGTGTCCACGGCGACCTTGCCGAGGTGCTGCCGCCACGCGTGCGCCGTCCGGGCGCGCCGCTCCGCGAACGACGACGGCCCCGGCCCGCACTCGGCCCGCAGGTTCTCCCGGGCCTGCTCGACGCCGCGCAGCGAGAACCCGAACCGCAGCTCGACGACCTGGCCCGGCTCGGTGGGCCCCGCCCACATCAGCCCGAACGGCCGCAGCGTCGTCGGGCGGATCCGGTCGAAGTCCAGGCGCGTCCCGCCGGGCATGAGCCGCCGGTCGTACCAGAGCAGCTGCCGCCACGAGGGGGTGTCGCACTCCACGTGCACCGCGAGCGGCGCACCCTCGACCGTGACCTCGCCCTGGGCGACGCCCGGCTCCAGCGACTCCAGGTGCGCCCGCAGCGGCACGGTCCGGCCGTACGGGATGTCCAGGCCGCCGAGGCTCAGGTCGACCACGAGCCGCGCGTCCCGGTGCGCCGGGAACGTGTACCGGTGCACCGCCGACTTCGGTCCGACCGTGACCTCGCAGCGGATGCCGGAGTCGAGGGTCGCCGCGTACCAGCCGGGCTCGGTGTCCTCGTCGACGATGTCGTACAGCCGGCCGAGGTCGTCGAGCGGCTGCAGCATCGGCGTGACGCGCAGGTAGTTGTAGTACTTGCGGATCGCGCCCGTGCCGGACTGCTGGAAGTGCGTGAACCCCGACGCCCGCTGCGTCGGGTGCAGCACCGGCGGGAGGCCCTCGGTCGACAGGTCGTAGCGCCCGTAGCCCGTGGGGTACGCCCCGGAGTACGCGCACGCGCTCACCATGCCCAGGGGGTACGTGGCGCCCGGGTGCGTGTTGCCGACCTGCGGCTTGGGCCACCACCAGGTCGCGGCGAGGCCGGACGGCGGCGGGAGGGCCGTCGCCTCGGTGCCGATGAACGGGTCGACGTGCTCGAACAACGCGGCACCCCCTCGCCAGGACTCGTCGGGCCGGGCGCTGCGGTGCGGCCGGTGGGGGGACGGTACGCGGCGGAGGTGTCCGGCGGGTTACGGCACGCGGGCGCGGCGGTGCGCGGCCCGCGTGCCGGGCCCGTCAGCCCCAGGAGCCCCGCGCGTACTGCACCGGCCAGCCCGTCGGCTGCCCCGCCACGACGCTGGCGCCGGGGTCGCCGGCGTGCTCGAGCGCCGGGGTCTTGTCGTCCAGCGCGTGCGCGGCGCGCAGCGGCCAGTGCGGGTCGAACAGCGCCGGCCGCCCGATGAGCACGGCGTCCGCGGCGCCCTCGGCGAGCACCTGCTCCGCCTGCTCCGGGGTCGTGATGAGGCCGACCGCGGCGGTGGCGACGCCCGCGGTCTCCCGCACCGCGCGGGCGGCGGGCACCTGGTAGCCGGGGCCGACCGGGATGGTGGCGTGCACGTTGCCGCCGGTGGACACGTCCACCAGGTCGACGCCGTGCTCCCGCAGCCAGCCGGCGACCTCGGCGGTGTCCTCGACGGTCAGGCCGCCCTCGGTCCAGTCGGTCGCGGAGACGCGGACGAGCAGCGGCCGGTCCTCGGGCAGGACGGCCCGGACCGCGTCCACGGTGTCGAGCAGCAGGCGCGCGCGGTCGGCGAGCGACCCGCCCCAGGCGTCGGTGCGGTGGTTGGACAGCGGCGACAGGAACTGGTGCAGCAGGTAGCCGTGCGCGGCGTGCACCTCGACCAGGTCGAAGCCGGCGTCGAGGGCACGGCGGGTGGCGGCGGCGAACTGCCCGGGGACCGCGGCGACCTGCTCGGCCGTCATGGCCTGCGGGGCGGCGTAACCGGCGAACGCGACGTCGGACGGGCCGACGGTCTCCCAGCCGCCGTCCGCGACCGGGACCGAGCCGGAGCCCTCGCCGAACCCGCGGTAGGTCGAGGCCTTGCGGCCGGCATGGGCGAGCTGCACCCCGACGACGGCGCCGCGCGAGCGCACGAGGCCGGTGATCCGGCGCCAGGCGGCGACCTGCGCGTCGTCCCAGATCCCGACGTCGTTCGGGCTGATCCGCCCCTCGGGGACGACCGCGGTCGCCTCCGTCAGCACGAGGCCGAAGCCGCCGACGGCCCGGGCGCCGAGGTGCGCGAGGTGCCAGTCGGTCGGGAAGCCGTCGGCGCCGGCGGAGTACTGGCACATCGGGGCCAGCCAGACGCGGTTGCGGAACGTGGTGCCGCGCAGCGTCAGCGGCGAGAGGAGGAGGCTCACACGAGGCCGAACGGCGGCGGCGCGGGTCGCCATTCCGCGCGGGCGGCCGCCGTGACGCAGGTCACATCGCGCGGTCAGTCCTCGCGGCCCTGCCAGGTCGCGACGTCCACCTCGTTGCCCTCGGCGTCGGCGAGCGTCCACCACGCCGGCGCGTGCGCGTCGCCCACCAGGCGGCCTCCCGCGGCGAGGGCGGCCGCGACGCGGGCCTCCGCCTCGTCGTGCGGCACGGAGACGTCGACGTGCAGGCGGTTGCGCTGAGGGCGCGGGGTGTCGAGGCGCTGGAACCACACCCGGGGACCGTGGCCCGCGGGGTCGACGAGGTCGCCGTCCGCGTCCTCGGTGTACCCCAGCACGGCGCGCCAGAACGGCCGGACGTCCGCCTCGGCGGCCGCGTCCACGGCGATCATCACCGTCTGCACGCCGACGGTGTCCGCCGGGACGTCGAGCTCCCGGGCAGCGGCGGAGATCTGCCGCGCCAGGGCGACGTCCCGCTCGCTCAGGCCGCCCACGTCGTGCGACACGAGCCGCACGGTGACGCCGGCGTACCGCAGGTCCACGTCGGGGTGGTGGTCCGCGGCGTCCGCCAGCTCGCCGATCGCGTCGACCAGCTCGACGCCGGCTGCGAACGACCCGGTCCGGAAGTGCGCGCACGCGCCCCCGGCCACGACCCGCCAGTCCTGCACGCCCTCGGCCGCGTGGAACTGCCCGGCCGTGATCCGTCCGCCCATGCCGCCACGCTAGACCCGGGCGTCCCCGACGGCGCGGGCGGTGCGACCGGCGTCAGCCCGCGGCGTCGAGCCAGGCGAGCAGCACGTTCCCCGCCGTGAGGAGACCCAGCACGAGCAGGCCGACCCGGAGCAGCCCCTCGCCGACGAGCCCGCGCGCCGGGGCGGGTCGCGCGTCCTCCGGCTCCTGGTCCGGATGGCCCGGGGGGTTCGCCGGCGCGGTGTAGCGCGGCGCGTCCCGGAGGGCCCGGGGACCGGGCACGTCGGGGGCCGACCACACCGCCGGGGAGCGGAAGACGTCGTCCAGCGTGAGCTGCTCCGGGCTCGACGGCCCGCCCAGCTCCGCCGCGAGGTAGTCCACGACCAGCCGGACGTCGGGCGCCGACAGCTGTTCCGGGAGCGCCGCGAGGTACGCCGTGGCCTGCTGCTCGCCGAGCGCCACGGCGCCGCCGCGGACGGCCACGGGGTCCAGGTCGTGCCCGGCCAGCCGCAGCACGGCCCGCACCGCGCGCCGGTGGGTGGGGGCGAGCAGGGCGGTGACGGCGCCCGCGGCGTCCGCGACGGTCGCCGCGTCCGGCGTGCGCCCGTACCCCTGGTGCCGGAGCGTGCCGTTGACGACCGCGACCTCCCCGGGCCAGCGCACGGTCTCGACGACGACGATCCCCCCGGGTCCGACGGCGATCCGCTCCACTGTCGCGACGCCGCTGCCGGGCCGGTGCAGGCCGCGCAGCACGGTCCAGCCGTCGGGGACCTCGAGGTCGGCGGGAGCGGCGTCGCCGGAGAGCCAGGCGTCGAACCACGCGTCCGCCTGCGTGCGGGCGCGCGGCAGCCCGGCCGCCGTGCCGGCGCGTCGCCGGCCCAGCCGTCGCGCCCGTCGCGCTGCCGGCTGCCCGAAGCCGTGGACCATCCGCGTCACCCCCGTAGGGCCCTATCGGCCGGTCGGGGCGGGCAACTGAGCGAATGCGGTTCCCGGCCGCCCTCCCGGTGATGCGGGCGCCGCCGTACGCTAGGCCGCATGGCCGCCCTGCGCGACGTCGTCGTCGACTGCCGCCACCCGGCGTCGCTCGCGCGCTGGTGGGCGCGCACGCTGGACGGGTACCGGGTCGCTCCCTACGACGAGTCCGAGCTGGCACGGCTGCGCGCGGCCGGGGTCGAGGACCCGGAGGACGACCCCTCGGTCCTCGTCGAGCCGGTGGACGGCGCCGGGCCACGCCTGTGGTTCACCCGCGTCCCGGAGCCGAAGGCGGGCAAGAACCGGCTGCACCTCGACCTCACGGTGCCCGACCTGGCCGCCGGCGTCGCGGGGCTCGTGGAGCGCGGGGCGGCAGTGCTCGCGCGGCACGACGGCTGGGTCGTCCTGGCGGACCCGGAGGGCGACGAGTTCTGCGTGTTCCCCGCGTGACCGGTCAGTCCGCCCAGGACGCGATGGCCTCCCGGCTCTCGGTGGCCCAGGCGAGCAGCGCGCGCCCGCGGTGCACGCCGGCGCTGAGCGTGAGCAGCGCGTAGCGCTCGTCCGGGTCCGTCGGGTCGAGCGTCGCGCGGACGGCGGCGAGCTCGGCGAGGCTCCGGGTGACCTGCTGCTCCGTCTCGGCGAGCAGGTCGAGGCAGGCCTGCCGCCCGATCCGGCGCCCGAAGAACAGCCGGAGCAGCAACCCGTCGCGGGGCGGCCCGGACTCCGGCGGGGTCCGGAGCAGGTCGCGGAGCCGCGCCAGGCCGTCGTCCGTGATCGTGAACCGTCCGGCGTCGTCGCGACCGACGAGGGCCGAGGACTCGAGCCGTGACAGCGTCGGGTAGATCTGCCCGAAGCTCTCGGTCCAGAAGTGCCCGAGCGTGTCCCGGATCTCCGCACGGAGCCGGTACCCGGACATCGGCGCGATCGACAGAGCGCCCAGGACGGCGAGCTCGGTCTGCGGTGCGGGGCGGGCCATGACGCTGACTATATCTGTCAGATATAGTCAGCGCCATGACGACCACTGCCGCCCTCGCCGCCACCGTGGTCCTCGCCGCGCTCGCCGTGCTCCAGGTGCTGCTGGCCGCGGGTGCCCCGCTCGGGCGGTTCGCGTGGGGCGGTTCGCACGACGTGCTGCCCGCCCGGCTGCGGCTCGGCAGCGCCGTGTCGGTGCTGCTCTACGCGGTGTTCGCCCTGCTGCTGCTCGACCGGTCCGGCGTCTTCGACGTGCTGCCCGACGCGGTCTCCGCGGTCGGGACCTGGGTGCTGCTCGGCTACCTGGTGATCGGCACCGCCATGAACGCGATCTCCCGGAGCCGCGCGGAGCGGGCGGTCATGACGCCGACGGCCCTGGTGCTCGCCGTCCTGGTCCTCCTGGTGGCGCTCGGCTAACCCCCCTCCAGCGCGCGGCGCTCCGCCTGCCCCTCGGCGATGAGCCGCTGCGCGAGCTCGTCGAGCGACTCCTCCGCCTCCAGCGCCCCGGGTGCGCTCTCCAGCCGTCGGAGGCGCTGGAAGTCCTCCACGCCGATGAGCACCGCGACGAGCGCGCCGTACCGGTGCAGGCCGATGCGCCCGCGCGCGAACGCGGCCTCGTTGCTGAGGGTCGCGAGCTCGGCCCGGAACTGGCGGGCGGTGACCTCGCGGGTGAGCGTGTTCATGCTCCGACGCTAGGGCCGGACGGGCCCCGGATCGCGGTCGTCCACAGCCCCATCTGTCCCGGAGCGACTCATGCGTCCACCGCGTACACGCGCAGGGTGGGATGTGGTCTCCCGGGAGCGTGGACACCTGGTACGCCGCCGACGCGGGGTACCAGGTGTCCACGTCGTGCAGGGGGAGGGGTGCTGCCGGCGCGGGTACGCGGGGTACGAGGTGTCCACGTCGTCCGAGGGCATGGTCCTGCGCCCCGGGGGTACGCGGTGGACGCATCGTGCGCCGGGGCCCGGCCTGGACCTCGCGCCCCCGCGCGCTCCAGATCGCGCGGCTCCCGGTGCCCGGGCTAGAGGCCGCTGCGGCGGGCGTAGGCGGCGGCGTCGATCCCGCGCAGCTCGCAGAACTCCCGCACGGGTCCGGTCAGCAGGAGGTCCACCCGGCGCAGGTCGGGGACGGTGTGCGCGCCGACCAGGGTCATGACGTCGCCGATCTGCCCGAGCCACGCCTGGATCCGCGCGACCAGGGCCGCCTCGCCCTCCGTGAGCAGCACCCGCAGGAACCCGCCGGCCACGCCGACTGCCGTGGCCCCGAGCGCGAGGGCCCGGACGACGTCGAGCGGGTGCCGGACACCACCGGACGCCAGCAGGTCGACGCCCTCGACGGACGACGCGTCGAGCAGGCCCTCGACCGCGGACTGCCCCCAGCCCGCGAGGTAGTCCATGCCGCCGTCGGTGCGCCGGGCGGACTCGATCGCCGTGAAGTCGGTGCCGCCGCGCCCGGAGACGTCCACGGCCGCGACGCCCAGGTCCCGCAGCCGGGCGACCGTGCCGCGGCTCATCCCGGCGCCGACCTCCTTGACGACCACCGGGACGCCGACGCCCTCGACGATCGCCGCGACGTTGTCGGCCCAGCGCGTGAAGTCCCGGTCACCCTCCGGCATGACGATCTCCTGCGCCGGGTTGATGTGCACCTGCAGGCCGTCGGCCTCGAGGATCTCGACGGACCGCCGCGCCTGCGCCGGCGTGAGGTTCGCGTTGACGTTGGCCAGCACGAAGCCGTCGGGGTTGAGGTCGCGCAGCACCCGGAACGAGGGGATCGCGGCGGGGTCGCGGTGCAGGATCCCGGTGGAGCCCGAGGCGATCGGTACGCCGGTCTCGCGCGCCGCCAGGGCCAGGGCGCGGTTGATCGTGGCGGTGTGCGCCGTGCCGCCGGTCATGCCGTTGATGTAGAGCGGCACGGGCCAGTCGAGCACCCGGCCGGTGGTGCGCAGCGACACCCGGGACCGGTCGCCCGCGGCGAGCGGGTGGTTCATCGGCCGGACGTGGTCGAAGTCGTGCGCGCGGGGCTCGGCGTGCTGGGCGGACGCGAGCCGGACGTGGTCGTCCTTGCGCCGCGCGTCCTGCGCCGCGGGGTCCTGCGCCGCGGCGGCGTCCTCAGCGGCCATCGACGTCCTCCTCCGCGCCCTCGACGGACGGCTGCACCCGCAGGGACAGGTGCCGCACGTCGGACAGCTCCCAGCCTCGCAGCATCGGCGCCAGGTCGGCGTCGGCGTCCACCAGCACGATGCCGCAGTCGCCGCCACCGGCGCCGGAGGACTTGGCCGCCGCGCCGACGCTCTCGGCGGTCTCGCACAGGGTGCGCAGCGCCGGCGTCTCGATGTCGACCCCCGCGGCGCGTGCCAGCGACGTGAGCAGCCCCCGTGCCCGGTGGATCTCGGCCTTCGCGGCCTCGGCGTCGTCGCGCTCGATCGCGTCCGCCAGCGCGTCCACGCACGCCCGCGAGGCGGCGAGGAAGTCGGGGTAGTGGCTCTCCGCGGCGCCCTTGCGGGACTGCATCCGCTCGACCAGCCGCGTGGTGGAGGCGGGCTGCCCGGTCCAGCCGACGACGAGGTGCATCGACCGGGGCGTCGGCAGCCGTCGGACGGCGAGGCCGGGCCAGTCGGCGTCGAGCAGCGTGCTGAGCGGGCGGGGGTCGCCGGACGCCTCCGCCGCGGCGAGGGCGGCGCGCAGCCACTCCCGGTCGAGGGCGGCGTACCGGATCCACCCGCCGTAGAGGCTGGCGGCGACGTCCCCGCCGGAGCCCATCGGGTTCACGGCGACGGTCGCGAGCAGCGCGAGGCGCAGCAGCCGCTCGGTCGGCAGGCGCAGGTCGTAGAACCGCTCGAGCGCGCGCACGGTGGCGGCCGTCACGGCGGCCGACGACCCGAGGCCGAACTTCCGCCCGGACGGGTCGTCGAGCTCGGAGGTGATGGTGATGTCGTAGAAGCCGAGCGTGCGGCCCTGCTCGGCGGCGAACCGCTCGACGACGTCGATCGCCGCGAGCACGTAGTCGAACGGACGGCTGTCGTGGTCCAGGACCACCCGGCCGCCGTCGCGCCGCCACACGACCGGGAGCCGGCCGTACTGGTCGGAGGCGATCGACCCGGCGCCCTCCGCGGGCGCGAGCCGGACGGTGACGTGCCGGTCCACGGCGACGAGCACCGCGGGATACCCGGCCTCGACCACGGCGTACTCCCCGGCGACGAAGAGCTTGCCGGGCGCGCGGGCCTCGATCGGCGCGCCGCCCGCGGCCGTCACGCGGTGCCCCCCGCGGTCACGCGCAGGTCCGGTCCGGGACGGGCCGTCACGACCCGGCGGGTGCCGCCGGCGGACAGGGCCTCCGCGACCGCCGCCAGGTCCCGGCCGGCCGTCAGGACCTTGACGTTCGGGCCCGCGTCGATGGTCGCCCAGCACGGCAGCCCGTCCGCGCGCAGCGCCTGCACGCGGTCCAGCACCGCGACGGTGTGCTCCGTCCAGTACCGCACCGGCGGCCGGGCGCCGAGCATCGTGGCGTGCATCCGCAGGGCGTTCGACTCGGCGAGCTCCCCGAGGGTCGCCAGGTCCCCCGCGCGCACGGCGTCGAGCATCAGCGCGACGTCCCGCTCGGTGGCCTCGGTCCAGGCCGGGAAGAACGGCGACGTCTCGACGGTGCGGCGCATCGCCTCGCGGCTGGACACCGACTTCTGCCCGGCGTCCAGGACGACCACGGCCATCGCCGGGTCCAGCGGGCCGCCCGCCTCCCCGCCGGGCACCGGCTCGGCGAACGACGTGGCGTCGTCGGACCCGGCGTGCCAGACGACCAGGCCGCCGAACACCGACCGGGCGGCGGAGCCGGACCCCCGCCGGGCCAGCCGGGACAGCGCCCGGGGGTCGAGGTCGAGGCCGTACGCGGCGGAGGCCGCCCCCGCCAGGGCGGCGAACCCGCTCGCGGACGACGCCAGGCCGGCGCCGGTCGGGACGGTGGACACCGAGGTCACCGCGGCGTGGGTCGCGGAGCCGGCGCGGGAGCGCACGAGGTCGAGGAACCGGCGCACCCGGACGAGCTCGCCGTCGGACATCGGCCGTCCGTCGAGGGTCCCGCTGTCCGCGTCGGCACCCGGGTCCAGCGTGACGGTGGTGGTGGCGTGGAACGCGTCCAGCGTCAGGGACAGGCTGGACGTCGCGGGGAGCGCCAGGGCCTCGTCGCGCTTCCCCCAGTACTTGGCGAGGGCGATGTTGGCGTGCGCGACGGCGGTCGCGGAGTTCGTCATCCGAGGGGCACCTGGGCGGAGGGAGCGGCTGGGCGCCGCGCGTCGGTCCGGTGCAGCCACGTGCGCGCCGCGCCCGCGCGGCGCAGGGCAGCGGCGATCGTACCAGCGGACCCGGCGTCGGCCGCGAGCGCGAGCAGGCAGCCGCCCTGGCCACCGCCGGTGAGCTTGGCCCCGAGGGCGCCGGCCGCGAGGGCCGCCCCGACCAGCCGGTCGAGCTCCGGGGAGGACACCCCGAGCTCCGCCAGGGCGCCGTGCGCGCGCGTCATCCGGGCGCCGAGCTCGCGGGGCCGGTCCTCGGCGAGGTCGACCACGACGTCCCGGGTGATCCGCCCGAGCTCGGCGATCAGCTCGGCCCCGCGGGCGGGGTGCCGCTCGCGGAACGACCGCACGTCGGCGACCGCGACGCGGGTCCGGCCGTGCACCCCGGTGTCGGCGACGACCAGGTGCGCCCGCAGGCGCAGGTCGAGGGGCCGGATCTCGCCGGCCTGGAACCAGACGGGCTCGGTCGAGGCGGTGGTGCGGGCGTCCAGGCCGCTGGGGTTCCCGTGCGCGACCCGCTCGCCGACCTGCACGAGGTCGAAGTGCTCCTGCGGTGTGAGCGTCCGCCCGGCGAGGTCGGCCAGCGCGAGCGCGAGGGCGCCGGCGGTCGCGGCGCTGGACCCGAGGCCGCGCGCCGCGGGGATGGTCGACTCGGTCGCGAGCACGATCCCGCGGTGCGGCAGGTCGAGGTGGTCGAGGGTGGCCTCGACGGCGGCCCGCGGGGCGGCGAGCTGCTCGGGGGCGTCCGCGAGCGGACCGGAGTACAGCACGGACTCGAGCGTCAGCGGGCCGTCCTCGCGCCGCGCGGTGGCGCGCATCGGGAGGCTGGCGAGCGGCAGGGCGATGGCGGGCTCGCCGTACACGACGGCGTGCTCGCCCACGAGGATCGCCTTGGCCCGGGTGTGCCCGGTGCCGGTGCTGCGGTCGGTGCGGATGGTCGGCTCCTTCACATGAGGTGGGCGACGAACCACGGGGCCGCGTACAGCGACATGAACTGCACCCCGAAGTTGACGCCCAACCGGTTCAGCGTGCCGCAGGTGATCCCGACGAGCAGCACGGCGAAGACGTTGATCAGACCCGCGTCCAGGTACGCGAGCAGCAGCACGAACACGACGAACAGCGCGAGCACCGCCTCGTGCGGGACGTACCGGGTGACGAGCGCGGTCAGCCGGAACGAGTACCGGACGGCGAGGACGTAGGACAGCACCAGCGCGATGACCGTGCCGACGACGACCGCGGCGACGAACTGCGGCGTGGACAGCAGGTGGTGCACGTTGCGGTCGAGGCTGAGCACCGGCGGCGCGTTGAACAGCGCGTTCGCCGGGCCGACGGCCACCGGGGACAGCGGCAGCCCGACGGCGAGCAGCGGGATGATCACGCCCGCCAGGTAGGTGGAGTGCGCGAGCGCGGCCATCGAGGTGACGGCCCGGGACGACCGCTCCGCGGGCTCCTTCGCGCGGGCGCCGGAGGCCTCGCCCATGAGCAGGGTCAGCGCGACCGGGCTGAGGAAGAACAGCGGCGTGGACGCCACGGACACGGTCGCGCTGGCCCCGAGCTCCGCCCGGGTGAGCAGCCGCCGCGGGTTGAGCGGCGCTCCCTGCAGCTCCGAGCGGGTGATCCGCACCGGGGTCCGGCCCGCGCGGGGGAGGGCGGCGCGCAGCGTCGGGTTGAGCAGCGTCGCCAGGCTGAGCAGCAGCGGCCCGGCCGTGATCGACAGGAAGAACGACACCGTGATCGTCCCGTCCTCGGGCAGCACGCCGGTCTGCCGGTACAGCGCCTGCACGCCCTGGAACAGCAGGCCCAGCGGGATGATCGCCAGCAGCGACAGCACCCGGTTCTTCCCGAGCAGCGCCAGCACGACGGCCCCGCCGACGAACAGCAGCGACCCGTACTCCCGCAGCTGCTCCGCCCAGGGCGTGATGGCCCCGGCGATGAGCAGCGCCAGCGGGACGGCGATGAGCGTCCCGACGACCGACCCGGCCGCCATCTTCCGGATCGTCTCCGCGGCGCGGCCCTCGCGCTTGAGCGTCAGCGCGTGGTCGATCATCGGCGCCGACAGCACGCCGCCGGGCAGCCCGACGAGCGCGGTCGGGATGGAGTTCGTGAGGTTGAGCGTCACCACGGCGGCGATGAAGAACGCCAGCACGACCTGCGGGTCCGTGCCGGCGAGCACCAGCGCGAGGGTGACGGGCAGCAGCACCGAGGTCTCGTCGGTGCCGGGGATGAAGCCGATCAGCGTGTACAGCAGCACGGCGGCCAGCGCGGCGCCGGCCATCGGCAGCAGGAGGGTGAGGTCCACGGCGGGCGGCTCAGGCGGCGGGGCGCGCGTCGGCGGGGCGCGCGACCTCGGCCTGCCCGGCGTCGTCGGCGTCGTCCGCCACGATCTGCACGTCCCGCTTCGGCCGGACCAGCGCCACCGCGGCGCCGAACCCGACGACCGACCCGCCCAGGCCCCAGAAGAACTCGGACGACCCCAGCGCCCGGCCGATCACGACCGCGACCACGGTCGTGGCTGCGCACGCCGCGAGGGCGATCACCAGGTCGCGCATCGAGACCCGGTCGCCCCAGATCTCGACGTACTGCTCGTCGTCGCTCACGTTCCTCCTGTCGGCCACGGTCCGAAACCCTAGGTCCCCGGGCGGTCGGACCCTGTGCGGCCGGTGTGCGCGCGACGTGGACGTGCTGGTCGGGTGCGGTTCGGCCGACGGCCACTGTGCGGGCCGGGGCCCCGGTGCGGCAACTCGGAGGCTCCTCCGGTGGCGCTCCGCCCCAGGGTGCGGACGATGGATGAGCATGAGCGACCAGACGACTCCCCAGGACCCGACCACCCAGCACCCCGAGCCCGAGCAGCCCGCGGAGACCATCGAGCACCCCGGCCTCACCGGTGAGATGCCGCAGCAGCCGGACCACGGCGAGGACTCCTACGTCGGCTCCGGCCGGCTCGAGGGCAGGCGGGCGCTGATCACCGGCGGCGACTCCGGCATCGGCCGCGCCGTCGCCCTGGCGTTCGCGCGGGAGGGCGCGGACGTCGCGATCGTGTACCTGCCGGAGGAGGAGCAGGACGCGCAGGAGACCGTGCGCCTGGTCGAGGACGCCGGGCGCCGCGCGCTGACCCTGCCGGGCGACGTCCGGGACGAGGCGTTCTGCGCCGAGGTCGTCGAGCGGACCGTCGCCGAGCTCGGCGGGCTGGACGTGCTGGTGAACAACGCGGCCTACCAGATGTCCCAGGACGGCGGCCTCGCCGACCTGTCGACCGAGCAGCTCGACCGCACGCTGAAGACCAACGTGTACGCCCTGTTCTGGATCACGAAGGCCGCGCTGCCGCACCTGAAGCCGGGCGCGAGCATCATCAACACGACGTCGGTGCAGGCGTTCCAGCCGAGCCCCCAGCTCATCGACTACGCCGCGACCAAGGCCGCGATCCTCAACTTCACGAAGGCCCTCGCGCAGCAGGTCGCGGAGCAGGGGATCCGGGTCAACGCGGTCGCGCCCGGCCCGATCTGGACCCCGCTGATCCCCGCGACGATGCCGGAGGAGAAGGTCGAGCAGTTCGGCGCCGACACCCCGCTCGGCCGGGCGGGTCAGCCCGCGGAGCTCGCGCCGGCGTACGTCTTCTTCGCGAGCCAGGAGAGCAGCTACATCACGGGCGACCGCATCGGCGTGACGGGCGGGCGCATCCTGTCCTGAGCCCCGCCCCTGTGCCCCGCCGAAGTCGGTGGTTCAGCCCGGCGCCCCGGCGTGTCGGCCCGGCGTGTCGCGCGGAACCACCGACCTCGGCGGCCGCGCGCGCCGGCTACGCCGGCTGGGCCCCGGCCCCGGCGAGCGCCCGGGCGCGGAGCAGCACCGCGTCCAGCATCTCCGGGGTCAGGCGGCCCGTGAAGGTGTTCTGCTGGCTGACGTGGAAGCAGCCCAGCAGGGTGAGGGTCGCGCCGCCGGGGTGCTCGAGGATCTGCTCGGCTCCGTGCGCGAAACGCGGCCGGGGGCGCGGGACCGCCCAGCCCTGCTCGGCGAGCGTCCGCAGCAGCGCGTCCCAGCCGAACCCGCCGAGCACCACCGCGACCCGCGGCCGCACCAGCTCCAGCTCGCGCGCCAGCCAGGCTCCGCAGCGGTGCCGCTCCTCGGGCAGCGGGGCGTTGTCGGGCGGCGCGCAGTGCACGGGCGCGGTGATCCGCACCCCGCTGAGCGTCAGCCCGTCCCCGGCGTGCGTGGACGTCGGCTGCGACGCCATCCCGACGCGGTGCATCGCCGCGAACAGGAAGTCCCCGGACCGGTCGCCGGTGAACATCCGGCCGGTGCGGTTCGCGCCGTGCGCCGCGGGCGCCAGCCCGACGACGAGCACCGCCGCGTCGGGGTCGCCGAACCCCGGGGCCGGGCGGGCCCAGTACGTCTGGTCCCGGTAGGCGGCGCGCTTCACGGTGGCCACGTGCTCCCGCCAGGCCACGAGCCGGGGGCACGCCCGGCACTCGACCACGGCCCCGTCCAGCGCGGCCAGGTCCCCGGCGGCGGGCGCGGCCTCGGCGGGGTACGCGGGGTCGTCGGGGGTGCGCACGGTCAGGTCACCGGGTGCTCGACGTCGAGCCCCAGGTGCCCGGCCACCGCCGCCATGGTGTCGTCGTGCGTCACGACGACGACCGGCTCGCCGATCACGAGAGCCGTCGCGAGGTGCAGGGCGTCGAGCGTCTTCACGTGCCGCTCGATCGATTCGGCGACCGAGGCGACCTCGTCCGAGAGGGACACGAGCCCGACCCGGGACAGCAGCGGGCTGGCGGCACTGACCGGGAGCCTCTCGCGGCGCAGCACGCGCACGATCTCGGTCCGCAGCAGGCGCGAGGAGACGAGCTTGCCCGCGCGGGCGTCGACCCAGTGCAGCACGCGCGGGCGCTCCGGGACGTCGAGGACGGCGCGCAGGGCCACGGACGAGTCGAGGTAGAACGTCATCCTCAGTGCTCACCGCGGGTCTCGTCGAGCAGCTCGTCGACCCGGCTGCTCGCCATGGGCGCGCCGGCGCCGTGCTCGGGCCAGTCGAGGGGCTCGGAGGACGGTGGTGTGTACCGCCCCTCGCGCTGGAGCCGGTCCAGGGCACCGGCCGGCTCGGTGTACCCGGAGACCCGCCAGCGGGGGCGTCCGCGCTCGGTGATGATGATCTCGACGCCGCCGTCCACGCGCGCGAGGACCGTCGCCGTGTGCTGGTTCAGCTCGCGCTTGGTGATGGTGTCCACGACGTCAATGTACTACACGTGTCTGACATCAGTCAGGGGTCGGTTCAGGCGAAGCGGTCCGGGTCCCCCGCGCCCACGCGGACGACCTCGGGGTAGCCCTCCGACCAGTCCACGACGGTGGTCGGCTCGGTGCCGCACTCGCCCGCGTCCACGACGGCGTCGACCACGTGGTCCAGCTCCTCCTTGACCGTCCAGCCGTCGGTCTGCGGCTCGGTCTCGCCGGGGAGGATCAGCGTCGAGGACAGCAGCGGCTCCCCGAGCTCGCGCAGCAGCGCCTGCACGACCCGGCTGTCCGGGATGCGCACGCCGACGGTCTTCTTCTTCGGGTGCGCGAGCCGCCGGGGCACCTCCTTGGTGGCCGGGAGGATGAACGTGTACGGCCCGGGCGTCGCGGCCTTGATCGCCCGGAACGGTGCGTTGTCCAGTCGCACGAGCTGCCCGAGCTGCGCGAAGTCGGCGCACATCAGCGTGAAGTGGTGCTTGTCGCCGAGGTGCCGGATCGCCCGGATGCGGTCGGCGCCGGTGTGGCTGTCCATGCGGCAGCCGAGCGCGTAGCCGGAGTCGGTGGGGTAGGCGATGAGGGCGTCGTCGCGGAGCAGGGCGACGAGCTGGCCGACCGCCCGGGCCTGCGGGTCGTGGGGGTGGACGTCGAAGTACCGGGCCATGGCGTCGAGCCTGGCACGCGGCGCGGGCCCGGACCAGCCGGTCCACCCGCACGTCGGCGCGACGAAGGGAACCCTCATCTGCGCATCGTTACCTGATCGTGACCAACGCGGCACCGCCGCCCCGCGCGCGCTGCCGCCCGGATTCTCCCGGGGAAATGCCGGCGACCGGCCTCCCCGGCGGCAGGTCCGCCGTCCCGCGCGCGCATTGTTGCGTGAGAACTGCGCCGCCCTCCGGAGCGCCCCGACGACCCTCCGGAACGCCCCCGCCGCCCCCGCCCGGCGGGGTCCCCCGCCGCTGGGACCAAGGCCACGCCCCCTCGTGAAACGGCTCCATAAGTTCCCGGTCACCTACTTGTTCACCGAGGAGCATCCCCGATGGCCACCGAGACCGCGCCGACCGTCGCCACCGTGACGGTCACCGCCGACAGCCGACGCGACCTGGTCGGCTGGGACCCGCAGGACCCCGCACGCTGGGACAGCCGGACCGCCTGGACGACCTTGTGGGTCACGACGATCAACCTGCTGCTGGCGTTCGTCATCTGGTACCTGCCCGGGGCGCTCATCCCGACGCTGGGCACACTGACCGGCTGGGACCTCTCGGAGAGCCAGTCGTACTGGCTGCTCGCGATGCCGGGCCTCACCGGCGGCGCGCTCCGCCTGGTGTGGATGACCCTGCCGCCGCTCATGGGCACGCGGAAGATGCTCACGCTGTCCGCGCTGCTCATGCTCATCCCGTTCGCCGGGTGGACCTGGGTCGTCATGCTGCCGGAGCAGCCCTCGTACGCGCTGCTCGTGGCGCTGGCGCTCGCGGCCGGCCTCGGCGGCGGCGTGTTCTCCGGCTACATGCCGTCGACGTCGTACTTCTTCCCGAAGCGGATGCAGGGCACGGCGCTCGGCCTGCAGGCGGGCCTCGGCAACTTCGGCGTCTCGGTCGTCCAGTTCGTCGTGCCGTGGGCCATCGGCTTCGGCCTGTTCGGGATCGCCGGCCAGGTGTCCGTCGCGGACGACGGCACCACCAAGGACGTGTGGCTGCAGAACCCCGGCCTGATCTTCATCCCGTTCGCGGTGGTCGGCCTGGTGCTCGCCTGGACGCTGCTGACGTCCGTCCCGGTGAAGGCCAACCTGCGCCAGCAGTTCGACATCTTCTCCAACAAGCACACCTGGATCATGACCCTGCAGTACGTCATGACCTTCGGGATGTTCTCGGGCCTGGCCGGCACGTTCGGCATGCTGCTCAAGACGCAGTTCGGCCCGGGCTACCTGAAGTTCGTGTTCCTCGGCGCGCTGGTCGGCTCGCTGGCCCGGATCTGCTGGGGCCCGCTGTGCGACCGGTTCGGCGGCGCCGTCTGGACCGTGGTGTCCGGCATCGGCATGGCGGCCTCGGCGGGCGTCGTCCTCTACGGGCAGGTCGTCGCCGGCGACGAGCCCAGCCTGGGCATCTTCATGACCGGCATGGTGCTGATCTTCTTCTTCGCCGGCATCGGCAACGCCTCGACGTTCAAGCAGATGCCGATGATCTTCCCGGCCCGCCAGGCCGGCGGCGTGATCGGCTGGACGGCCGCGATCGCCGCGTTCGGCCCGTTCCTGTTCTCCATGGCCTTCAACTACCTGCCGCGGACGGCCGTGTTCGCGGGGGTGCTGGTGTACGCGCTGCTCTGCGCGGCGCTGGCCTGGTACTACTACGCGCGGCCGGGCGCGGAGGCGCGGTCCTGATGCTCCCGGGCGAGCCGCACGGTCCAGCCGTGGTCGCCGTCGAGCGGGGTCATCTCGACCACCCGCTCGGCGGCGCCCAGGGCGTGCAGCGCGCCGTCCAGCAGGCCCCGGTGCACCGCCCGCACGGCCTCCGGGTGCTCCCGGACCGCCGCGGTGAACGGGCAGTGGTGCAGCAGCAGGGTGCCGTCGGGCAGCAGCTCGGGGGCGAACCACAGCGCCTCGAGCTTCGCGACGACCGCGGGCACCGGGCCCGCCGTGGCGGCCGTCGGGTACACCAGCCGGGCGCCCCAGGCGCGGCCGACCTCGTAGAGCGTGCCGGCCGGGTCGGGCAGCCCCGCGGCGAGCGTGCAGGTCAGCGCCTCGGCCAGCAGCCGGTAGCCCTGCGCCCGCTCGTGGGTCTGGCTGGGCAGGGTGCCCTGGTAGAGCACCTTCGGCCGGCCGCGGGTCGTGCGCTCCTGGCGCACCCGGTCCGCCATGCCGGCGTCGGCCACGGACTCCAGGTGGTACCGGGCGATGCCGGGCGTCGCGCCGATCGCGTCGGCGGCGTCCTGCACGGACACCGGCACGGGGGAGTCCCGCAGCAGCTGGATGACCCGCGTGCGGTAGCCGCCGTGCTGACCCGTCCCGGTGGTGCCGTCGAACCCTCGCCGGTCCTGCGCCGCCATCGCCGTCCTCTCCTGAGCGCGTCCCGCGCGCCACGTCCGTCCCCGGGCCACCAGCATGGCCCAACCTCCGCCCCCGAGGAGCACGCTGCATGACCACCGACGCCCCCGCCGGTCACTCCGCCGGCCCGTCCCCGATGCTCCGCGGCCTCCTCGCCGCCCGGGGCCGCCTCGGGGGTTCCGAGATGCTCGACAGCGCGCACGCGCTGGTCGAGACCGACGACTCCGACTGGGACACCTTCTACCGGCAGCGGTGGGCCCACGACAAGGTGGTGCGGTCCACCCACGGCGTGAACTGCACCGGGTCGTGCGCCTGGGACGTGTACGTCAAGGACGGGCTCATCACCTGGGAGCACCAGGGCACCGACTACCCGACGACCGGCCCGGACAGCCCGGAGTACGAGCCCCGCGGCTGCCCCCGCGGCGCGTCGTTCAGCTGGTACACGTACTCGCCGTCCCGGGTGCGCTACCCGTACATCCGCGGCGTGCTGCTGGACCTCTACCTCGACGCCCGCTGCCGGCTCGGCGACCCGGTGCTGGCCTGGGCCGAGATCGTGGAGAGCCCGCTCAAGGCGACGATCTACAAGCGCGCCCGCGGCACCGGCGGCTTCGTCCGCGCCGACTGGGACCTGGCGACCGAGATCATGGCCGCCGCCCACGTGCACACTATCAAGTCCTACGGCCCCGACCGCTGCGTGGGCTTCACGCCGATCCCCGCGATGTCGATGGCGTCGTTCGCGGCCGGCACCCGGTTCCTGTCGCTGATCGGCGGGACCCTGCTGAGCTTCTACGACTGGTACGCCGACCTGCCCCCGGCCAGCCCGCAGGTGTGGGGCGACCAGACCGACGTCCCGGAGTCGGGCGACTGGTGGAACGCCGGCTACCTGATGATGTGGGGCTCCAACGTCCCGGTGACCCGGACCCCGGACGCGCACTGGCTCGCGGAGGTCCGGTACAAGGGCACGAAGGTCGTCGCGGTCAGCCCGGACTACGCGGACAACGTGAAGTTCGCCGACGACTGGATGGCCCCGGCCCCCGGCACGGACGGCGCCCTCGCGCTCGCCATGGGGCACGTGATCCTCGCGGAGTTCCACCGCGACCGGCAGGTCCCGTACTTCACGGACTACGTGCGGCGGTTCACCGACGCGCCGTTCCTCATCACGCTCGAGCCCGGGGCGGACGGCACGTACCGGGCCGCGAAGTTCCTCACGGCGGCGGACCTGGCCGGCGAGGCGACCGGCGCGCGCGGTGCCCTCGGTGCCCGCCCCGAGTTCCGGCCCGTCGTGCTCGACGCGGCCACCGGCGAGCCGACCGTCCCCGCGGGCACCCTCGCGGACCGCTGGACGGATGAGGGCGTCGGCCGGTGGAACCTCGACCTCGGCGACGTCGAGCCCGTGCTCACCCTGCACGGCGACGCGGCGGCATCGGGCGTCGTGGTGCGGCTCCCGCGGTTCGACGTCGGCGAGACCGAGGGCGGCGGGGTCGTCGACCGCGGCGTCCCGGCCCGCGTGGTCGGCGGCCGGCTGGTGACGACCGTGCTGGACCTCATGCTCGCGCAGTACGGCGTCGGGCGGGACGGCCTGCCCGGCACCTGGCCCACCGGATACGACGACGCGGAGTCCCCGGGCACCCCGGCATGGCAGGCCGCGATCACCGGCGTCCCCGCCGAGCAGTGCACCCGGATCGCCCGGGAGTTCGCCCGCAACGCGGAGCAGACCCGCGGCCGCTCGATGATCATCATGGGCGCCGGGACGAACCACTGGTACCACTCGGACACCATCTACCGGACGTTCATCGCGCTGCTCACGCTCACGGGCTGCCAGGGCGTGAACGGCGGCGGCTGGGCGCACTACGTCGGCCAGGAGAAGGCCCGCCCGGTGACCGGGCAGCAGCACCTGTCGTTCGCGCTCGACTGGCAGCGGCCGACCCGGCACATGGCGGGCACGGCGTTCTGGTACGTCGCGACCGACCAGTGGCGGTACGACGGCTTCGGCCCGGACGAGCTCGCGTCGCCGGCCGGCCCGGGCACGATGTCCGGCCGCACGATGATGGACTGCCTCGCGCAGGCCACCCGGATGGGCTGGACGCCCGGCCACCCGGGCTTCGACCGGAACCCGCTCGACCTGTGCGACGAGGCCGCCGCGGCCGGCACCCCGGTGCCGGACCACGTCGTCGAGGAGCTCAAGGCCGGGCGGCTCAAGTTCGCGCTCGAGGACCCGGACGCCCCGCACAACGTGCCGCGCGTGCTCACCGTCTGGCGGGCCAACCTCATCGGCAACTCCGCCAAGGGCAACGAGTACTTCATCAAGCACCTGCTCGGCGCGGACAACGCGCTGCGCGCCACCGAGGCCCCCGAGGACCGGCGGCCGACGGACGTCACGTGGCGGGAGCAGGCCCCCGAGGGCAAGCTCGACCTGCTGACGAACATCGACTTCCGGATGACGTCCACGTCGCTGTTCTCGGACATCGTGCTGCCGGCGGCCACCTGGTACGAGAAGCAGGACATCTCGACCACGGACATGCACCCGTTCGTGCACGCGCTCAACGCGGCGATCGCCCCGCCGTGGCAGGCCCGGACCGACCACGACGCGTTCGCCGGCCTGGCGGACAAGGTCGCCCAGCTCGGTGCCGTGCACCTGGGGAGGCGGACCGACGTCATCGCCGCGCCGCTGACCCACGACACCCCCGACGAGATGGCCCAGCCCGGGGGCGTCGCCCGCGACTGGAAGGCCGGCGAGTGCGACCCGATCCCGGGCGTGACGATGCCGCGCCTGGTCGTCATCGAGCGGGACTACGCCGCGATCGGCGAGAAGATGCGCGCGCTCGGCCCGCTGATCTCCACGGTCGGCACGACGACCAAGGGCGTGACGGTCGTGCCGGAGCAGGCCGTCGAGCACCTGCTCAAGGCCAACGGCCGGCGCGAGGAGGGCGTGGCCGCGGGCCGGCCCGTGCTCGACACCGCCGCGCACGTCTGCGAGGCGATCCTCGCGCTGTCCGGCACCACCAACGGGCACGTGGCGCACGCGGGGTTCCAGGCGCTGGAGAAGCGGGTCGGCAAGCAGCTGTCCGACCTCTCGGAGGAGAACCGCGACCGGCAGGTGACGTTCGCGCAGACCCTGACCGGCCCGCAGCCGGTGTTCACGTCCTACGAGTGGTCCGGCTCGGAGCACGGCGGCCGGCGGTACTCGCCGTTCGTCATCAACACCGAGCGGTCCAAGCCCTGGCACACCCTCACCGGGCGGCAGCACTTCTTCCTCGACCACGACTGGCTCGCGGACCTCGGGGAGCAGCTGCCCGCGTACCGGCCGCCGCTGGACATGGCGCGGCACTTCGGCCGGCCCTCGTCCGGGGTCGGCGGCGCCGAGGTCACCGTGCGGTACCTGACCCCGCACTCCAAGTGGTCGATGCACTCGCAGTTCCAGGACAACCCGTACATGCTCGCGCTCTCCCGCGGCGGCCCCACCATCTGGATGTCGGTCGCGGACGCCGAGGCGGCCGGGATCGAGGACAACGACTGGATCGAGGGCGTCAACCGCAACGGCGTCGTCGTCGCCCGGGCCGTGGTCTCGCACCGGATGCCCACCGGCACCGCGTACATGTACCACTCGAAGGACCGGAACATCGACGTCCCGAAGGCCGAGGCCTCCGGCAGGCGCGGCGGCATCCACAATGCGCTGACGGCGATCCTGCTCAAGCCCTCCCACCTGCTGGGCGGCTACGCACAGCTCACCTACGCCTTCAACTACTACGGCCCGACGGGCAACCAGCGCGACGAGATGACCGTCATCCGGCGGCGCTCGCAGGAGGTGCAGTACTGATGCGGGAGCTGCGGAGGCGCCGTGCTGTGCCCGACCTGCGAGGAACGAGCGAAGGGCAAGCGCGATGAGAGTCATGGCTCAGGTCGCCATGGTGATGAACCTGGACAAGTGCATCGGGTGCCACACCTGCTCGGTGACGTGCAAGCAGACGTGGACGAACCGCGACGGCGTCGAGTACGTCTGGTTCAACAACGTCGAGACGAAGCCCGGCGTCGGCTACCCGCGCCGGTACGAGGACCAGGACCGCTGGCGCGGCGGCTGGGAGCTGGACCGCAAGGGCCGGCTGCGGCTGCGCTCCGGCGGGCGGCTGCGCCGGCTGGCGACCATCTTCTCGAACCCGGACCTGCCGGAGCTCGACGACTACTACGAGCCCGCCACGTACGACTTCGACACGCTGATCTCCGCGCCGGCCGGGTCGGACATCCCGGTCGCCCGCCCGCGCAGCGCGATCACCGGCAAGGAGATGAAGGTCTCCGGCGGCTCGAACTGGGACGACGATCTCGCCGGCTCCCCGCTGCACGCCGCGCAGGACCCGAACCTCGACGCCATGACCGAGCAGGTCAGGATGTCGTTCGAGCAGACGTTCATGTTCCACCTGCCGCGCATCTGCGAGCACTGCCTCAACCCCGCGTGCGTGTCGGCGTGCCCGTCGTCCGCGATGTACAAGCGGGTCGAGGACGGCATCGTCCTGGTCGACCAGGACAAGTGCCGCGGCTGGCGGATGTGCGTGTCGGCCTGCCCGTACAAGAAGGTCTACGTCAACCACCGGACCGGCAAGGCCGAGAAGTGCACGTTCTGCTTCCCGCGCATCGAGGCCGGCCTGCCGACGGTGTGCGCGGAGACCTGCGTCGGGCGGCTGCGCTACATCGGCCTGGTGCTGTACGACGCCGACGCGGTGGCCGCCGCGGCCTCGGTGGTCGACCCCGCGGACCTGCTGGACGCCCAGCGGTCGGTGTTCCTGGACCCGGACGACCCGGAGGTCCAGCAGGCGGCCCGGGCGGCCGGCATCGCGGACGACTGGATCGCCGCCGCGCAGGCCTCCCCGATCTGGCAGCTCATCTCCCGGCACAAGGTGGCCCTGCCGCTGCACCCGGAGTACCGGACGCTGCCGATGGTCTGGTACATCCCGCCGCTGTCGCCGGTGCTCGACGCCACGACGTCCCGCGGGGCCGACGACGCGGACGCCGACGACATCTTCCACACCATCACCGCGCTGCGGATCCCGATGGAGTACCTGGCGAGCCTGTTCACCGCCGGTGACGTGGACGTCGTCGCCGGGGTGCTGCAGAAGCTCGCGGCCGTCCGGGCGCACATGCGCCGGCGGAGCATCGACGGGTCCGCGGACTCGCGGGCCCTGGCGGGCGCCGGGATGTCCGAGAGGGATGCCGAGGACCTGTACCGGCTGCTGGCGATCGCCAAGATGTCCGACCGCTACGTCGTCCCGAAGGCCCACAAGGAGGACGCCGCCGAACTCGCGTCGTGGGCGTCCGGCTGCTCCCTCGACGGCCCCGGCGGACCCGGCATGGGCGGCCCGGGCGGCGGGCCCGGCGGTGGTCCGGTCGCACTGACGTTGCAGCGCCGGGGCCCGTCGTGACCGCCGTCCGGGTGCCGCTGCTGCGCCGGTCGCGCCGCCGCGACGTCCCCGAGGTCCCGGCGCGGGCCGACGTGCTCGCGCTGTGCTCGGTGCTGCTCGGGTACCCCGACGACGACCTCTACGCCCTGGCCGACGACCTCGCGGCGTCGGTGCGGGACCTGCCCGCGTCGGAGCCCGCCGAGCACCTGCGGGCGTTCTGGGACTCGTTCGCCGCGCAGACCCCGGCCGAGGCGCGCGCCGCGTACGTCGAGGCGTTCGACCTGCGGCGTTCGTCCGCGCTGTACCTGTCGTACTACCTGCACGGGGACACCCGCCGCCGAGGCGCCGCCCTGCTCGCGATCAAGCAGCGGTACCGCGCCTGCGGGTTCACCCCGCCCGAGGACGAGCTGCCCGACCACCTGCCGCTCGTCCTCGAGTTCGCCGCCTACGCGGGCACCGCGCTCGGGGAGGGCGTGCTGCGGTCGCACCGCGCCGGCATCGAGCTGATCCGCCGCGCCCTCGCCGACCGGCGGTCCCCGTACGCGCGGGTGCTCGACGCGCTCGACGCCCTGCTCGGCCCCGCGCCCGCCGCCTCGCACGCGGCGGTCGACGCGTTCACGCTCGCCGGCGCCCCCACCGACACGGTCGGCGCCGAGATCACCCTCGCCCCCTACGGCCCCGGCTGGTCCACCGACGACGCCGCGTGCCCCACCCCCTCCGGAGGACGCTGACCATGTGGGACACCCTCGCCTTCGTGGTGCTGCCCTACGTCTGCCTGGCCGTGTTCGTGGTCGGCCACGTGTGGCGCTACCGGGCCGACCAGTTCGGCTGGACCACCCGCACCAGCCAGGTGCTGGAGAAGAAGTGGCTGGCCCTCGGGTCGCCGCTGTTCCACTTCGGCGCCCTGTTCGTCATCGTCGGGCACATCGGCGGCCTGCTGGTCCCCGAGTCCTGGACGCGGGCCGTCGGCATCTCGGACCACACGTACCACGTGGTCGCGGTGGCCGGCGGCACCGTCGCGGGCGTCGTGCTGTGCGCCGGCCTGGCGATCCTGCTGCTGCGGCGGTTCGTGTACTCCGAGCGGATCAAGGCCGTCACGACCCCGATGGACCGCGTGCTGTACGCGCTGCTGTCCGCCGAGATCCTCGTCGGCATGTGGCAGACCGTGGCCATCAACGTGTTCGGGTCCGGGTACGAGTACCGCGGCACGATCTCGGTCTGGTTCCGGGGCCTGTTCGCGCTGGACCCGGACCCGTCGCTCATCGCGGACGCACCCGCCGTGTACGGGGCGCACGCCATCCTGGCGTGCCTGCTGATGGCGGTGTGGCCGTTCACGCGCCTCGTGCACGTGTGGTCGGTGCCGCTGGCGTACCTGGCCCGCCCGTACGTGGTCTACCGCCAGCGCACGGCGACGGCCGCGCGCGCCCGCGAGGCGGAGACCGTCCGCCGCTGACCGCCGGTCCCCTCCCGGCGAGGTCGTCGGTTGCGCCTGTCTGCCACGGTGCGCAACCGACGACCTGGGGCGGAACCATCGACCTCGGCCGGCGCGCGCCCTACGCGAGGACGGCGACGAGGAAGTCGGAGTCCGGCTCGAACGGGCGCAGGTCCCACGTCCCGAAGCGGTGCTGCACCTGGAGGCCGGCCTCCCGGGCGTCCAGGGCGAGGGTGTTGAACGGGTAGCCCCTCCCCGCGCCGAAGCCGACCACGAGCCGCCCGCCGGGGACCAGGTGCGCGCGGATCCGGCGCAGCACCTCCGCCTCCGTGCCCGGCGCGAGGAACGTCAGCACGTTCCCCGCCATCACGGCGACGTCGAACGGCTCCGCGACCCCCGCGGCCGGCAGGTCCAGCTCCGCGAGGTCCCCGACCAGCCACGTCCCGTCCGGGTGGTCCGCCCGCGCCGCCTCGACCAGCACCGGGTCCACGTCGACGCCCACCACGGTGTGCCCGCGCCGCGCCAGCTCGCCGCCCACCCGGCCCGGGCCGCACCCGGCGTCCAGGACGCGCGCGCCCCGGGGGACCATCGCGTCGATCATCCGGGCCTCGCCGGCCAGGTCGGCGCCCTGCGCGGCCATCGTCCGGAACCGCTCGACGTACCACTGCGAGCGGTCGGGGTTCTGCTGGCCGATCTGCTCCCAGCGGGTGGGCTGACGCACGGCGGTGCTCCTTGCTGCGGCGGGTGTCCGGGGGCCCACCGAGCCTAACGACCCGGCGGCTTGACCCCGCGGCGCATGCTGGGACGGTGACCGACCAGACGCCGACGCGCACGCTCACCATCGCCGAGGCCGCCGCCGCGACCGGGCTCTCCCCGCACACCCTGCGGTACTACGAGCGGGACGGGCTGCTGCTCGACGCCGTCGAGCGGGCGTCGTCGGGCCACCGGCGGTACACGGAGCGCGACCTCGGCTGGCTGCACCTGCTGACGCGGCTGCGGGCGACCGGCATGCCGATCCGGGAGATCCGCGAGTACGCCGACCTCGTCCGGCGGGGCGACGGGACGGAGCCGCAGCGGCTGGCGCTGCTGCAGGCGCACCGGGACGCGGTCCGGGCGCAGCTCGCCGAGGCGGCGGAGCACCTGGCGGCGATCGAGATGAAGATCGACCTGTACGCCGGACGCCTGGGCACGGGCGAGGCCGTGCCGGAGGCGGTCGGGCGCTGACCCGCGCCGGCACCGACCCGCGCGGCGGACCCGGGCGCTGGGCCCGCCGCGCGGGACGCTCAGGCCGGCGCCAGGTGCCCCGGTCGCACCTCGTAGTCCGCCGGTGCCAGCGTCAGCTCCCCGTGCCCGCCGGTGAGCGCCCGCAGGTCGAGCGCGTACCGGACGACCTCCGCCTCGGGGACGACCGCGTCGATCCGGACCCGCCCGTCGTCGGTGGTCGTGGTCGACGTGATGCGCCCGCGCCGGCCCGAGAGGTCGCCGAGCACGTCGCCCTGCACCTCGGTCGGCACGACCACCGTGACGTGCACGGTCGGCTCCAGGAGCACGGTCCCGGCGGCGGCCAGCGCGGCGCGGACGCCGGTCGCGGCGGCGGTGCGGAAGGCCATGTCGGAGGAGTCGACCGCGTGCGACTTGCCGTCGTAGACCTCGACCTGGACGTCCACCACGGGGTGCCCGAGCGGCCCGCCGGCGGCGAGCGCCTCGGCGGCCCCGCGCTCGACGGCCGGCAGGTACGACCGGGGGACGGCCCCGCCGACGACCGAGTCGACGAACGCGAACCCGGACCCGGGCGGCAGCGGCGCGAGCCGGAGCTGCACCACGGCGAACTGCCCGTGACCGCCGGACTGCTTCTTCAGCCGGCCCTCGGCCTCGGCTCCGCGGGCGATGGTCTCCCGGTAGGCGATCCGCACGGGCTCGGTGGTGACGTGCACGCCGAACACCCGCGCGAGCCGGTCGACGGCCACGGCCAGGTGCGCGTCCCCGAGTCCGCGCAGGACGGTCTGGTGCGGCGTGCGGTCCACGCGCAGGGTCGGGTCCTCGGCGGCGAGCCGGGTGAGCGCGGCGGACAGCTTGTCGTCGTCGGCCTGGCTGACCGGAACGAGGGCGATCGCCAGCACCGGGTCGCGGGCGGGTAGCGTCGCGGGCCGCACGGGCTGGGCCTTCGCCGCCAGCAGGCCGCCCGTCGGGGTGCCGGCGAGCTTCGCGACCGCCGCGATCGAGCCCGCCGGGACGGCGTCGACCGGCAGGTGCTCCCGGCCGCGCAGCCGGAACAGGCCGTGCACGCGCTCCTCGGTGCCGGTCGCGGTGCTGACCAGCTTGTCGCCGGTGCGGACCGTGCCCGACAGCACCTTGAACACCGAGACCTGGCCGACGAACGGGTCGGCGACCGTCCGGAACACGTGCAGCACCGTCTCGCCCGCGGGGTCGGCGGGGAGCTCGGTCTCGGCGCCCGCGTCGCCCCCGACCCGCAGCCGGGTGGCCCGGTCGGCGGGGGCCGGCCCGATCTCGCAGACCAGGTCGGCGATCCGGTCGATGCCGACGCCGGTGGCGGCCGACGCGACGAGCACCGGGATCGCCTCGCCCGCGAGCACCTCGCGGGCGAGGGTCCGCTCGAGGTCCGCGGCATCCGGCTCGTCACCGGACAGGTACCGCTCGAGCTGGTCGTCGTCGTGGGCGACGATCTCCTCCGTGACCTCGTCGTGCAGGCGGTGCTCCTCGTCCGCGACGTCCGCGGGCAGGTCGCAGTCGTGGTGCCGGCCGTCGGCCGCGTAGTCGAAGCCGCGGTCGGACAGCACGTCGGCGACGCCGTGCAGCGCCTGCTCCTCCCCGAGCGGGAGCTCCAGCGGGACGACGCCGGCCGGGTCGTGGCCGGTCCGGCGCGCGAGGTCGCGCACCTGGTCGAGCACGCGGTGGAAGTCCGCCCGCGCGCGATCCTCCTGCGAAACGACGACGAGGCGGGGGATCCCCGCCTCGTCGCACCGCCGCCATGCCGCCTCGGTCCCGGACTGGACCCCGTCGACCGCGCTGACCACCACCACCGCGAGGTCCGCGACGGCCAGCGCCGCATCGACCGCGCCGGCGAAGTCCGGCGCCCCGGGTGTGTCCAGCAGGGTGACCCGGTGGGCGCAGCCCTGGCTGCACGTCCAGTCCAGGTCGGCGACGCCGAGCGCCACCGAGGACCCCCGCGCCACCTCCTCGGGCTCGTGGTCGCAGACCGTCGAGCCGTCCTCGACCCGCCCGGCCCGGGGGATCGCCCCGGAGCGCAGCAGCAGGGCCTCGGCGAGTGTCGTCTTGCCGGATCCGCCGTGGCCGACCAGCGCCACGTTCCGGACCGTCGGCGTCGTTGCCGCGTCCATCCAGGTCTCCCGGGTTCGGGGGTCGCAGATGGTCAGGTTAACCACGTCGGTCGCACAGCAGAAGGGACCTCGGCCGCTGGTGCGGCCGAGGTCCCTGTGCTGTGTCGCGGAGCCGGTGCGTCAGGACGCGGCGAGGATGTCCACGACGAAGATCAGCGTGGAGTTCGCCGGGATCGAGCCCGACTCCTGGTCGCCGTAGCCGAGGTCCGGCGGGATGATCAGCAGCACCTGGCTGCCGACCGGCTGGCCCGCGAGGCCCTGCTGCCAGCCCTGGACGACGCCGCTGAGCGGGAAGGTCGACGAGGAGCCGCGCTCCCAGGACGAGTCGAACTGCGTGCCGTCCCACAGCCAGCCCGTGTACTGGACGGTGAGGGTCTGCCCCGCCTCGACCGCCGGGCCGGTGCCCTGGATCAGCGGCTGGACGACGAGCTCGGTCGGCGGGTCGGTGTCGACGGTCTCGATGGACGGGGCGCCGTCCTCGTCGAGGGTGACGGTCGGCAGGCCCTCGGGCAGCGGCGTCACCGCGGTGCCCTCGGCGCGGGTCGGGACGGACTGCGTGCCCATGACCTCGACGGCGAGCAGCAGCGTCGCCTCCTCCAGCGGGTTCGCGAACAGCAGGCGCGCGCCCACCTGCTCGCCGAGGAGCGCGTCGAGCAGCGCCTCCGGCAGGTTCGCCGCGTCGGCGACGTACGACTGCGGGGTGCTGCCGTAGGTGCCGCCCTGCTCGCTGCCGTCCTCGCCGCTGACGGCGGCGATGTTCACGCTGACGAGCTGGCCCTCCTCGACGGTCTCGCCGGTGCCGGGCGTGACGACCCGCGCGACCGGGGCGGACACCGTGAACGGCTGCTCGAACTCCAGGGTCGGCTGCTGGCCGGCCTCGCCGGTGACCGTCACGGCCTCGAGCGCGGCGATGTCCTCGGCGCTCGCGGTCGGGGCGACCGAGGCGGACGCCGACGCGCTGGGGGACGCGGAGTCGTCCGCGTCGTCGGCTCCGCAACCCGCCAGCAGCAGCAGGGACGCGGCGAGGATGGTGGCAGCCGTACGGCGCACGAGCTCGTCCTTCAGTCGGGGGAGGGGTGGCGAAGCGGACATCGTAGGCGCCCGACCTGTGCGCCGGCTGGACGGTCCGTCGTCAGCCCCGGCGGACCATGCCGTCGGCGTGCGCGACGATCCACGACATCAGCGGCAGCAGGTGCGTCGCGAGGTCCCGGCCCAGCGGGGTCAGCGAGTAGTCGACGCGCGGCGGGATCGACGGGGTCGCCTCGCGCAGCACCAGGCCGTCGGACTCCAGCGTGCGGAGCGTGGAGGCGAGCATCTTCTCGCTGATGCCCTCGACCAGCCGGCGCAGCCCGCCCCAGCGCAGGGTCCCCTCCGACAGGGCGACGAGGACGAGGACGCCCCACTTGCTGGTCACGTGGTCGAGCACGATCCGGGACGGGCAGGCCGCGGGCAGGACGCCGTCGGTGAGGAGCTCGCGCAGGACGCCCGACGTGCCCGGCGCGCTGGCCTCGATGCTTACCGTCATGCCAGTACCTTACGCGAAAGTGGGTACCGGCGATCGGGAAGGTAGGCGCACGACCGCCGGTTGCAGGCGGGTGCCGGGGACGTCCCGGCCGATCCGTCGAGAGGAACTCCCATGTCGTACGTCGTCACCGGTGCCACCGGCCACCTCGGTCGCCTCGTCGTCCAGCACCTGCTCGCCGACGGCGTGCCCGCCGCGGACATCGTCGCCACCGGCCGGCGCACCGAGCGGCTCGCGGACCTCGCGGAGCAGGGCGTGCGCGTCGCCGCCGTCGACTACGGCCGCCCGGAGACGATCGCCGCCGCGGTCGAGGGCGCCGACGTCGTCCTGCTGGTCTCCGGCAGCGAGGTCGGGCAGCGCGTCGAGCAGCACCGCGCGGTGATCGAGGCCGCCAAGGGCGCCGGCGTCCGGCGCCTCGTGTACACGTCCGCCCCGCAGGCCGACACGTCGCCGCTCGTGCTGGCGCCCGAGCACAAGGCCACCGAGGAGATCCTGCGTGCGTCCGGCCTGACCTTCACCATCCTGCGCAACGGGTGGTACACGGAGAACTACGTCGGCGACGTGCAGCAGGCCGCCGCCTCGGGCGAGATCGTCGCCGCCGTCGGGGACGGCCGGGTGGCCAGCGCCCCGCGCGACGACTTCGCCGCCGCGGCCGCCGTCGTGCTCCGCACCGAGGGCCACGACGACGCGGTGTACGAGCTGTCCGGCGACGTGGCGTGGGGCTTCGACGACCTCGCCGCCGCCGCGTCCGAGGTGCTGGGGCGCCCCGTGGTGTTCCGGGCCGTGACCTCCGAGGAGCGGCGCGCCGGCCTGCTCGCCGCCGGGCTGGACGAGGGGACCGCCGGGTTCGTCGTCGCGCTCGACGAGAACACCCGCGACGGGCTGCTCGCCGGGACGAGCGGGGACCTGGCGCGCCTGATCGGCCGCCCGACGACCCCGCTGGCGGCCGCGCTCCGCGCCGCCCTCGCGGCGGCCTGACCGCGCGCGGTCGTCCCGCCCGTGGCGCTCCGGATGCCGGGCGCCGCGGGCGGGGTGAGGCTGGGTCGCATGACGCGATTCGGGTACACCCTCATGACCGAGCAGTCCGGCCCGAAGCAGCTCGTCGGGTACGCCGGCGACGCCGAGCGCCTCGGGTTCGACTTCCTCGTGTCCAGCGACCACTACTTCCCGTGGCTGGACGAGCAGGGGCACGCCCCGTACGCCTGGTCGCTGCTCGGTGCGGTCGCCCAGGTGACCTCGCGCGTCGACCTCATGACCTACGTGACCTGCCCGACCGTCCGGTACCACCCGGCCGTCGTCGCGCAGAAGGCCGCCACCCTGGGCGTGCTGTCCGACGGGCGGTTCACGCTCGGGCTCGGGGCGGGGGAGAGCCTCAACGAGCACGTCGTCGGGGAGCGGTGGCCGGCCGTCGGCGAGCGGCACGACATGCTCGAGGAGGCCGTCGAGGTCATCCGGGCGCTGCTCGACGGGGAGCGCCTGACGTTCGACGGCGTGCACTTCCGGGTCGACTCCGCGAAGGTCTGGGACCTGCCGGAGCAGCCGGTGGAGATCGGCGTGGCGGTGTCCGGAGCGCAGTCGATCTCCCGGTTCGCGCCGCTCGCGGACCACCTGATCACCACCGAGCCGGAGGCCGACCTGATCGCGGGCTGGGACCGGGCCCGCGCCGAGGCCGGGGACCTGCCGCGCTCGCGGAAGATCGGGCAGATCCCGATCTCGTGGGACCCGGATGCCGACGCCGCGAAGCAGCGGGCGCACGAGCAGTTCCGCTGGTTCGCCGGCGGGTGGCACGTGAACGCGGACCTGCCGACCACCGAGGCGTTCGCGGCGGCGAGCCAGTACGTCCGCCCCGAGGACGTCGCCGGGACCATCCCGTGCGGGCCGGACCTGGACGCCGTGGTCGAGGCCGTGAGCGCCTACTGGGAGGCCGGCTTCACCGACATCGCCCTGGTGCAGGTGGGTGACGCGGCGCAGCAGCGGTTCCTCGACGAGGCCGCCGGCCCCCTGCTCGAGAAGCTCCGCGCCGCCGCCCCGACTGACTGAGAGGAGCCCGAGATGGCCGTCACCGCGTTCCAGGACCTCCCGCTCGCCGACCGCGACCGCGCGTGGGACGGCGCTGCCGCCGAGGAGCGCGTCCGCGCGTGGGCCGGCGCCGAGGACGACCCGAACGAGCAGTACCGCGACGCCCACGTCTGGTACGACGCCGACGCGAAGCAGAACTTCACCGCCTACAAGCTGCTGATCGCCGACGTGGTGGACGGGAGGCTCGTCGCGGTGCCGCGGGGCGTGTTCGCGGCGGCGGCCGTGATGCAGGGCTCGCGCGGCGGCGTCGACCTGCCCGCGAAGGACGCCGACCGGGTCCGGAGCCACCTGGCGAAGTACTACGCGAAGCTCGACGAGACGCCGCCCTGGGAGGATTGAGCGCCCCGGGCGTCCGCACCCGGTCCAGGGGCCGTGCGGACGGGCCGATTCGGGCTCCCGAATCGGCCCGGAACGCGTGACTCCCGGCTCTGCGGGCCCCACGATGGTGGACCGTGCCTCCCACCGAGACCTCCCCGGGCGCCGTCGCGCCCACCCGCCGGCAGATCCGCCGCTGGCGCCGCTACCTCGCCGACGAGCGCGCCGAGGCCGCCGCCTACCGCGACCTGGCCTCCCGCCGCACCGGCGAGGAGCGGGCGATCCTGCTGGCGCTCGCGGACGCCGAGAAGCGCCACGAGCAGCACTGGCTGGACCTCCTGGGCGACCAGGTCGGGCGGCCCCTGCGCGGCGACTACCGGTCGCGGGTGCTCGGCTGGCTCGCGCGCCGGCTCGGCGGGGTCTTCGTGCTCGCCCTGGCGCAGCGCGCGGAGTCCCGGTCGGCCTACGCGTCCGACGTCGACGCCACCGCGACGATGGCCGCCGACGAGCGGATCCACGAGGAGGTCGTCCGCAGCCTGGCGATGCGCGGGCGCAACCGGATCTCGGGGACGTTCCGCGCGGCGGTGTTCGGGGCGAACGACGGCCTGGTGAGCAACCTCGCGCTGGTGCTCGGCATCGGGGCCTCCGGCGTCGCGACGTCGACCGTCCTGCTCACGGGCCTGGCGGGCCTGCTCGCCGGTGCGCTGTCCATGGGCGCCGGCGAGTACGTGTCCGTGCGGTCGCAGCGCGAGCTGCTCGAGGCGTCGCGGCCGAGCCGGCAGGCCCGCGAGGCGCTGCCGCACCTGGACCTCGACGCGAACGAGCTCGCCCTCGTCTACCGGGCGCGCGGCATGTCCGAGGACGCGGCCCGGGACCGGGCGAGCAGCGTGCTGGCGAACCTGGCGGTGCTGGACGAGCCCGCCGGGGCGCCGCTCGGGGCCGACGAGGCCGACGACGCCGCCCCGGAGGTCGACGAGCACGAGACGGTGGGTTCCGCGGTCGGTGCTGCCGCCGCGAGCTTCTGCTTCTTCGCGACCGGCGCGCTGATCCCCGTGCTGCCGTACCTGCTCGGCATGGAGGGCTGGCCCGCGGTCGCGCTGGCGTCCGGCCTGGTCGGCGTCGCGCTGCTCGGCACCGGGGCGACGGTCGGCGTGCTGTCCGGGTCGAGCCCCGCGAAGCGCGCGCTGCGCCAGCTGGCCATCGGTTTCGGCGCCGCCGCTGCGACCTACCTGCTCGGCCTGGCGTTCGGCACGTCGGCCGCGTGACCGTCCACCCTGTGGGATGTGTCACACAGGGGGTGAGGTAAGCCTTGCCTACGGGTTACGGTGACGGCATGACCGCGTCCACCACCGCACCGGCCGTCACCACGCCGTTCCGGTTCTTCGGCGTCCGGGTCGCGCGCATCGTGGACCTCAGCCCGTCCTTCCGGCGGTTCACGTTCACCGGCCCCGACCTCGACCAGTTCGCGGACAACGGCTACGACCAGCGCATCAAGCTGCTGCTCCCGCTCCCCTGCGGCTACGACTCCGTCCCCCAGGGCGAGCAGTGGTACCTGGAGTGGCGCGACCTGCCCGACGAGCTGCGCCACCCGATCCGCACCTACACCGCCCGCGACGCCCGGAACGACGTCCGCGAGCTCGACGTCGACATCGTGCTGCACGGCGACGCCGGCCCGGCGTCCCGGTGGGCGAACCGCGCGGTCGTCGGGGACGGGCTGGTCGTCCTCGGCCCCAACCGCGAGCACGACGGCCCGGCCGGCGGCATCGACTTCGTCCCGCCCGCGCACGCCGACCGGCTGCTGATCGCCGGCGACGAGACCGCGGCCCCCGCCATCGCGGGCATCCTCCAGCGCCTGCCCCGCGACGCCCGCGGCGAGGCGATCGTCGAGGTCCCCGTCACCGGCGACGCCATCCCCGTCGACGCGCCCGCGGGCGTCACCGTGCGCTGGTTGCCCCGCGACGGCGCCGCGCACGGCTCGCTGCTGGTCCCCGCCGTCCAGGCGGCCTGCGCCCGGCTCATGCCCGGCGAGGCCCCGCTGCCGGACGGCGCCGCGTTGGAGGACGTCGACATCGACCACGGGATCCTCTGGGAGGTGCCGGTCGACCACGCCACCGGGGAGCCGCTCGCGCGGTCCGCGGCGCTCTACGCGTGGCTCGCGGGGGAGGCGGGGGCGATCAAGACGCTCCGCCGGCACCTCGTGGGGTCGTGCGGGGTGGACCGGAAGGCCGTGGCGTTCATGGGGTACTGGCGCGAGGGGCGGGCCGAGGGGGTCTGAGGTCGGGCCGCTCGGCCGCGAACGCGCAGGCAGCCGGGTCCCCGGGACGGTACGCGTCCACGATGAGGACCGCCGCCCCTCGGGCGCGCAGCCGGGTCCTATATTGGAACAGTTCCAATAAGACCGACCTGGGAGATGCGGTGCTCTGCTACGAGGACGCCAAGATCGAGAACACGGTGCCCGCCGTGGCCTTCTGCACGAGCTGTGGGGCGGGCGTGTGCGCCGCGCACGTCCGGGAGGGCGTGATGGCGAACGTGACCACCAACGCCGTCGGCGCCCCGACCGTCGGTCCCGACCGGCGGGTGCTGCGCTGCCTCGCCTGCCACTAGCAGCTGGTGCGCGTCACGGGCCCCCGGTCGCCGATCGGGGGCCCGTGCGCGTCCCGGCCGGGTGGCGAGCATCCGGCCGCGGAGCTCGCCTCCTCCCGCCCGTCTGGCGGCGGAGTTTCCGTCGTCGTCCGACCAGACCGGCTGGGCCCGGTGGGGCATCGAGCGCTTCGAGAGCGCGCTCGACGTCAGCCGGCCCGTCTGCACCGCCCGCGACGACCAGGACCGGCTCGTCGGGATGGGGCGCGTCATCTCCGACGGCGCCCTGCACGCGTTCGTGACCGAGCTGTCGTGGACGGCTCGGGGTGGGGCCCCGGTCTCGGGGGCGAGATCCTGCGCCGCCGGCTCGCGGAGTCGCGGCGGCGCGGGGCGGCGGACGTGCAGCTGTTCGCCGCGCGCCGGCGGGCCGGCTTCTCCCAGCGGAACGGGTTCACGCGCCGCCCCGAGGACACGCCCGGCATGGACGCCACGAGCAGCCGGTAGTCCTCCGGCCGCCGGTGCCTCTGGGCATGAGGGTCCGGGACCGGCTTCGCCACGCTGACCGACCGGGCCGTCAGCCGAGGCTGCCCGCCAGTGCCCGCCCGCGCTCCCTCTCCCGTGCCCGTGCGCCGAGATTGCCGTACCTGCTGCCGTGCGGCGCGCGAACCCCGCATCTGCTGCAACCTCGGCGCACCGCTGCGTCGAGACGGCAGGATCCGCCGGTCCGTGGGGTGCCGGCCCAGTCGGATCCTGCAGTCTCGGCGGGTGCGGGTGCGGGTGCGGGTGCGGGTGCGGGTGCGGGGCGCGCGCCGGGGCTCGGGGGGTGGTGGCAAGGGGAGTGCGGCGGTTGCGGGAGGCTCGCGCGGGTTGACACGGGCGTCACCACGGTGAAACGATTCAGCGCACGACGTCGAAGGAGACCCATGTCTTTCACCCCCGCCCTCAACGAGACCCTCGCCCGGCAGGCGATCGAGCTGCCGTCGTGGGCGTTCGGCAATGCCGGGACGCGGTTCAAGGTGTTCAGCACGCCCGGGACGCCGCGCACGATCCAGGAGAAGCTGGCGGACGCGGCGCAGGTGAATCGACTCACGGGGTTGGCGCCGTCCGTGGCGCTGCACATCCCGTGGGACCTGGTGGACGACTACGGCGCCCTCGCGGCCTACGCCCAGGACCTCGGGGTGCGGTTGGGGACGGTGAACTCGAACACGTTCCAGGACGACGACTACAAGCTCGGGTCCCTGACCCACGTCGACCCGCGCATCCGGCGCAAGGCCATCGACCACCACTTCGCGTGCATCGACGTGATGGACGCCACGGGGTCGCGGGACCTGAAGATCTGGCTGCCGGACGGCACGAACTACCCGGGCCAGGGCGACATCCGGGGCCGGCAGGACCGGCTGGCGGACTCCCTGCAGCAGATCTACGCGCGCCTGGGCGAGCACCAGCGGCTGGTGCTGGAGTACAAGATCTTCGAGCCGTACTTCTACACGATGGACGTCCCGGACTGGGGCACGTCCTACGCCCACGTCACGGCGCTCGGGGAGCGGGCGATGGTGTGCCTGGACACCGGGCACCACGCCCCGTCGACGAACATCGAGTTCATCGTCGCCCAGCTGCTGCGCCTGGGCCGGCTCGGGTCGTTCGACTTCAACTCGAGGTTCTACGCCGACGACGACCTGATCGTGGGGGCGGCCGACCCGTTCCAGCTGTTCCGGATCATCGCCGAGGTCGTGCGCGGCGGCGGCCTGGAGGCCGGGTCCCCGGTGGCGTTCATGCTCGACCAGTGCCACAACATCGAGGACAAGATCCCCGGGCAGATCCGCTCGGTGCTCAACGTCCAGGAGATGACCGCCCGCGCCCTGCTCATCGACCAGGCCGCCCTCCGGGCCGCGCAGGACGCCGGCGACGTCCTGGGCGCCAACGCGATCTACATGGACGCGTTCTACACCGACGTGCGCCCGGCCCTGGCGGACTGGCGCGAGGACCGCGGCCTGCCCCGCGACCCGGTCGCCGCCTACGCCGCCTCCGGCTACGCCGAGCGCATCGCCGCCGACCGCGTCGGCGGCACCCAGGCCGGCTGGGGCGCCTGACCCGATGCCCGCCGAACTCCCGACGATGCTCGCCGTCGACCTCGGCGCCTCCAGCGGCCGGGTGATCGCCGGGCGCCTCGAGCGCGGCCGGCTGCGCACCGAGGAGCTGTCCCGGTTCGCGAACGGCCCGGTCGCCGTGCCGACCCCGACCGGGGAGCGCCTGCACTGGGACGTCCTGTCCCTGTGGGCGGGCATCACGGCGGGGTTCCGCGCCGCGGGCGCCACGGGCGCAGCGGGCGCAGCCGGACCGGTCGCGAGCATCGGGATCGACTCGTGGGCCGTCGACCACGGCCTGCTGGACCCGGACGGCGCCCTGCTCGGCAACCCGGTGCACTACCGGGACGCCCGCACGGCCGGCTGGCCCGAGCGCCTGACGGCCGCGCTCCCGGCGCCCGAGCACTACGCCACCACCGGCACCCAGGTGCAGCCGTTCAACACGGTGTACCAGCTCGCAGCGGCGGCGGGCGACGCCCAGCTCGCGGCAGCCGAGCGGCTGCTCATGATCCCGGACCTGCTCGGCGCCTGGCTCACGGGCCGGCACGTCACCGAGCTCACCAACGCGTCCACCACCGGCCTCCTCGACGTCCGCAGCGGGACCTGGAGCCCGCGGGTGCTCGACGCCGTCCGCGCGGCCACCGGCCGCGACGTGGCGCGGCTGCTCGCTCCGGTCGTCCCCCCGGCGACGGTCGTCGGGGGCCTCCTGCCGCACGTGGAAGCCGAGCTCGGCCTCCCCGGCACGCGGCTCGTCGCGGTCGGCTCGCACGACACCGCCTCGGCCGTGGCCGCGGTGCCGATGGCGGGCGACGCCGCGTACGTGTCGTCGGGCACGTGGTCGCTGGTCGGCCTCGAGCTCGACGAGCCCGTCCTCACCGAGGACAGCCGGGCGGCGAACTTCACGAACGAGCTCGGCGTCGACGGCACCGTCCGGTACCTGCGGAACGTCGCGGGCCTGTGGCTGCTGCAGGAGAGCATGCGGACCTGGGCCGACCGGGGCGACCCGCGGGACGTCGCGGACCTCGTGGCGGCCGCCGCGGACGTCCCGGCGCTGCGGACCGTGGTCGACGTCGACGACCCGGTGTTCGCACCGCCGGGGGACATGCCCGCGCGGATCGCGGACGCCGCGCGCCGGACGGGCCAGCCCGTCCCCGAGGACCCGGCGGCGGTCACCCGCTGCATCCTCGACTCGCTCGCCCTGGCCTACCGCCGGGCCATCCGCACGGCCTCGACGCTCACGGGGCGATCGGTCGAGGTCGTGCACGTCGTCGGCGGCGGGTGCCGGAACGCCCTGCTCTGCCGGCTCACCGCCGACGCCACCGGGCTGCCGGTGGTGGCGGGACCGGTCGAGGGGACGGCGATGGGGAACCTGCTGACGCAGGCGCTCGCCCTCGGCCAGATCGACGGCGGGCTGACCGCGGTGCGCGAGGTCGTGCGCGCGTCGGTCGACCTCGTCCGCTACGACCCGACGGGTCCGGACCTCGCCTGGCAACGGGCCGAGGACCGGCTCCGGCCCTGATCCACCCACCGAGAAGGACACGCCATGCCCCTGCACGAACCGTTCCCCGAGCTCGACGAGCTGCTGGCCGCCATGGGCGAGGCCGGCTCGCGCATCTGCGACATCGACGCCTCCGAGGCCGGCGCCGGGAACATCTCGGTCTACATCGGCTGGGACGTCGAGCTGCGCCGCCGGTTCCCGATCACCGAGGAGATCACGCTTCCCCTCGCGGCCCCGGCGCTCGCCGGGAAGACCGTCCTCGCGACCGGGTCCGGCCGCCGGCTGCGGCAGCTCAAGGACGACCCGGAGGCCGCGATCGGCGCGGTCCGCGTCCGCGAGGGCGGCACGACCGCGACGCTGTACACGTCCCCACGCCGCCTGTTCGAGCGCCTGACCTCGGAGTTCAACTCGCACCTCGCGGTGCACCAGGACCAGGTCGCCCGCCGGGGCATCGACTTCCAGGCGGTCGTGCACGCCCAGCCGCCGCACCTGACGTACCTGTCGCACATCCCGGCCTACCGGGACACGAAGGCGATGAACGCGGCGATCCTGCGCTGGGAGCCGGAGTCGATCGTGTCGCTGTCCCAGGGCATCGAGGTGCTGGAGTTCATGATCCCGGGCTCCGACGAGCTCCAGGCCGCGAACGTCGCGGGGCTGCGGGAGCGGGAGATCGTGCTGTGGTCGAAGCACGGCACGATGTCGCGCTCGGACTTCTCGGTCACCCGGGCCGTTGACCGCGTCGAGTACGCGGAGACCGGAGCGAAGTACGAGTACATGGACCTGGTCGCGGGGCGGCAGGCGCAGGGCCTGACCCGCGAGGAGATCACGGCGGTCGCGAACGAGTTCGACATCGACTCGCCCTGGGCCTGACGGGCCCGGACCGGAGGGGTCCCGGCGGCGCGCGCCTCAGCCCGCCGGGATCTCCCCCGACCCCCGGGGGATCAGCGTCGTCCGCAGCCGCACGCCCTCGACCACCTCGTCCGGCCGCGCGAGCTGGTCGAGCAGCAGCCGCGCCGCGCTGCGCCCCACGGCGACGGGGTCCTGCGCCACCACGGTGAGCCCGGGCTCCACGAGGTCGGCGAGCTCCACGTCGTCGAACCCGACGAGCGCCACCCGGCGCTGCGCCCCCGCGTGGTGCAGCGCGCGCAGGGCCCCGATCGTCGTGCCGTCGCGCCCGGTGACGACGGCGGTCGGCGGCTGCGGCAGGTCGAGCAGCCGCAGCACGGTCGCGTACGCGGCCTCGGGCGTCTCGACGTCGGTGCGCACGACGGCCGGGTCCGCGTCGAGCCCGTGCACCCGCAGGCCGTCGAGGAACCCGGCGTGCCGCTCCCGCATGGTGGCGGAGCGCAGGTCGGTGACGTAGGCGATCCGCCGGTGGCCGTGCGCCACGAGGTGCGAGACCGCCTCCTGCGTCCCGGCGCGGCCGTCGGACAGCACGGCGGGCGCGGCGATGCCGTCCGCGGGCCGGTCCACGAGGACCACCGGGATGCCCTGCCGGCGCGCGACGGCCAGGTAGGACTGGTCGCCCGGCGGCGGGGCGACGACGAGCCCGTCGACCTGCCGCGACCGGAGCTCCTGGACGAGCTCCGCCATCCGCTGCGGGTCCTCGTCGGTGCTGGCGGCCAGGACGAGGGAGCCGCGCGCCCGCACCGCGTCCTCGATCTCGCGGTGCAGCTGCGCCTGGAACGGGTTGGCCACGTTCTCGATCACGAGGCCGACCGTCCACGTGGGGCCGCCGCGCCGCCGCAGCGTGGAGGCGGCGTGGTTCCGGGTGTAGCCGAGGGTCGTCACGGCGTCGTGCACGCGCGCCGCGGCGTCGGCGCCGACGTTGCCCGTGCCGTTCACGACGCGCGACGCCGTCATGGGGCTGACACCGGCCAGTCGCGCCACGTCCTTGATAGTCGCCACCGCTGCTCCCTCGCTGGTCAAAGGTCACGTTACCAAGTCGCAACAGAATCCGGGAGAACTTCCTGCTAGACGCGTCACGAACCCGGAGGTAGCGTTACCACCGCAGCGGTCCGGGTCACGGCGGGCGGCGGCAGCTCAGCACAGTCAGCGACGACTTGGGAGGAAGCTGTGACGCGAACGAGGCTCCGGGCGGTGGCCACCGCGGCCGTGACGGTCCTGGCGGGCGGGGCGCTCGCCGCCTGCGGCGGCGGGTCGGGCGGCGACGACTCGACCTTCACGATCCTGCAGTACGAGACGACGTCCACCGCGCAGTACAAGGGCTGGCAGGTCGCCCTCGAGATGTTCCGCGAGGCGCACCCCGACGTCGACGTCGAGTTCGCCACGACGAGCTTCGACTCGATCCGGTCCAACGCGAAGATCCTGCTGACCGGCGACGACGTCCCGGACGTGATGCTGGTCAACACCGGCAACGCCGACGGCGGCCAGCTCGCCGCGCAGGGGCTGCTCGACCCGCTGACCGACGTGGTCGAGGAGAACGGCTGGGACGAGGACATCACCGGCTCGGTCGCCGCGCTCGCGAAGTACGACGAGAACGGCCACGCGGGCTCCGGCGACTGGTACGGCGTGCCGAACGTGGCGTCGTTCTTCACGTTCTTCTACAACGCCGACATGCTCGCCGAGCACGGCTACGACGCCCCGCCGGCGACGATGGCCGAGCTCGAGGAGATGTTCGACGCGTTCCTCGCGGACGGCATCACCCCGGTGTCCAGCAACGCCGGGGAGCACGCGGTGCTCCAGACCTGGTGGCAGCTCATCTCCGCGCAGGCGGACCGCCAGGAGGTCGACGACTTCATCTTCCTGCAGGGCGAGCCCGACGTGACGTCCGGTGCGTTCGAGGCCGGCACCACGCAGCTCCAGGACTGGATCGAGAAGGGCTACCTCGGCTCCCAGCTCGCCGGCATCAAGGCCGACGAGATGGAGCGCGCGTTCATCGCCGGGGAGTTCCCGTTCATGGCGCAGGGCACGTGGTCGTTCAGCCGGGTCGCCGAGGAGGCGGACTTCGCGTGGGGCACCTTCGCGTTCCCGGAGTCGTCGCTGAACGCCGGCGCGTCCGGCCACCTGTGGAGCGTCCCGGCGAACTCGGCGAACAAGGAGCTCGCCTACGACTGGATCGCCACGACCCTGTCGCCCGAGGTCCAGAACGCGATCGCCTCGGAGGGCGGCATCCCGGTCGCCGGCGACACCGCCGCGATCGAGGACCCGAAGATGCGCGAGCTCAACGAGCAGTTCGACCAGATCAAGGCCGCCGACGCCCTGTCGTTCTACCCGGACTACCCGGTGCCGGGCCTGCTCGACTTCCAGATGAGCGAGCTCCAGGCGATGACGAACGGGTCCACCGACGCCGCGTCCTTCCTGGCCGGGCTGCAGGACTTCTACGACTCCGGCAAGGACTCCTGAGCCGCAGGGCCCGGGCCGGACGACCCCGGCCCGGGCCCGCCCCCACCCCGGGAGACACACCCCATGACAGCCACCACCCCCGCGCGCCCGGCGTCGCCCGTGCGCACCCGCCGGCCCGTCAGCTACTGGGCCTACCTGATCCCCATGGGCGTCGGGTTCGGCGCCGTCGTCCTCGTCCCGTTCGTCATGAACCTCTGGTACAGCTTCTTCAGCTGGAAGGGCGGGCTGGCGCCGCGGACCTGGGTCGGCCTCGACAACTACCGCGAGCTGATGCAGGACGACGTGTTCTGGCGCTCGTTCGGCAACACGCTCTACCTGATCGGCGCGGTGGCGGTCGTCCCGACGATCATCGGCCTCGTCCTCGCCGCCCTGCTGTTCGACCACGTCGGCCGGAGCTTCGGCTCCCGCGCGGCGTCGGTGCTCCGCGCGAGCTACTACCTGCCGCAGATCCTGCCGATCGCCGTCGCCGGCGTCGTGTGGAGCTGGATCCTCGAGACCCGCGACGGCGCGCTCAACTCGGTGCTCCGGTCGCTCGGCGTCACGACGCTGCCGGACTGGCTCGGCGACCCGTCGATCGCGCTGTGGTCGATCATGCTCATGCTCGTCTGGCTGCAGATCGGCTACCCGGTCGTGGTCTTCATGTCGGCGCTCCAGCGGGTCGACCCCGAGCTGTACGAGGCGGCCGAGCTCGACGGCGCCGGCTGGTGGCGGCGGTTCCGTGCGATCACCGTGCCGCACATCCGCACCGACATCTACGTGGTCGTGCTCACCGCGACGATCGGCGCGATGAAGCTGTTCGCCCCCGTGCTCATCCTCACCAAGGGCGGCCCCGAGAGCTCGACCTACGTGCCGTCGTTCTTCTCGTACCGGAACTTCTTCGAGCTGTCCCGGGTCGGCTACGGCGCCGCCTCGGCGACGGTGCTCGCGGTGGTCATCGGCCTGGTCGCCGGCGGCCTCATCTTCTGGCAGGCGCGTTCCGTGGAGGCCGACCGATGACGACGACGACCGCCCCCGCCCCCGTGCGGCACCCGGAGCCCGACCCGGCCCGCGGCCGCCGGCGCCGCTCGCGCGACCGCCGCGCCTCCGTGCTGCTGCTCGGGCAGCGCTGGCTCGTGCTGCTCGTCGCCGCGCTGGTCGGCGTCGTGATGCTGCTGCCCTTCTACCTGCTGGTGACGAACGCGTTCAAGACCGGTGCCGACTACTCGCGCCGCGGGCCCCTGGCCCTGCCGGAGGAGTGGTCGCTGACGGCGTTCGAGCGCTACCTGTCCAGCGTCGACTACCCGCAGCTCCTCGGGAACTCCGTGCTGATCGCCGGCGTCGTCGCGGTGCTCGGCGTGGCCCTCGCGATGCTCAGCGCCTACGCCCTCGGCGTCGGGCGCGTGCGCGGCCGCACCTGGGTGGTGTTCCTGCTGCTGCTCGCGACGATCCTGCCGCAGGAGGCGCTGATCTACCCGCTGTTCTCCGGCGCGCAGGCGCTCGGGCTGCAGAACTCGGTGTGGTCCGTCGTCATCATCTTCGTGGTGCTGCAGGCGGCGTTCGGCACCTACCTGCTCGGCTCGGTGCTCGGCACGTTCCCGCACGAGATGCTCGAGGCCGCCCGCGTCGACGGGGCGAACCGGTGGGTCGTGCTCACCCGGATCGTCGCGCCGATCATGCGGCCCACGATGTCGGTGCTGCTGGTGTTCTTCTTCGTCTGGACGTGGAACGAGTTCTTCATCCCGATGATCATGCTGATCACGCCGAAGTCCCAGACGATCCCCATCGCGCTGGCCGCCCTCAAGGGGCAGAACACCCTCGACGTCACCCAGCTCGCCGCCGCGTCCCTGCTGTCGCTGCTGCCGACGCTCGTCTTCTTCTTCCTGTTCCAGCGCACCCTCACCCGCGGCGTCACCGCCGGGGCCGTGAAGTGACCGCCGGACCCGCCCTCCGTCCCCCGAACCCGACCCCCAGGAGCTCCGCCGTGCCGATCGCCATGCCCGCCTACGCCGTCCTCGACGGGACCCGCACCCGGTCCGTGAGCGCCGAGAACCCCACCGGTGCCGCGGGCGCCGGCGGGACCGAGGCGTCCCGGCTGGGCCCGGGGCGCAAGGGCCGGCCGTGCGTGCCGGTGCCGGCGGGGGAGACGGTGACGATCGCGGACGTCGAGGGCCCGGGCGTCATCCGGCACATCTGGTTCACCCTGCCGCGGCAGACCGAGGCCGGGCCGTACGTGCTCCGCGACCTCGTGCTCCGCATGACGTGGGACGACGCGGCGGAGCCGGCCGTCGAGGTGCCGTTCGGGGACTTCTTCTGCAGCGGCTTCGGCGAGGCGTCGGTCCTGACGTCGGAGGCCGTGGTCGTCGCGCCGAACGGCGGGTTCAACTGCTACCTGCCGATGCCGTTCCGGCGCCGGGCGCGCATCGAGCTCGTCAACGAGCACGGCGGGGACATCCCGTACGTCTTCTACCAGGTGTCCTACTCGCTGGACGACGACCTGGGCGACGACGTCGGCTACCTGCACGCCACCTGGCGGCGGTCGGACCCGGCCGCCCCGCGCGGCACGGACCACGTCGTCCTCGACGGCGTCGCCGGCCGCGGCGCGTACGTCGGGACCTACATCGGGGTCACCGCCCTGGAGCGGTACTGGTGGGGCGAGGGCGAGATGAAGTTCTTCATCGACGACGACGGGGACCTGCCGACGATCTGCGGCACCGGCGTGGAGGACTACGTCGGCGGCGCGTGGGCGTTCCAGGACCACCTCGGGGCCGTCCCGGTGCCGCGGTCGCAGCCGTTCAGCACCGCGTACCTCGGCTACCACCAGCGGATCGTCGAGGACGCCACGGCGATCTCCCCGTACGACACGACGATGCCGCCGAGCCACGGGATGTACCGCTGGCACCTGCCCGACCCCATCCGGTTCGCCACCGGCCTGCGCGTCACCCTGCAGCAGATCGGCGACCGGGGCGGGTACCTGTTCGAGCGCGCGGACGACGTCTGCACGACGGCGTTCTGGTACCAGGACGCCCCCGGCGGCGTCCGCGAGCCGCTGCCGCCGGCTCCGCTGCGCGAGCCGCGCTGACGCACGGCGCGCCGAGGACCCGCGCCGGACGCGGCGCGGAGCGTGCCCGGGGTCCCCCGTGACGGGCCCCGGGCACGCGGGCGCTCAGGCCTCGGCGGCGGCGAGCGCCTGCTCGGCCCGCTCCGGGCTGCCCCCGTCGAGCCCGCGGTCGATCGCGCGCCGGTTCGCGAGCCACAGCACCGCGCCCGCCGCGAGCACCGCGACCTCGGTCGCCGTGAGGGCCCAGATGATGCCCGGCAGCCCGAACCAGCGGTTCGCCAGGAGGACGACCGGCACGAACAGCACCCCCTGCGTGAGGGACATGATCGTCGCGGCGAGGGCACGGCCGGTCGCCTGGAACAGCGAGGTGAGCAGGCCGGTGAAGCCGTTCGCGATCATCGCGGTGAGCTGCGCCGCGAGGATCGTGACGCCGACCGCGAGCACGGCGCGGTCGGTGAGGAAGACGGCGAGCACCTGGTCGCGCAGGACGAGCACGACCACGGAGAACAGCACCGCCACCCCGCCGACGGCGATGCCCGAGGTCCGCAGCGCGGCCGTGAGCCGGGCGCGGTCGCCCTTGCCGTAGGCGTAGGCGAGCAGCGGCAGGACCCCGAGCGTCACCCCCATCACCAGGAACTCCGGCACCTGCGCGATCCGGACCGCCACGCCCATCGCGGCGAGCGGGCCGTCGCCGTACGCGGCCGCGAGGTTGTTGAGCACGAGCGCGGTGACGACGAGGAAGGCGGACTGCAGCAGCGTGCCCACCCCGACGCCGAGGACGGGACGCACGACCGCGGGTGCCAGCGTGAACCAGCGCGGCGCGAGGCTCATCTGCGCGCTGTGCCGCGTCAGCCACGTGGCGAAGTACCCGACGGTGACGAGGTTGGCGAGGCCCACCGCGAGCGCGGCGCCGGCGACCCCCCAGCGCAGCACGAGGATGAACAGGACGTCCAGCAGCACGTTCGCGACGGTCGACCCGATGAGCCCGACCATGACCTGCCGCGCGGCCCCCTCGGCGCGCACGAGCTGCTCGAGGCAGACCGCCGCGGCGAGCACGGGCAGGAACCCCAGCAGGACGGCGACGAACGTGGTGGTCGCGGGCCGTGCCGCGGCGTCCGCACCGAGCAGCCCGACGAGCGGCCGGAGCAGCGCGAGGCCGGTGCCTCCGACGAGGGCGCCGACGCCGACGGCGCCCCAGAGCGCGAACGCGGAGACCCGGCGGATCCCGTCCGCCCGGCCCGGGTCGCGCTCCGCCGCTCCGAGCAGCCGCGAGACGAGGGCGCCGCCGCCGACGCCGAACACGTTGCCGACCGCCATCACCAGGGCGAGCACGGGTGACGCGAGGGTCACGGCGGCGAGCAGGGCGTCGTCGTGCAGCGAGCCGATGAAGCCGGCGTTGACGACGTTGTAGACGGCGCCGACGATCATCGCGGCGGCCATCGGCACGCACAGGTGCACGAGGGCGCTGACGACAGGCGCGGAGGACAGGTACCAGCGGTCGGTGCCGACGGCGTCGGCGGGCGGGGTGGTCGTGGTGGACATGGCTGCTCCGTTCCAGGGCAGGGCGAAGCGCGCGGCGGAGGCCGCGTGGGTGCTCGGGCAGGGGGTGCCGCCGCACGGACCGGCCGCGCGGTGGGGAGGGTCCGGGGCGTCAGTCCCGCGTGGGGCGGGGCAGCGCGGCCGTGACCTTGGAGAGCAGGGCGAGCAGGGTCTCGCGCTCGTCGGCGTCGAGCGGGGCCAGGATGACCTCGTCGGCAGCGGCCATCGCGGCGTCGAACCCGGCGACGAGCTCGGCCCCCGCCGGGGTGGCGTGGACCCGCTTGCTGCGCTCGTCGCCCGGGTCGGTGCGCCGCTCGACGAGGTCCCGGGCCTCGAGCCCTTTGAGGAGGCTCGAGACGCTCGCCGCGCTGGTCCGGGTGACCGCGGCGATGTCGCGCTGTCGCGCTCCGGGGCTCTGCGCGAGGTACCCGAGCACGAAGGCCTGCTCGTGGGTGAGCCCGCGCGAGCGGACCCAGTCCTCGCCGGCCCTGCGCTGCTCCCAGGCGATCCAGCGGACCTGGTCCAGGGTGGTGGTGAGCTCGGGCTGCTGCATGCCTCGAACTCTAAGAGTTAGAACTCTAACCGTCAACCCTCGAACTGTTGCGGAGGTCCCTAGGCTGGTCGCAGTCGTCGGACACCGAGGGGAGGCCGCCGTGGGTGACGTCCTGCCCGTGCTCGCGCTGCTGCGCGACGCCGTGGTGTCGGTCGCCCTGCTCGTCGGCGCGAGCACCCCGACCAGCGCCCTGGTCCTCGTCGGCGCCACGACGCTGGCCGTCGCGGTCGCCGCCGCGCTGCTCGCCCGCGGCATGCGGACGCTCGTCCTCGACGTCGCGGCGCTGCCGGGGCGGCACGTGCGCGCGGCCGCGGACGCCGGTCCGTTCGTGGCGCAGAGCGATCCCGACGCCCCCGGGCGACCCCGGCCCCGGGCACCGGGCCTGGCCCTCGGCTGACCACCCCGCACGCGTGCGCCCCGGCGCACGGCGCGCACCCGTGCCCCGCCCGGCGCGCCGAGGGAGGACCGTCCGCGCGGGACAGGGCTTCACGACGCCCTGTCCCGGCCGCCAGGCCCCGTCTCGGCGCAGGTGGTGGCGGGATGGCGTGCGGGGTGGTCGGCGGATGCGTACCCGCCCGCTCCGACCGAGGACCCCACCATGGACCTGCTCTCCCTGCCCCCTGTCGCCGCCGTGCTCGACGCGGCCTACCGCGCCCTGATGGGCCTGACCCACCTGCTCGAACCCCTCGCGGGCGGCGCTGCCGCGGCGGCCGCCGTCGTGCTCGTGACCCTGCTCGTCCGCGCCGCCCTGATCCCCGTCGGCGTCTCCCAGGCCAAGGCCGAGCGCACGCGGGCGCGCCTCGCGCCGCGGCTGGCCGAGCTCCAGCGCCGGCACCGGAACCAGCCCGAGAAGCTGCAGGCCGCGACCATGCAGCTCTACGCCGACGAGGGCACCACGCCGTTCGCGGGCTGCCTGCCGATGCTGGTGCAGGCCCCGGTCGTGGGGGTCATCTACGCGGTGTTCGTCCACGCGCAGATCGCCGGGCACGGGAACGCGCTGCTCGGCCGGACGCTGGCCGGGGTGCCGCTCGGGACGAGCCTCGCGGCCACGGTCACCGGCGGGGGCGCGTCGGTCGCGGTGCTGCTCGTGTTCGGGGTGCTGGTCGCGGCGATCGCCGCGGTCGGGGAGCTGAGCCGGCGGGCGGCGCGTCCCGGCGGCGCGCTGGCGGTGCCGGTTCCCGCGGCGGCGGGCGCGGCGGTCGCGGCGGGCGCCCCGCCGAACCCGCTGGCCGGCGCCGGGATGCAGCGGGCGCTCGGCGCGCTGCAGTTCATGACGGCCGTGGTCGCCTGCTTCGTCCCGTTGGCGGCGGGCCTGTACCTGCTCGTCACGGTCTGGTGGACGTTCGCCCAGCGCCTGCTGCTCCGCCGCCGCTACCCGCTCGGGTAGCCGCGCCGGCCCGCGAGGTCGACGGTTTCGCATGCGCACGCGGCGTGTCGCCCCGGCGTGTCGCGCGGAACCGTCGACCTCGGCTGCCGATCACCCCCGCGGGCGGCCCGGCCGGCCCGGGCGGCGCGGCGGGGCGGCGTCGGGCGGCATGCGGCCCGCGTCCGCGAGGGCGCGGCGCAGGAGGAGCTCGATCTGCCCGTTCACCGAGCGCAGGTCGTCGGCCGCCCACCGGGCCAGCGCGTCGTGCACCGCCGGGTCCAGCCGCAGCAGCACCGACTTCCGCTCCCGCCGGGCGGGACCGCCCCCGCCCGGCACCGGCGTCTCGCTCATGCGTACAGGCTGCCCGTGTTCACCACCGGTGTCGCGCGGCCCTCCCCGCAGAGGACGACGAGCAGGTTCGAGACCATCGCGGCGCGGCGCTCGTCGTCCAGCACGACGACGTCGTCCCGCTCGAGCCGGGACAGCGCGTCCTCGACCATCGACACCGCGCCCTCGACGATCCGCTCGCGCGCGGCGATGATCGCGCCGGCCTGCTGCCGCTGGAGCATCGCCTGCGCGATCTCGGGCGCGTACGCGAGGTTCGAGATGCGCGCCTCGATGACCTCGATGCCGGCGATGACCACGCGGGCGGCCACCTCGGCGGCGATCTCCCCGGACACCAGGTCGGTCGCGCCGCGGAGCGACTGCTCGCCGTCGTCGGCGTGGTCGTACGGGTGCGACATGGCGACGTGCCGGAGGGCGGACTCCGACTGCACGCGCACGAAGTCGGCGTAGTCCTCGACCGCGAACGTGGCCTTCGCGGTGTCGGCGACCTGCCACACGACGATCGCGGCGATGTTGATCGGGTTGCCGTCGGCCTCGTTGACCTTGAGCTCGTTGGTCTCGAAGTTCCGGACCCGGACCGAGACCTTCTTGCGCGTGGTCAGCGGGACGGTGAGCACGAGGCCCGTCCGGCGGATCGTGCCCAGGTAGCGGCCGAACAGCTGGACGACCATCGTCTGGCCCGGCGACACGATCGACAGCGCGGTCAGGGCGAGGACGCCGACGAGGATCGCGACGACCCCGAGCACCCCGAGCGCCGCCGAGCCGCCCTCCGCCGCGACGAACAGGGGGATCGACCCGCCGAGCAGCCCGAGCGCGAGCAGCAGGACCAGCGCCGCCGCGGCCGCGCCGGCGGACCGCGCGGGACGCTCCTCGATGTCCACCCGGGCGCCGCTGTGCCCGACCGGCTGGCCGGCGGGCTCGCCGCCCTGGGACTCCTGCGGGGGGACTGTCTCGGACACGGGGACCTCCTGGGGTCGCGCACCCCGGCCGGTCCGGGGCGATATCAAAGTGATATCAGATTAGACCGACCGGGCGCCACGGGCGGACGTCCCCGACCTCGGCGACGGCCTATCGTCCGGTCGTGCGCGCCGGACCGGGATGTAGCATCCGTGCCCGGACCTCCGCGGGTTGACCCGCTGGTCAGCGGGGCACGAACGGCGACGACGACGGTCGCCCGGACGAACAGGGGTACGCGTGCCGAACGGCGCAGGACGAGACCGCACCGGACGTTCCGTCGGGGTGCGCGACGTCGCGGCGCGCGCGGGGGTGTCCCTCGGCACCGTCTCCAACGTGCTGAACAACCCCGACCGGGTCGGCACCGACATCCGCGAGCGGGTCGAGGAGGCGATGCGCGCGCTGGGCTTCGTGCCGTCCCGCGCGGCCGGCCAGCTCCGCAGCCGCCGGTCCGAGCTGATCGGCGTGGTCGTCCCCGACGTCGGCAACCCGTTCTGGGCGGCGGTGCTGCGCGGCGTCGAGGCCGGCGTGGACGCGGCGGGGCTGACGATGGTCGTCGGCTCGACGCACCAGGACCCGGAGCGGCAGCGCCACGTGCTGCTCGGCCTCGAGAGCCAGGGCGTCGACGGGCTCGTCATCGCCCCGATCGTCGACCGGGCGGCGGACTGGGCCGCGTTCGAGCGGCGCCGGCTCGGGGTCGTCACGCTGGAGCGGCAGGGTCGCGACTCGGACGGCGCGTGGGTGAGCCTCGACAACGTGCGCGGCGCCCGCCTGGCGATGGCGCACCTGATCGCGGAGGGCCACCGCAGCATCGCCCTGGTCAACGGCCCTGTCTCGGTGTCCTGGTGCGCCGAGCGCCGGGAGGGCGCCGCGCAGGCGCTGCTGGACGCCGGGTTGGCGCCGGACGACGTGCTGGTCGACGTCGAGGTCCGCGACCTCACGGTGGCCGAGGGGGCCGTGGCCGTGGCCCCGCTGCTCGACGCGGGCCGGGTGACGGCCGTGATGTGCGTGAACGACATGCTCGCCCTCGGTGCGCTGCTCGCGATGCAGGAGCGCGGCATCCGGGTGCCCCAGGACGTCGCGCTCGTCGGGTACGACGACGCCGACTTCGCGCCGGCGCTGAACCCGCCGCTGACGACCGTGCGCCAGCCGTCCTACGACATGGGCCTGGCGGCGGCCCGGCTGCTGCTCCGCGGCGGCGAGCGGGTCCCGGGGGAGCACGTCGAGTTCGAGGCGCACCTGGTCGTCCGCGGCTCCAGCGTGGCGGACCCGGCCCGGCGCTGAGCGCCCGCGCGAGCACCGCGACGCGGCGTCACCGAACCGTGACCTTCAGGGATTGACACCGGCGGCCGGACCAGGCATCGTATGAACCGGTTCACGATGAACCGGTTCATGACAGCACGGCCGCCGCCCCGACGTGGGGGCGGCGCACACGATCCAATGGAGGAATCCGTGACCCGGACGGCCATCTCCCGCCGCGAGTACGACGAGTGGCTCAGCGAGGCCGCCAGCCTCGCCCGCGCCCTGCGCTACCCCGTCACCCCGGAGATGGTGAACGACAGCGCCGGGATCGTCTTCGGCGACGACCAGTACGAGGCCTTCGCCCGCGGCCTGTGGTCCCGCGAGCCGTACGAGGTCATGGTCATCTTCGAGTCCCTCAACGAGCCGGCCGTCGACGGGCTCCCCGCGGCCGGGGCCGCCCACGCCGAGTACTCCGGCCTCTGCGACAAGCTGATGATCGTGCACCCGGGCAAGTTCTGCCCGCCGCACTTCCACCAGCGCAAGACCGAGTCGTACGAGGTCGTCCTCGGCGAGATGGAGGTCTTCTACGCCCCCGAGCCGGTGACGGTCGGCGACGACGAGGTCCTCGCGTTCAGCCCGATGCCCGCGGGATCCCCGTGGCCGGAGGGCGTGGCGCTGCCCGCGGGCCGCGAGGACTCCTACGCCCGGCTGACGAGCTACGCCCGCCTGCGCGCCGGCGACCCCAAGTTCGTCATGCACCGCAAGCACCTGCACGCCTTCCGCTGCCCGGCCGACTCGCCGGTGCCGCTGGTCGTCCGCGAGGTCTCGACGTACAGCCACGAGCCGACGGAGCACGCCCACGACAAGGCCGTCCCGCTGCCGCAGTGGCGCGGCCTGCACGACAACACCTTCGTCGCGGAGGCGGCCAACTCGGGCCGGCTCGCGACCGCCATCGCCTGATCCGCATCCCCGCACCATCCCGCACCACCCGCCGGACCCCTCCGGCCCCGTCAAAGGAGACACACCCGTGCGACACCTCTCGCGTGCGATCGCGCTGACCGCGGCCGCCACCCTCCTGCTGTCCGCCTGCGCCAGCGGCGCCGACGAGCCCGCCGCCGAGGGCACCGGCTCGGCCGGCGGCGGCACGACGGAGTTCGAGGCCAAGGACCCGCTGACCCTCGGCTACTCCGTCTACGACCTGCAGAACCCGTACTGGCAGTCCTACTCGGCCGGCGTGAAGGCCGGTGCCGAGGCGGCGGGCGTGGACGTGGTCGTCGTCGACCAGAAGTCCGACCAGCAGCAGCAGGTCTCCGGCTCGCTCGACCTGATCAACCAGGGCATCTCCGGCCTGATCGTCACCCCGGTGCAGCCGTCCGCGCTCCCGTCCACCATCGACGCCGCGCACGCCGCCAAGATCCCGGTGGTCATCGCGGACATCGGCACGGCCGGCGACTACGACGGCTACATCCTGTCCAACAACTACAACGGCGGCGAGATCGCGGCGCAGTACGTGATCGACCAGCTCGGCGACCAGCCGGGCCCGCACAAGGTCGGTGTCATCGAGCTGCACGCCGGCTCGGTCGTCGGCGAGGAGCGGGTCGCCGGGTTCGTGGACACGCTCGCGGAGAACGACGCGTTCGAGGTCGTCGCCAGCCTGGACGGTCAGGACACGGTCGACGGCGGGTTCGCGGCGGCGCAGGACATGCTGTCCGCCAACCCGGACCTCGAGGTCATCTACGCGGCGAACGACGACTCCGCGATCGGCGCCCAGCGCGCGATGGAGACCGCCGGCAAGTCCGTGCAGGACGGGTTCTTCCTGATCGGGTTCGACGGCGCCGACGGCGCGCTCGACCTCATCGACCAGGGCCTGATGAGCGCGACCGTGGCGCAGGACCCGTACGGCCAGGGCATGAAGGCGGTCGAGACCGTGCTCGCGCTGCTCGACGGCGAGGACCCGGGCTTCGACGACGAGGCGGGCCGCACCGTCTACTTCCCGGTCGAGATCGTCACCGCCGACACCCTCGCGGGCTTCCGCGAGACGCGCGCCGCGCAGAAGTGACCACCGGCGGGGGCGGGGCGTCGCGGCCCCGTCCCCGCCCGTCAACGTCAGGAGGGCGTCGATGGCTGCCGTCGTGCAGGTCGTGGACGTGGTTCAGGAGTACCCCGGCGTGCGCGCGCTCAAGGGCGTGTCGCTCGACCTCGAGCCCGGGCAGGTGCTCGGCCTGGTCGGCGAGAACGGCGCCGGGAAGAGCACGCTGATCCGGGTGCTCGGCGGCATCGAGCAGCCCGTGAGCGGCTCGGTGCTCGTGCACGGGGCGGCCCGGACGTTCCGCGGGTCGGCCGACTCGCAGGCCGCGGGCATCAGCGTCGTCAGCCAGGAGTTCCGGCAGGTGCCGCAGCTCTCCGTCGCCGACAACGTGTTCCTCGGTCACGAGCTCGCCACCGGCGGGGTCGTCGACCGGGCGGGCACCCGCCGCCGCGCGGCCGCGCTGCTGGACGACCTGGGTCTCGACCTCGACCCGGACCGCCCGGTGTCGTCGCTGACCGTGGGCGACCGCCAGATGGTCGAGATCGCCCGCGCGCTGTCGCGCGAGTTCGACGTCCTCATCATGGACGAGCCGACGGCGGCGCTGAACGGCGCGGAGATCGTCCGGCTGCACGAGATCGTGCGGCGCATCGCGACCCGGGGCAAGGCCGTCGTCTACGTGTCGCACCACCTCGACGAGATCTTCGCGATCTGCGACGACGTCGCGGTGCTCCGCGACGGCGCCCTCGTCGCGCACGCGCCCACCGCGGAGCTCGACGAGGCGCGGCTCGTGGAGCACATGCTCGGCCGGGCGCCGCAGGCGTTCGAGCGGTCCGGCGCGGCCGCGTCCGCCGGCCGGCCCCGGCTCGAGGTCGCGGGCCTGCGGGTCCCCGGCGTCGCGGAGCCCTTCGACCTCACGGTCGGGGCGGGGGAGATCGTCGGCCTCGCGGGCCTGGTCGGCTCGGGCCGGACCGAGCTCACGCGGGCGCTGTTCGGCGACCTGCCGGGCACCGGCGGGACGGTCCGCGTCGACGGGCGTCCGGTCCGGCTGCGTTCGCCGCGCGAGGCGATGCGGGGCGGGGTGTTCATGCTCAGCGAGGACCGCAAGGGCGAGGGCATCCTGCCGCACCTCGACGTCACCGAGAACGCGATGGTCTCCCGGGACCGGTCGCGCCTCCCGCTGCTCCAGCGGCTGCTGCCCGTGCCCGCCGACGAGCGGGCCCGGTTCGCCCGGCTGCGCGAGGACATGCGGATCCGGGTCCCGCACGGGCGCCAGCTCATCGGCAACCTGTCCGGAGGGAACCAGCAGAAGGTGCTGCTCGGCCGGGCGCTGCTGTCCGGCTGCTCGGTCCTGCTGCTCAACGAGCCGACCCGCGGCGTCGACGTCGGCGCGAAGGTCGACATCTACCAGCTGATCAAGCAGCTCGCCGACGCCGGCGTCGCCGTCGTCGTGTCGAGCTCCGACGCCCCCGAGCTCGCCGCGATCTCCGACCGCTGCGCCGTGTACTTCGCCGGCCGGCGCATCGCCGAGCTCACCGGGCGCGACGTCACGGAGGACAACATCGTCGGGGCGTCCGTCGGACAGACCGCCGAGGAGGCCAGCCATGCCTGACGCCGTCACCACCACCGCGCCCAGCGCGCAGGACCTGGTCGCCGACGAGCGCGCCCGGTCCGCCGAGCGGGCCCGCCGCGCGGAGCGGCGCCGGAGCCTGCTGCAGAACGCCGGCGTCCTCATCCCGTTCGCCCTGGTGCTCGTCGCCGGCGTCGCCGCGGTGCCGAACTTCGTCTCCGGCTCGAACGTCACCAACGTCCTGGTGAACGCCGCGATCCTCGCGATCGTCGGCTACGGGATGACGCTCGTCATCGCCGTCCGGGGCATCGACCTGTCGGTCGGCTCGGCCCAGGCGCTCGCCGCGTGCGTCGCCGCGTGGGCCGTCAACGGGGCGGGTCCGCTCGCCGGCGCGGTCGTCGGCATCGCCGTCGGTGCGGCACTCGGCCTCGTGAACGGCCTGCTCGTCACGCAGCTCCGGGTGCCCGGGTTCATCGCGACCCTGTCGACGATGAGCGTGTTCCGCGGCCTGGTGCTCCTGTTCACGGGCGGCGCGCCGATCATGATCGCCTCCGGCGGGTTCAAGTCGGTCGCCACCGCGTCGGTGCTCGGGGTCCCCGTGCCGTTCGTCATCGCGCTGCTCCTCGGCGCGGGCGCCTGGTTCGTGCTGGACCGGATGCGGTTCGGCAAGCACGTGGTCGCCGTCGGCGGCAGCCCCGAGGCGGCGATCGACTCCGGCATCGGCGTGTCCCGCGTGCTCCTGCTCGCCTACGTCGCGGCGGGCGCCGCGGCGGGTGTGGGCGGGGTGCTGCTCGCCAGCCAGCTCGGCGTCGTCAACGGCTCCGTCTCGTCGGGCCTGGAGCTGCAGGCCATCGCGATCGTCGTCCTCGGCGGCACCAGCATGGCCGGCGGCCGGCCGCGGATCGTCGGCACGTTCGTCGCCGCGCTGCTGCTGTCGATGATCAACTCCGGCCTCAACCTGCTCAACGTCCCGTCGTTCTACCAGTACGTCGCGCTCGGAGCCCTCCTGGTCTTCGCGCTGAGCATCGACGGGGCGCAGCGTGCCGCCGTCCGTCGGATGCTGGAAGGGAGGAACTCGTGACCCGCACCGAGACCACCGCGCCCCCGGCGGCGCCCCGCGCGGACGACCGGCCGCCCCTCGGCCAGGTGCTGCGCCAGTTCGGCGCGCGGCAGTACCTCGTCGGCGTCCTCGTGGTGCTCTGCGTGGCCGTCGGCGCCGCGAAGCCGTCGTTCTGGGGGACCGGCAACCTGTCGAACGTCCTGTTCCAGGCGTCGTTCGTCGGCCTGGCCGCCTGCGGCATGACGCTGCTCATCGCCGCCGGCCTGCTGGACCTGTCGGTCGGCGGGGTCGTCGCGGTGGCGTCCATCGCGGTCGCGACCGTGCTCCCGCACACCACGATCGGCGCGGCCGTGGTGCTCGCGCTCGTCATCGGCGCGGTGCTCGGCACGCTGAACGGCCTGCTCGTGACGTACGTGCGGATCCCCCCGTTCATCGCGACGCTCGGGACGCTGTACCTGTTCCTCGGGGCGGCCTTCATCTGGACGTCCGGCAAGGTCGTCCCGGTGACGTCGACGAACTACCGCGCCGCGACCACCGGCACCGTCGGCTGGCTGCCGGTGCCGTTCCTCGTGTTCGTCGTCCTGGCCGCCGTGACGTTCCTCGTGCTCCAGCGCACGTACTTCGGCCGCACGCTGCGCGCGTTCGGGTCCAACGAGCGGGCGGCGGTGCTCGCCGGGCTGCCGGTGAACCGGGTGAAGGTCGCAGTGTTCGCGCTGGCGGGGGTGTGCTTCGCGCTCGCGGGCGTGTTCATGACCGGGCGGCTCTCCTCGGCGGAGGGCACCATGGCCATGGGCTTCGAGATGGACGTGATCGCCGCGGTCGTCGTGGGCGGGACCGCCCTGCGCGGCGGGCGGGCGACGACGTTCGGGACGGTGGTCGGCGCGCTGCTGTTCGCCGTGCTGGCCAACGCGCTGAACCTGCTCGGGGTCGCCTCCTACTGGCAGTACGTGCTGACGGGCACCGTGCTCATCGCGGCCATCGCGGTGGGGGCCCGGCGGTCGGCGGCCGCCGAGGTGCGGGGCGCGGGCTGATGGGGTTCGGCGCGGACTCCCTCGCCGCCGCCGAGCACGTGCGGCGCCTGGTCGGCGCGCCGGACCAGCTGGTGCAGGTCGACCGGCTGGTCCGGGACGAGGGACCCGGCCGCGGAGCGCCCGTCCTCGTGGTGCGGAACCCGCGAGGCGTCTCCGTCGAGGTGCTGCTCGACCGCGCGCTCGACCTGGGCTGGGCCGACGCCGGCGGCATGCCGCTCGCCTGGCGTTCCGCGCGCGGACCCGTGGCGTCCGAGCGCCACGAGCCGCGCGGGGCGGGCTGGACCCGGACGTTCGGCGGCGGGCTGCTCACCACGTGCGGCCTCGCGTCGACCGGCGCGCCGTCCACCGTCGACGGGACCCATCACGGGCTGCACGGCCGCGTCGGCCACATCCCCGCGGAGAACGTGCACTGGCGGCTGGTCGACGACGAGGGCTCGCCGGCCGTCGAGATCACCGGCGACGTGGTCGAGGCCGCCCTCGGGCAGCCGACGCTCCGGCTCCGGCGCCGGATCGTGCTCGCCACCGAGCGGCCGGAGCTCCGGGTCGAGGACGTCGTCACCAACGACGGCTTCGCGCCCGCCGGGCACATGTTCCGGCACCACCTCAACCTGGGGTACCCGCTCGTCGGGCCCGGGACCGTGGTCGCCGCGACGGCGGAGCCGTTCGCCGAGCGCGACCGCCCCGGCGCCGCACCGCGCGCCCTGCCCTGGACGCTGGACGTCGCGCCCGGTGCCGCCGCCGAGACCGTGCTGTACTGCCGGCCGCACCCCGGGGCCACGGCGACCGTCACGGTCACCGCGCCCGACGGGCGGGGCGTCGAGGTCGAGCAGGAGACCGGCGGCTGGCCGCTGCTCGTGCTGTGGCGCGATCCGACGCCGGGCGTCAACGTGCTCGGCGTCGAGCCGTCGACCTCGCGGGACGGCGGCCGGGCGCAGGCAGTGCAGGACGGCGAGCTCGTGCTGCTCGGGCCGGGCGAGAGCCGGCGGTACCGGACGACGGTGCGCGTCGACCCCTGACCGCCGAGGACGGACCGAAGTCCCTCCCGGCGGCCGGGGCGCGGCTGCGATGCTGAGCCGGGCGCAGCGTCGCGCCGCACCGGTCGTCGAGGAGACGTGCCATGAGCATCCGCATCACCCACATCCGCCTGTCGGACGGGATCCGGGACCACGAGCACATCACGGATGTGCGCTGGACCAGCCGCGAGGACCACGGCGAGGGGGTGAGCTCGAGCGCGGCCGTCGTGAAGTGGATCGACAAGGAGGGCGGGCGCGCCTTCGTGGGGTCGAACGGGACCGAGCAGCGGGTGACCACGGTGCACCCGGCGTTCGGGACCGCGCACCTGCGGACCTGCGCGGACGGGTCCTGGACCGACAACCTGCTGGCGCTCGACGAGTTCTGAGCACCGGCCGACCCTCCCGGGCGGGCTCGCGCGCCGTCCGGCGGTCGGCCGTGCCCGGTCGCGGGCGCCGGCGTCAGGCCGTCGCGGACGCCGGCACCCGCTCCTCGGTCGCGCCCGCCGCCTCCTTGCGGAAGATGATCTTGAGGATCGGGAAGAAGACGACGAACGAGATCAGCGCGTTGATGATCATCGTCACGACGTCGGCCCCGGCCTCGCCGGTCGCGCCCCAGCGGCCGATCATCCACTGGTAGATCGGGTCCTTGTAGAAGCCCTGCACCCACGCGGCCGCGAACGTGATGAGGACGTAGGCGACGGCGTACCAGGCGGCCGCGCGCCACACGTTGGAGCTCGACTTGAACGTGACGTTCCGCTGCAGGAAGAAGTTGACGACCTGCGCGACCAGCAGCGTGATCTGCACCGCGAGGAAGTAGGCGAGCCCTCCGCCGCCCGCGGGGAGCGCCCCCGCCGCGTAGTCGAAGATGAAGTAGGTGCTGCCGTCGGCGTTGGTGCTGACCGGCAGGACCTGGAACGTCGTCTCCACGAGCGCGGTCATCCCGAGGACCCACTTGAGCACGGGCATCAGCGCCAGCTGCAGGACCGTCATGCCCATGCTGATCAGGCTGAACAGCACGAACTCGGCCGTCGCCGGACGGGACTGCTCGAACCGGCGCCACGCGCCCCGGGCGGTGCGGAACATCCGACGTCCTCCTTCGTCGGCGCCGGAGAACGGCCTCCGGGCCGGGGCCAGGAAACCCGCTCCGCGCGCCCGGCGGGGTCCGATCCGCACAACCGGTCCCTCCGGGTCCACACACGGTTCGTGGGCCGACGAGAAGGCAGCGGTCGGGGTCTGCGCGTCTCCGGACGCCCGGGTACTGCCCTCTCGTGCACCTAGCCTTGGCAGGTGCCGCCCCGGTCCCCGCTCCCGCCCCGCCACGGGCTCGGCGCGGCGTGGGTGCGCACGCCCGACCGGGACCGCGCGCGGCCCGTGGCGTGGACGACGATGGGCGCCTGGCTGCGGGACCGGCTGCCCGAGCACGTGGACGTCGCCGGGATGCTCGCGCAGGAGCGGTTCGTCGGCGAGGACGGCCGGCCGGTGCGCGAGGACGACCCGTACGCCCCGCACCGGTTCGTCTGGTTCCACCGGGACCTGCGGGACGAGCCGGAGGTCCCGGGCGAGATCCACGTCGTGCACCGGGACGAGCGGCTGGTGGTGGTCGACAAGCCGCCGTTCCTGTCCTCGATCCCGCGCGGGCGGCACGTGCGGCAGAGCGTCGTGGTGCGGCTGCGGGAGGAGCTCGGGCTGCCGGAGCTGTCGCCGCTGCACCGGCTGGACCGGGTGACGTCGGGGCTGCTCATGCTGGCGACCGAGGCGCGGTGGCGCGGGGCGTACCAGACGGCGTTCGAGCGGCGTGCGGTGCGCAAGACGTACTGGGCGCTCGCGCCGCTGCGGGCGGACCTGGAGCTGCCGGTCGACGTGCGGAACCACATCCACAAGGAGCGCGGGACCTGGCAGGCCGCGGTGGTGCCCGGCGCGCCGGTGAACGCGGAGACCCGCGTGGAGCTGGAGCGGGCGGTCGGCGGCCGCGGGGTGTACCGGCTGACGCCGCGCACGGGCCGGACGCACCAGCTGCGGCTGCACCTGCTCGGGCTCGGCATCCCGATCGTGGACGACCCGCTCTACCCGGAGGTCCGGGACGTCACGGTGGACGACTTCACCCGGCCGCTGCAGCTGCTGGCGGGGGAGCTGGCGTTCCCGGACCCGGTGGACGGGACCGAGCGGCGGTTCCGCAGCGTGCGGCGGCTGCCGCTGGCGGCGGGCGGCTGAGCGGCGGGCGGCTGGGTCCCGGTCGGCTGAGTCCCGGTCGGCTGACGGTCAGCCGACCGTGAAGGCCACGACCGCCCAGGCGCCGACCAGGCCGCGTGCGGGGTCGGCGTAGCGGACCGCGAACGTGTGCGGACCCGGCGCCAGGTCGTGCACGACGCGCACCAGCGGGGCGGTGCCGAGCTCGTGCGTCCGGCCGGTGCTCACCCCGTCGACGGCGGCCTGCACGAGCAGCCCCGGTTCGCCCTGGAACCGCACCTCGAGGTCGTCCGCCCGGCCGTCGCCGTCCAGCGCCACGAGGGTCGGCGTGCTCCCCTCGAGCGGGAACAGGACGACGGGGACCTCGGGGGTGAACGGCCCGAACGGCCCGGCGACCGCGGACGTGACGCCGTCGACGGTCTGGGTGACGGCGAGACCGACCGGGTCGCCGGCGACGACGTCGGCGACCACCGCGACCCGCCACGCGCCCGACTCGTCCGCGGTGACCCAGCCGGCGAGCGCGCCGTCCGCGAACCGCACCCGGACCTCGGCCCCGGGGGTCGCGGTGCCGGACAGGGCGGGGAGGTGGTGCGGCTCGGCGAGCACGTCGGTGACGACCGGCGGGGCGACGACCGGATCGCCGTCGTCGTCCCCGTCGTCGCCCGGGTCGACGGGTGGGCCCGGGTCGGCCGGCGCGCCGGGCTCGACCACGACGGGGTCGTCGACGAGCACGAGCGGCGCCGCGGCGTCGACGGGCCCGGGCGGGGCCGACGGGCGGCGCGGCACGTCGGCGGGGACGTGCTCGGGGTCGTCCGCTGCGTCCTCGACGGCGGGCGGCAGGTCCGGCTCCGCCCGCTCGACGGGGCTCGCGGGCGGGTCCGCGGTGGTCGCGCCCGCGGCCGGGTCGGCGGGCTCGGCCGCGACCGGGGCGGGGTCCCCCGATCTGCCGGTCAGCGCCGCCAGCGCGGCGACGCCGCCGACCGCCAGCACGAGGGCGGCGGCGGCCGCGGCGGCGCTCGCCCGGCGCCCCCGGCCGAGCCGGCGGACTCCCCGGGCCGGCGGTGCCCCGGCCGCGATCCCCGCCCCGGCCCCCGGCAGCGCCGCCGCCCCCAGGACGGCGGGCCACAGCACGGCCCGCAGCCGCGCCCGCACGAGGATGTCCGCGTCGTCCCCCACCTCGGCCACGAGCACCGGGCAGTCCGCGCAGCCGTCGACGTGCGTCTCGAACCGCCGCCGCACCCGGTCGGACAGCGCCCCGCGGTGGTACGCACCCACCCGCTCGGCCACCCAGCGGCAGCGCGGGCGCTCGGGCAGCTGCGTGACGTGCGCCTGCAGCCACGCCCGGCGCAGCCCCTCGCGGGCGCGGTACGCGAGCGCCGACGCGGACGCCGGCGCGAGCCCGAGGAGCGAGCCGACCTCGGCGGCCCCATCTCCTCGAGCTCGGTGTACCAGAGCACCTCCGCCCACTCCGGCGGCAGCGACGCGTACGCGCGCCCGAGCAGCCCGCCCTCGGCGATGCGCGCGACGTGGTCGGGGTGCTCGGACGGCTCGGGGACCTCGTCCAGGGGGACCGTCGGGGTCGTCCGGGTGGCCCAGGTCGCGGCGACCCGGTCGATGGTGGCGTACAGGTACGGCCGGAACGCGCCCTGCGGGCCGTTCCCGGATCCCAGGGTCTCGAGGATCCGCGCGAAGGCCTCCTGGACGAGGTCGTCGGCGTCGAACCGGTCGGTGACCCGGCGGGCGGCGGCCCGGCCGGCGTCGGCGTGCCGGTGCCACAGCTCCCCGTAGACCTCGCGGTCGCCGTCGCGGACCCGCTGGGCCAGCTCGGTGTCGGACAACTCTGCCGCGGACAGCACGACGACGCTTCGCCTCCTGGGGACTCGCCGCTGAGCTGCAGCGATCCCCCCACCCTAGGCACGCCCGAGAGGCCCCTCGGCCGTCGGGGTGGGTGCACCCACCCAAAAGGATGAATCCGACATTCCGGTCGAGATTCTCGCGTCATGACCGCCGCCGTCCTCGGTCGTCCCGGGCGGCAGGACCCGTGCCGGGCCTGCCGTCAGCCGGGAACGAACGAGGGACGTCGTGCAGAACAGGCAAGGTGCAGTGCTCGCCGCGGGGCGGGCCGGATGGTGGTCGCGCGGGTGGGCGCTGGCGCTCGTGGTGGTGCTCGCCCTGGTCGCGGCGGTGGCGGGCGCGCCCGCCGGGGCGCGGGCGGCGGACGAGCCGCGCGCGGTGCTCAGCGTCGCGAAGAGCGTGTCGGCGGCGACGGCGCGACCGGGTGACCGGGTGACGTGGGCGATCGACGTCACCTGCGAGTCCATCGTGACCATGTGCGCCGACGTCGTGCTCGACGACCTGGTGCCGGCGCCGTTCCTGCTCGAGGCCGGCGACGTGTCCGTGCAGGGCCAGCGCACCGGGACCGCCGACGTGTCGGTCCAGGACCGCGCGGTGCGGGTGGCGTTCCGGGAGTCCGACGCCGGCCGTCCCGGCGCGCTGGGCCTGGCCGCCGGGCAGAGCGTGTCCGTGCTGCTGCAGACGACGCTCCCGGCCGGCCTGCCGCTGTCCTGGGACGGCAGCACCGTGGTGAACACCGCGGACGTGACCGGCTCGAACGCCGACCCGGCGTCCGACGACGCGTCCCTCGCGATCGTCGTCCCGGTGCAGCCCGCCGTCGGCGTGACGAAGTCCTGGTCCCCGGCCGACCAGGTCGCCGGCGACGCCGCGGACACGACCCTGGCGCTGGGCGTCACGAACCGCTCGCCGGTGCCGGCGACCGACCTGTCCCTCACGGACCCCGCCGCCGGCACCCCCGCGGCGTTCGGCCCCGGGACGCCCGTCGAGCTGCGCGGGTTCGGCCCCTGGACCGCGCCCGCCGGTGCGACCACGCTGACGGTGGACCTGGTCACCGCCACCGGCACCACCACGCTCGGTCCGTTCGCCCCGGGCGAGGCGGTCGACGCCTCCGGGGTGGACCTGGCGGCGGTGACCGGCGTCGTCGCCCGGTTCGCCGGCGCCGACGGCACGGCCGCGATCGAGCCCGGGGCCGCCGGGTCGCTGGCCGTGGTCGTCGGCCAGAACGGCACCGCCCCGCGCGACGCCGTCACCCGCGTGCCCAACACGGCGGCGGGCGCGGTGCGCACCCCGTCGGGCGACGCGGACGCCACGGCCTCCGCCGAGCTGCAGATCAACCCGGTGACCGTCGAGGTCACCGCCGGCAAGACGTTCGAGAACCGCACCCAGGCCCAGGTGGTCGCGGGCGCGGAGCCGGTGGTCCGGCTGACCGCCACCAACTCCTCCAACACGACGCTCCGGGACCTCACGCTGCGCGAGCCGGCCAGCGGCACGGAGCCGTTCGGCTCCACCGCCGACGGGCTGCTCGGCGTGCTCGGCCTCGGCGTCGACGGCACCGGCACGGGCGCCGCGGCGGACTGGCCGCAGGGCGCGGTCGACGCCGTGGTCCGCCTGACCGGCGACGGCCCCGGCCTGCCGCTCGAGGTCACGGTCCCGGCCCCCGCCGCGGGCGGGGCGGTCGCCTGGCCCGCCGTCCCCGCCGGGGCGACGGTGACCGGCCTGACCGTCACCTACCGCGGCGCGATGCCGCCCGGTGCGCGCGCCGTGCTGCCGCTGCGCGCGGCCACCGACCCGGCCTGGCCGACCACGCGGGGCTACGCGAACGAGGTCGCCGTCGGCGGCACCGCCGCGGACGGCACCCCCGCCGCCGAGCGGACGGCGACCGCCACCCTCACGGTCGTGCCGCGCCAGGTCGTCACCACGACCAGCAAGACGCTCACCCAGCAGGCGAACGGCGAGCAGGTCACCGGCGCCGTCGGGCAGGAGCTCGTCGCCCGGCTGACCGGCCGGATCTCCGCGGACACCACCGTCCCGGTCGGGCGCCTGGTGGTCGAGGACGTCGCCGGCCCGGACTCGACCCTGTGGGACGCGGCCGCCCTCGACCGGCTCGGCTCCGTGGCGGTCCCGGGCGGCTCGCGGGCCGAGGTGCTGGTCCGGGTCGGCGGGACGTGGCAGTCCGTCGCCGGGCCGACCGCCGACGCGACCGCGCTGCTCGACCTCGCGGTCCCGGCCGGCACCGACGGCGTGCGCGTCGTCTACACGCCGGAGGCCCCGGACGGCACCCTGCCGACCGACGGCTCGTTCGCGCCGGTGGTCGCGCTGGTGCTGCGGCTGACCGAGGAGCGCGCGCCGGGCACGCCGCTCGCCAACACGGCCACCACGACGGGCGAGGGCACCGGGGACGGCGCGGGCCTCACCGGCACGTCCGGCGCGGGCACCCAGGTCACCCCGGGTCCCGGCACGACGCCGGTGGACATCCGCCAGGTCGACGCCAGCAAGTCGTGGCGGGACGCGGCGGCGCTGATCGGCGTCGGCAACGCGGACGCCGCGGACGGCGACCGCCCCGCGAACCGGCTGACGATGCGCGTGCAGAACGTCACGGGCATCCCGGTCGGCACGCTGCGCCTGGTCGACCCCGACCCGCAGGTCGCGGCGAACGCGTTCGACCACGTCGACCTCACCGGGCTGACCGTGACCGCCCCCGCCGGCACCACGTCGCTGCGCGTCGTGCTGCGGGACGCCGACGGCACCGTGCGGCACACCCTCACCTCGACGGCGGCCGTCGCGGCGCTCACCCGCGCCGACCTCGCCGACGTCACCCAGGTGGAGGCGCGCGCGGACGGCACCCTCCCGGACGGCGCGACGCTGACCGTCGTCGCGGCCACCGAGCTCCGGCAGGCCACCCGGTCCGGCTCGCCGATCACCGGCACGGCGGACGCCCCGGCGTCGACCACGCTGGTCAACACCCTGCGCGGCGACCTCGGCCCGGGCACCCCGGACGACGCGGCCCGCGCGGACACGGTGCTCTACCCGGAGGCGCTGCAGCCGCTCGACGGCGCGCTCGCCAAGTCGGTGTCGCCGTCGACGGTCATGCGCTACGCGGCCGAGGAGCGGACGGTGCGGCTCGCGCTGAGCGCCCGGCGCACGAGCGACGCCGCCGTCAGCCGGCCCGCGCAGTACGTCCTCGAGGACGTGACGCCCGAGTTCTGGGACGCGGTCGACCTGGTCGGCCTCCAGGCGCTGACGGGCATCACCGAGGCCGACGGCACCGGGTGGACCGCCGCCGTCGAGTACCTCGTCGCCGGCGAGTGGACCCCGGCGGTGACCTCCGAGCTCCGGCCCGGGACGGCCGCCGCCAAGCCGGCGCTGCCCGAGGGCGCCGCGGCGCTCCCGGACGGCGTGGACCGCACCGCCGTCGCCGGCGTGCGGGTGACGTTCACCGCGCCCGCCGGGCGGTGGTTCGAGAACCGCGCCGTGGGCGGCTTCGAGGGACCGACCGCGCTGTTCACCCTGTCCCCGCGCAGCACGCTGCGCAGCACGGGCGCCGAGGTGCCCGCCGGGACGGTGACCAACGTGCTGACCGGGACCGTCCGCGGCGAGCACACGCCCGCGCCGGTGGTCCTGGACCCGGTCACCGCGCCGTACACCGTGCTCGACGGGCAGGTCGACGCGACCGTGACCAAGTCGCCCGTCACCACGACGACCGGCCCCGGGGCGGTCATCCCGTTCACCCTGACCGCGACCAGCACCGGCACCGCGCCGCTGGTCGACCCCGTGCTCACCGACGTGCTGCCGGCCGACGCCGCGGGGGCGCTGCTGGTCTACGACCCGGACGCGTACGGCGCGGCGACGGTGCAGGTGACGCCCGCGACCGCCGCGGCCGCCGGCGTCGAGCCGACCGTGACGGCCGACGGCGACGGGCTGCGGGTGACGTTCCCCGAGGGCACGCGGCTGCTGCCCGGGGAGCGGGTGCTCGTGACGGTCCCGCTCGCGGTCCGGCCCGGCACGCCCGCGGGCGCGCAGCTGGTCAACCGGTTCGAGCTCACGGCGGCCGGTGGCCTCGAGCGCACGGCCACGGCCGCGGTCGACGTCGTCGCGATGGCCACGTACCTGCGGGTCAAGGACGTCGCGGAGGACCTCGCCCCCGGCCAGGAGCCGACCGGCGTGCTCAGCACGGTCGGCGGCGACTGCACCTCCGCCGACGGCTTCTACCGGAACCCGTGCCTGGTCCGCACCGCCCCCGGCGGCACCGAGACCTGGCGGCTGCGGGTGACGAACACCGGCAACCTGCCGACGGCGGCGATCTCGCTGGTCGACGTGCTGCCGCACCCGGGCGACACCGGGACGTCGCGGTCGCAGAGCACCAGCGCCCGCGGCAGCGTGTGGGCGCCCGAGTACCTGGGCGACCTCACGGTGGCCGGCGTGCCCGCCGGCGGCACCTCCGCGGTGTCGTACCTGGTGGGCGACGCGACGTGCCGGTTCACCGGCGACCCGCGGTCCGCCGACCCGTACGGCGACGGCTGCGCGGCCGACGCGTGGACCCCCGCGTCCGCCGTCGACGACCTGTCCGCGGTCCGCGGGCTCCGGGTGGACGTCGACCTGGGCGCGGACCTGCTGCAGCCGGGCGAGACGGTCACCGTCACCTTCCGCACCCGGTCCGCGACCGCCTACGACCGGGACGCCGCGGACGTCGACGCCCCGGCCTGGAACACGATGGTCGTCAGCACCGAATCGGTCGGGACGACGGGGCTGGTGCACGAGACGCTCGAGCCGAACCGGGCGGGCGTCGCGGTGAGCCGGACGTACGCGCTCGGCGACCGGGTGTGGCTCGACCGGGACCGGGACGGCCGCCAGGGCGCGGGCGAGCCGGGGCTCGGGGGCGTCACCGTCGAGCTGCTGCCGGCGGACGGCGGCGACGAGCCGATCGCCACGACGGTGACCGACGCCGACGGCCGGTACGCCTTCGACCTGCTGCCGGCCGGGGAGTACCGCGTGCGGTTCGTCCTGGACGACGCGGCGGCGGCGCGGTACGCGTTCACCCGGGCCGGCGCCGGCGACGCCGCCGAGGACTCCGACGCCGACCCGTCGACCGGGTGGACCGCCGTGGTCCGGCTCGGCGCCGGCGAGGCGCGGGTGCGGCCGGCGGTCGAGGGCGACGGGGTCGCCGCCGACTACGTGGACCCGACCGTGGACGCCGGGCTCGTGGAGCGTGCCGTCCAGGTCGGCGACCTGGTCTGGCTCGACACGGACCGCGACGGCGTCCAGGACCCGGGCGAGCCCGGCATCCCCGGCGTCGTGCTGCGGCTGACCTCCCCGGACGGCACCGAGGTGGTCGACGTGCACGGCCGCCCGGTCCGCCCGGTGACCACCGACGCGGACGGCCGGTACCTGTTCGGCGACCTGCCCCCGGGCCGGTACGTCGTGACGATCGACCGCGTGGCGTCCGCGGACGCGCTCCGGGAGTACGCGCCGACCCTCGACGGGGCGGGCGACGACCCGGGGCTCGACTCCTCGACGTGGACCGTCGCGTCCGCCGACCTGGTCGGCGGGCAGGAGGACCGCACGCTGGACTTCGGGTTCGTCCCGTCGGACGCGATGCAGCTCGCGGTCCGCAAGGTCGTGGCCGGCCGGTCCGACGGCCGGATCGCCTGGGACGTCACGGTGCTGGCCGCCGGCACGCTCGACGCGTCGCGCGGGTTCACGGTGACCGACGACCTCGCCGACGACCTGCGGTTCGTGTCCGCCGAGGGCGACGGCTTCGCCTGCACCGCCGTCGGCCGGCGCGTGACCTGCGACCACGACGGACCGCTCGCGGCCGGGTCGCAGGCCACGGTCCGGGTCGTCACCGAGGTGGTCACGCCCGGCGCGACCGTCCGGAACACCGCCGTCGTCGACCCGGGCGGCCGGGGCTACCGGAGCGACGTGCTCGCCGCCTCGGACACCGCCGCCTCCGTGGCGCCGGCCGGGGAGCTCGCCCGCACCGGGTCGGACGCCGGGTGGGCCGTGCTCGCCGCGCTCGGGGTGCTGCTGCTCGGGGTGGTGCTGGTGACGGCCCGCCGCCTCCGCCGGGAGTGACCGGCGGGCCGGGCGGCGTCGCTGGCCGACCTGCCCGCCGCCCGGCCGTCTACGGTGGACCGGACGACCCGCACCCCACCCGGAGGGACGCCCGTGCCCAGCACCCCGCCCGCCACCCGCGTGCTCGCCGCCGCCGTCACCGGCGCCGCGACCGCCGCGTACTACGCCACCCCCGACGTCGTGCGGTCGCGCACGGCGCGGGGCTGGCTGAAGGCCGGGCTGTCCCTGGTGGCGGCCGCCGGGTCGTTCCCGGAGTCCCGCCGCGCCGGCGCCGCGGCCGAGGCCGCGCGGGTCGATCGCGGCGACCCGCCGCTGCGGGAGGCGTTCGAGGCGACACCCGCTCGCGGCCGCACCGCCGTGGTCGCCGCGGGGGCGGTGGCCGTCGCCGGCTCCGCGGCGGGCGTGGTGGCGCTCGAGCGCTGGATCTTCCGCCGCGGAGAGGCCCGCGCGGCCGCGGGCGTCCGCTGGGCGCACACCCGGACGGCGGTGGTCCTGGGCGTCCTGGCCGCCGCGGTCACCCTCCTCCCGGACCCGGACGCCCCCGCCGACGCGCGCTAGTCCGGCGGGGTGCCGTCCGGGCGGAGGAGCGTCGTCGACGCCGGGACCGGGCGGGTGTCCGGGACCGGACGGCCCCAGACGGGGCGGCCGGCCGCGTCGAACGGGAGCACCTGCGCCCGCGCGTGGCGGTTCGGGTCCCACAGCGGGTCGCCCTCGATCTGGGTGTACGTCCGGGCGTGGTAGACGAGCACGACCTCGCCGTCGGGGGTCTCCGTGAACGAGTTGTGCCCCGGCCCGTACTGCCCGGCGTCCGGGTCGCTGACGAACACCGGGTCGGGGCTCTTGGTCCAGGACGCGGGGTCGAGCAGGTCGGCGCCGGCGTCGGCGGTGAGCAGGCCCATCGCGTACTCGGGCCCGGTGGCCGCGCCGGAGTAGGTCAGCCAGACCCGGCCCCCGCGGACGAGCACCGACGGCCCCTCGTTCACCCAGAACCCGGCGACCTCCCAGTCGTGCTCCGGCCGGCTGAGCAGCACCGCCGGCCCGGCCAGCGTCCACGGGTCCGCCATCGGCGCGATGTAGAGGTTCGAGTGCCCGCGGACCGCGACGTCCTGCTGCGCCCAGACCAGGTACTGCGTGCCGTCGAGGACGAACGTCGTGGCGTCGAGCGCGAACGACTCCCACCCGGTGTCGACCTGACCGCGCTCGGTCCAGGCGCCGGCGAGCGGGTCGGCGGCGGTGTTCTCCAGCACGAAGACCCGGTGGTTGAACGTCTCGGCGGCGCCGGGGGCGTCGGCCCGGCCGACCGCGTCGGGGGCGGCGGCGTAGTAGACGTACCAGGCGTCGCCGACGCGGTGGAGCTCGGGCGCCCAGATGAGGTGCGACTGCGGCCCGTCGGCGTGCCGCTCCCAGATCGTCACCTCCTCGGCCGCCTGGAGGTCCTCGAGGCGGTCGGCCCGGCGCAGCACGATGCGGTCGTACTGCGGGTGCGAGGCCGTGAACCAGTAGGTGCCCTCGTGCCGGAGGACGGACGGGTCGGCCCGCTGCAGGACGATCGGGTTCGGGATCGGCACGGCGACTCTCCAACGTTGTAGGGCGGCTGGCGCCGAGCGTAGTGGCCCCGCCGCGCCGGTTCAACGTTGTAAGGTTCCGACCGTGGCAGCGCACGCAGGGGAGGGACCGGCGCCCACGCTCCGCGACGTCGCGGAGGTCGCCGGGGTCTCGTTCAAGACGGTCTCCAACGTCCTCAACGACCACCCGCAGGTCCGGGAGGCGACCCGCGCGCGGGTGCTCGCGGCCGTCGAGCAGCTCGGCTACCGGCCGAACCTGTCCGCCCGGAACCTGCGCCGGGGCCACAGCGGCGTGATCGGCCTGGCCGTCCCCGAGCTGAGCCAGGCGTTCTTCGCCCAGCTCGCCGACGACGTCATCCACACCGCCGCCGCCCGCGGGCTGGTCGTGCTGGTCGAGCAGACCGGCGGCGACCGGGAGCGGGAGCTCGAGGCGCTGCGCAGCCCGCGGCTGTCGCTGACCGACGGCCTGCTGCTCGCCCCGTTCGGCCTGACCGAGGAGGACGCCCGGGCCGCCGCCCCGGGCGCGCCGCTGGTCGTGCTGGGCGAGCCGCTGTTCCCCGGCGCCGTCGACCACGTGACGATGCAGCACGAGGCGGCGGCGCGCGCGGCGACCGAGCACCTGCTCGGGCTCGGCCGGCGGCGGGTGCTGCTGCTCGGTGCGCACGCCGGCGAGACCACCAGCGTCGCCGGGCTGCGGCACGCCGGGTACGTGGCGGCGCTCGCGGCCGCCGGGATCCCGGTGGACGACGCGCTCGTCGTGCCGATCGAGATCTGGGACCGGCCGAACGGCGCCCGGGCGATGGCCGCGGCGCTGGACGCGGGCACCCGCATGGACGCGGTGTTCGCGATGAACGACGACCTGGCGCTGGGGGCGCTGCGCTCGCTGCAGGAGCGCGGGCTCCGGGTGCCGCAGGACGTGGCGCTCGTGGGCTTCGACGACGTGGCCGACGGCCGGTTCACCTACCCGAGCCTGACCACGGTGGAGCCCGGGCGGCACGACGTCGCGCGGCTGGCGGTGGAGTACCTGCAGGAGCGGATCGCGGACCGCCGGGCCGGCGAGCTCGCCCCGCGCGTCATCGCCCCGGACTTCCGGCTGGTGGTCCGGGAGTCCACGACGCTCTGACCGGGGCCGCCGGGCGCGCCGCTGACCTGGGGTCGCGCGCCGCCCGCACCGCGGGGGTTGACAGCCCGCCGCGCCGCCCGGCACCATCGCACTTACAACGTTGACTTACAACGTTGTACCGGGAGCAGACGCACCGAAAGGTCATCCGCAATGAAGCGCACACCCGCACTCCTGGCCGCCCCGGTCTGCCTGATGCTCGCCCTCACGGCGTGCTCCGGCGGTGGCGGCTCCTCGTCCGGCTCGGACGGTCCGGTCGAGCTGACGTTCTGGCACGGCTACACCGAGGCCGACGGCGACGTGCTCGAGCAGATCGTCGAGGACTTCAACGCCGCGCACGACGGCGAGATCGCGATCACCACCGAGGTCAACCCCTGGGACGTCATCGACGACACGTTCCTGCCGGCCCTGTCCGCCGACAACGGCCCCGAGCTCGTCGCCATGCCCGCCGAGCGTCTGCCGGTCTACGCCGACCGCGGCGCGTTCGTCGACCTGGACGACTTCTACGCCGGCGACGAGGCCACGCCCGACCTCAACCAGGGCGCCCTCGACATGGTCACCGTGGACGGCACCGCGTACGGCGTCCCCACCGGCTTCGTGCCGCTGACGATGTTCTACAACAAGGCCCTGTTCGCCCAGGCCGGCGTCGAGGTCCCGACCACCTGGGACGAGTGGGTCGCCGCCGCCGAGGCGCTGACCGTCGACCAGGACGGCGACGGCACGCCGGAGCAGTACGGCCTGGTGCTGACCGACCACGCGACCGTCGGCAACGGCGTCTGGCCGACGCTGTTCTACGGCAACGGCGGCGCGATCGTGGAGGACGGCGAGGCCGTCATCGACTCCCCGGAGAACGCCGAGACGCTCGAGTTCTGGCACGACGCGATCGCCGCCACGCAGCTCAGCCCCACCGGTGTCGACGGCATCGCGGGCGACGGCCTGTACTCCAGCGGCCGCGTCGGCATGTACATCGGCGGTCCGTGGATGGCGTCGATCTCCGAGGAGAACGGCATCGACTACGGCATCGCCCCGATCCCGGCCGGCCCCGAGACCCAGGCCGCGTCCGCGATCGGCGTCGCCATGGCCCTCACCGAGCAGGCCGACCAGGCCCAGCAGGAGGCCGCGCAGGAGTTCTTCCGCTACTTCCTGGCGCACGAGCAGGCCGTCACGTGGTCCCTCGGCTCCGGCTGGCCGCCCCTGCGCACCGACGTGACCACGGACGAGGTCGACGAGAACCCCGTGGTCGCGGCGCTCACCGAGCAGGCCGAGCTCGGCCGCCCGCTGCTGCCCGGCGTCGTGAACAGCACCGACGTGCTCACCGCGGTCGACGACCTGACCCAGCGCGCGATGGCCGGCGAGCCGGTCGACGAGCTGCTGGCCGAGGCCCAGACCGCCGTCCAGGCCGCGCTGGACGACTGAGCACCTGAGCGCCGGCCGTCGTCCCCCGGCACCCCCTGACGGGGGGCGGCGGCCGGCCCCCGCACCGAGAGGTCCCACCATGAGCACCGCGCAGGCAGTCCGCTCGCGCAAGCGCGCCTACCGCGCCCCCGCCCCCCTGGGCGGCCGCGGCGCCGGCCGGGCACCCGCCCGCACCCCGCGCGGCGGCCGCCGCCGCACCCGCACCGCCCTGGCGTTCCTCGCACCCGCGCTGCTGGTCCTCGGCGTCTTCGTCGTCTGGCCGATGATCTCGGCGCTGCAGATGTCCTTCACCGACGCCAGCGGCTTCGGGCAGGCCGAGTGGGTCGGGCTGGAGAACTACACCCGCATCTTCACCGACCCGGACATCCTCGACGCCGTCGGCAACACCGTGCTGTACGCGGTGCTGTTCACCCCGACCGCGGTGATCGTGGCGCTGGCCCTCGCCCTGCTGCTCAACGACCCGCGGCTGCCGTTCCGCGGCCTGTTCCGGACGGCCCTGTTCCTGCCGTTCATCATCTCGCTCGCCGTGGGCGCGCTGGCGTGGTCGTACCTCATCGACCCGCAGGTCGGGCTGCTGCACTACTGGCTGCGCGGCCTCGGGATCGACCTCGGCAACGTGCTGCAGGACCCGACGCTCGCCATGCCGGCCGTCGCGCTGGTCGCCGTGTGGAAGAACTTCGGGTTCTACATGGTGATCTTCCTGGCCGGGCTCCAGGACATCCCGGGCTCGCTGTACGAGGCCGCCAAGATGGACGGCGCCGGCGCCTGGTCCCGGTTCCGGCACATCACGCTGCCGATGCTGTCGAACACCACCGCGTTCGTGCTGATCTTCGCGCTCATCGCGGCCCTGCAGGCGTTCGACCAGATCTACGTCATGACCGGCGGCGGCCCGTACGGCAGCACCCAGACCGTCGTCATGGAGATCTACGAGTCCGGGTTCCGCAAGCTCGAGCTCGGGTTCGCCTCCGCCCTGTCCTACGTGCTGCTGCTCGCCACGCTCGTGCTCAGCCTCGTCCAGTTCGTGTTCTTCGGCCGCCGCGAGGAGGAGCGCTGATGTCCGCCGTCACCCTGCCGGGGGTCGCCGCCCGGCCCGCGCCCCGGCGCCGCCGGCTGCGCCCCTCGACCGTGCTGCTCACCGCCGCCGTCGTCGCCGCGACGCTGGTCGCGCTGCTGCCGCTCGCCATCGTCCTGTTCACGGCCTTCAAGCCGACGGCCGAGGTGAACGCCTTCCCGCCGACGCTGCTGCCGGACGCGTGGACCACCGCGAACTTCGAGCGGATCTTCGCCGACCTGCCGTTCGGCCGGCTCATCGCGAACTCGTTCCTGTTCGCCGGCGGGGTCACCGTGTTCGCACTGGTGTTCGACTCGCTCGCCGCCTACGCCCTCGCCCGGATCGACTTCGCGGGCCGGAAGGCGCTGCTGGTGGCGATCGTCGCGACGCTGATGATCCCGTTCCAGGCCACGCTCATCCCCGTCTACCAGATCGTCAGCGACCTGGGCTGGGTCAACACGTTCGCCGGCCTGATCGCGCCGCGCGCCGCCGACGCCTTCGGGATCTTCTTCCTGCGGCAGTTCTTCATCTCGCTGCCGCGGGACCTCGACAACGCGGCGCGGATCGACGGCGCGTCCGAGCTGCGGGTGTTCACGCAGATCGTGCTGCCGAACGCCCGGCCCGCGCTGATGACGCTCGCGATCTTCGTGTTCGTCAACAACTGGAACGACCTGCTCTGGCCGCTGGTGTTCACCACGCAGCGCGAGATGGGCACCATCACCTCCGGGCTGACGCTGCTCACGGGCCCCGGCGGCATCGTGCCCTACGGCGTGATGATGGCCGGCGCGCTGGTCGCGGTCGTGCCGCTGGTCGTCGCGTTCCTGTTCGTGCAGCGGCGGTTCATCGAGTCGATCGCCACCACGGGGCTCAAGTGACGGCCCCGGACCGGCGCTGGTACGACGACGGCGCGCTGCACTTCGGCCTCGGCATCGAGGACACGTTCGTCCCGCAGACCCGCCCCGGCGAGCGCGCGATCGACGAGTACGAGCTGACCGACCACTACGCGAAGTACGCCTCCGACCTGCAGCTCGCGGTCGACGCCGGGGCCACCTTCCTGCGCTGGGGCGTGCCCTGGTACCGGGTCAGCCCCGCCCCGGGGCAGTGGGACTGGTCGTGGGTGGACCGGGTGGTCGACCGGTTCGGCGAGCTCGGGCTGCGGCCCGTCGTCGACCTGCTGCACTACGGCACCCCGCTCTGGCTGGACCGGCAGTTCGCGCACCCCGACTACCCGAAGGTGGTCGCGGAGTACGCGGTCGCGTTCGCCGAGCGGTACGGGGAGACCGTCACCGACTACACGCCCGTGAACGAGCCGATGATCCACGCGCTGTTCTGCGGCGTGTACGGCTACTGGCCGCCGTACCTCACCGGGGACACCGGGCTCACCACGATGGTCCGCAGCCTCGGCGAGGGGTTCGTCCGCACCCAGCAGGGCATCGCGGAGGTGCTCGGCGACCGAGCGACGTTCGTGCACGTCGACGCCTCGATGCGGTACTCGGGGGACGTGCACGGCGAGCACCGCGCCCGGGCCGAGCGGCTGCGGCACCAGGCGTACCTCGTCGAGGACCTGGTCACGGGCCGCGTCGGGGAGGGCCACCCGCTGCTGGGCGTGCTCCGCGGCGGCGGCCTGGACGACGCGTCGCTCGCGTGGTTCGCCGAGCAGGCGGTGCGGCCGGACGTCATGGGCGTCAACTACTACCCGCGCATCTCCACCGAGGTGTTCGAGGAGGGCGTGCACCACGGCGGCGGCTTCGCCGACCCGCGGCCCACCGAGGACGCCGGGGTGGCCGGGCTGGTCGAGGTGCTCACCGAGGCCGAGCGCCGGTACGGGGCGCCCGTCATGCTCACCGAGACCGCCGTCACCGCCGGGCGGGCCGACCGCATCGCGTGGCTGCACGAGTCCGTCGCGGCGATCCGCGCGCTGCGGGCCGTCGGGCACCGGGTCGTCGGGTACACGTGGTGGCCGGTGTTCGACATGTACGAGTGGACCTACAGGCACGCCTCGGGCCCGCGGTCCGACCACCTCCTGACGATGGGTCTGTGGGACCTGGTCGAGGACGGCCGCGGCGGCCTGGACCGCGTGCGCACCCCGGTCGCGGACACGTTCCGCGCCCTGGCCACGGACACCCGGGCGAACACCCGCTGACCCCGACCCCACCGCGCGGTGCCGGTGTGGTCCCGGCCCCGCCGCGCACCGGCTACCGTGGCGGGCGCCGGGGCGTCCCGGCTCCGGCCGCGGGGCCGGCGGGACCGACGGGAGCGGGTGTGGGCCGACAGGCACGCGGGCCGGGCGGCGGCGTCGCGGTCGAGGGGCGCGCATCGATGGCGGACGTGGCCGCGCGCGCCGGCGTGTCGGTGGGCACCGTGTCCCACGTGCTCAACCACCCCGAGCGGGTCACCGAGGTCACGCGCAGCCGGGTCGAGGACGCGATGCGCGCGCTGTCCTACCGGCCGAACCGGCTCGCGCGCTCGCTGGCGGGCGGCCGCAGCTCCGCGATCGGGCTGGCGATGACCGACCTGAGCAACTCCCTGTTCGTCGACATCGCGCGCGGCGCCGGCGAGGAGGCCGAGCGGGCCGGCATGAGCGTCCTGCTCGCGGACGGGGCGAACGAGATCGGCCGGGAGCTCCGGAACCTCGAGCTGTTCGAGGAGCTGAGCGTCGCCGGCAGCATGATCACCCTGAGCGACGAGGAGCACATGGCGGCGCTCGTCGGGGGGCGCTCGTCGGACCGGCCGCTGGTCCTGCTGAACTTCCCCGCCCCCGCGGCGTGGTTCTGCAGCGTCGCCGTGGACAACGAGCACGGCGGGCACCTCGCCACCCGGCACCTGCTGGACGCCGGGCGCCGGCGGCTGGTGTTCGTCGGCGGCCCGGACGTGCTGCGGCCCGTGCACGACCGGCGCACCGGCTTCCGGCGCGCCATGGCCGAGGCGGGGCTCGTGGCCGTGGCGGAGCACCAGCCGGACGCCATCAACCGCGCCGACGGCTGGGAGGTCGGGCGCCGTCTGGCCGCGGACGTCCGGGCCGGACGGGTCGACGGCGTCGTGGCCGCCTCGGACCTGCTCGCCGCGGGCGCCCTGCAGGCGTTCCTCGCGGAGGGTCTGGCCGTGCCGGGGGACGTGGCGGTCGTGGGCTACGACGACAACCGGGCGGCCTGGGACCTGCCGGTGCCGCTCACCACGGTGGCCCAGCCCGGCACGGAGATGGGCCGGCACGGCGCCCGGCTGGTCGTGGCCGAGGCGCGGGACGCCGCGCAGCACCGGCACGAGGCGGTCGTCCTGCGGCCGCACCTGCTCGTGCGCGCGTCCACCCCCGCCCTGCCGGCCTGACGCCGGGCGGCCCGCCGGCCCCGCCCGGCCGCGCCTCAGCCGGCGACGCCCGCCAGCAGCGGCGCGCGCAGCTCGTGCGTGCCGTGGCCGACGACGCGGGGCGCGGCGCCGGGCACGTCGACCTCGGCCTCGGACCCGACGGGCACCGTGAACCGCACGTGCAGCTCGTCGCCGTCCACCCGCCAGGCCACCGCCGCCTCGCCGTACGGCGTGCGGTGCCGGACGGTGGCGTGCGTCAGCCCGCCGCCCGGGCGCGGGGCCACCCGGATCCGCCGGTATCCCGGCGCCGCGGGCGCCAGCCCGCCCACCACCCGGTGCAGCCAGTCGGCCACGGACCCGAGCGCGTAGTGGTTGAACGACGTCATCTCGCCGGGGTTCACCGTGCCGTCGGGGAGCATGCTGTCCCACCGCTCCCAGATGGTCGTGGCGCCGAGGTCGACCATGGCGAGCCAGGACGGCGAGGTGCGGCCCAGGAGCAGCTCGTACGCGGCGTCGAGCTGGCCGGTCGCGCTCAGGGCGTCGGTGACCAGCGGGGTGCCGGCGAATCCGGTCCCGACGGTGCCGCCGCCCGCGCGGACCAGGTCGGCCAGGCGCCGGCCCGCCCGCAGCCGCGCCGCGTCGTCGGGCAGCAGGTCGAACGCGATCGCCAGGGCGTGCGCCGTCTGCGTGTCGTGCAGCGGGTCGTCGGTGAGGTACCGCGCGCGGAAGGCGGCCCGCACCTCGGCCGCGAGCGCGTCGTAGCGGCGGGCGTCGTCGTCGCGCCCGATGACTTCGGCGGTGCGCGCGACGGCCCAGGCCGAGCGGGCCAGGTAGGCGGTCGCGACGAGGTGGGGGTCGGTGCGGGCCTGCAGCGGGTCCTCCGGCGGGGCGGTCGGGTCGAGCCAGTCGCCGAGCTGGAGCCCGGTGTCCCACAGGCGCGTCGGCCCGGCGAGCGCGGCGACCTTGTCCACCCAGGCCGTCGCCCCCGCGTACTGCCGCTCGAGCAGCGCGCGGTCGGCGGACCGCTCGTGCAGGGCCAGCGGGGTGAGCGAGGCGGCGTCGCCCCAGCCGGCGATGTCCTGGTCCGGGCGCCAGAACCGCCCGCCGGGGATCCACGGGGCGTAGACGGGCGCGGTGCCCCCGAACCGGCGCTGCTCGGAGGCGAGGGTCCGGAACCAGTCGGCGAGGAAGCCGTGCACGTCGTACAGGGAGGCGGCGGTGGGGGCGAACGCCTGGATGTCGCCGGTCCACCCCAGCCGCTCGTCGCGCTGCGGGCAGTCGGTCGGGATGTCGACGAAGTTGGACCGCAGGCTCCAGACGACGTTCTCGTGCAGCCGGTCCAGCGCGGGGTCGGAGGACGTGAACCAGCCGGTCCGGTCCATGTCGGAGTGCAGCACGCGGGACACGACGTCGCCGGGCCGCAGCTCCCCGGGCCAGCCGGTGATCTCGGCGTAGCGGTAGCCGTGCACCGTGAAGCGCGGCTCCCAGGTCAGGGCCGCGCCGGCCGACACGAGCTCGTCGGTGGCCGCGGCCTCCCGCAGCGTGCGGGTGTACAGCGCCCCGTCCTGGAGCACCTCGGCGTGCCGGGCCCGGAAGACGGTGCCCGCGGGCGCCTCCGGGACGCGGAGCCGGAGCCGGCCCGAGTGGTTCTGGCCGAAGTCGAGCAGGTAGGACCCCGGGCCGGTCCGGGTGACGGTCACGGGGGCGAGCTCGGCGGTGCAGCGCACGGGCGGCCCGTCGGGCGCGGCGAGCACGGCGGGGTCGAGGGGGTGCACCGCGACCGGGTGCCAGCCGCCGTCGTCGAACCCCGGCCCGGACCACCCCGCCGGCAGCAGCCGGGCGTCGAACGTCTCGCCGTCGTACAGGCTCGCCCGCGTGAGGGGCCCCGGCGCGCTGCGCCAGTCGCCGCCCGTCGCGACGACCGTGGTGCCCTCGGCGGTGGTGACCTCGAGCTGGGCGAGCAGGCCGACGTGCGTCCCGTAGATGTCCCAGGTCCCGCCCTCGAAGCCGAAGCGGCCGCGGAACCAGCCGTCGGCGAGCCAGGCGCCGACGGCGTTCCGGCCCGCGCGGACCAGCCCGGTGACGTCGTAGGTGACCGTGCGGAGCCGGTCGTGGTACGGCGTCCAGCCGGGCACGAGCTCGTGGTCGCCCACGCGCGCGCCGTTGAGCTCCACCTCGGCGAGCCCGTGCGCCGTGACGTGCAGGCGGGCGTGGCGGACCTCGCCCGCGACGTCGAACTCGTGGCGCAGCAGCGGCGCCCGGCGCTCCTCCCGGGAGCCCTCGGCGTACCCCGGGCCGACGAGGGCAGCCCGCCAGTCCGCTGCGGCGAGCCCGCGCTCGGCGACCACCTCGGCGCTCCACGGCCCCCAGGCGCCCGCGACGTCCCGGGTCCGCACGCGCACGACGGCCCGCTGCCGGGGCTCGAGGTCCGGGCCGGGCCAGGGCACGAGCACCTGGTCGGCGGTCGGGAGCACGGAGCTCGCCGCGGCCACCTCGGTGCCGTCCGGCGCGGTGACGCGCCACGCGACCTCCGCCGCCGCCTGCCGGTAGGCCGCCGGTGCGTGCGCCACGGACCAGGACAGCCGCGGGCGCGCCTCGTCGATGCCCAGCGCGGGCTGGGGGTGGTGCTCGACGCGGACGACGGGGGCGGCGGGCGTGGTCATGGGTCCTCCGGGACTGCTGGGGTACGAGGTGGCGGGGCGCCCGGCGGTGCCGGGCGCCCCGGGGGCGGGCGCGTCAGCGCACGCGGGCGCCGTCCCGCGGTTCGGCGGCCGAGGGTGCGGCGGGCAGCGCGGGGTCGACCTCGTCGTCCGCGACCCGCGGGTAGCGGTTGATCCACAGCACCCCGATGAGCCCGCCCGCCGCGATGCAGGCCGCGACGAACCAGAACAGGATGCTCGGGCTGGCGTCGAGCAGGGCCGGGGTCCAGAGCGCCACGACCGCGGCGACGACGCGGGTGAGCGCGATCATCACGCCCTGGGCCGTGCTGCGGTAGACCGTCGGGAAGAGCTCCTGGGCCCAGATCTTGAACATCGGCTCGCCGGCGACGGCCCCGGCGATGGAGCCGATCACCCCCATGGTGACCAGGGTCCACACCTGGACGCCCAGCACGGCCGGGATGACGTACGCCACCGTGTAGGCGATTGCCATGCCCGCGAACCAGCGCATGCGGTTCGAGCCGTCGACGATCCGCATCAGCAGGTACGTCGCGCCGAACGCGATGAGGAAGGTGACGAACGAGACCGTCGACGCGAACTGCACCGTGGAGCCGGCCAGGTTGACGTAGATGTAGGTGTTGAACTGCCCGCCGGTGTTCGCGCCGACGTTGACCAGCGCGTAGAACAGCGCGACGGCGATCATCGGGGCGAGGTACGGGCCGGTGACCAGCCGCTTGAGCGTGCCGAGGTCGACGTCGTCGCCGGTGACCGAGCCGCCCGCGGCGCCCCCGTGCGCCGCCGCCCACCGGTGGGACTCGGGCATCCGCGACCGCAGCGCCATGACGACGAGCGCGACCACCGTGAGGTGCGCGTAGAGCAGCCGGCCGCCGGTGACGCCCATGCCGCCGACGACGATGCCGAGGAGCTGGGCGGCGAGGATGCCGACGAGCCACAAGATGTGCGAGAACGAGATGAGCTTCCCGCGCGCGCCCTCGGGCGCCTCCTCCGCGATCATCGCCAGGGACACCGGCAGGTCGGCGCCGACCGCGAGGCCGAGCAGCACGACGCCGGCGTAGAGCAGGCCCGGCCCGCCCGCGGCCACCATGAGCGCGGCGCCGACGGTGTAGACGGCCATCGTCACCATGAAGACGCGGCGGCGGCCGTACAGGTCGCCGAGGCGCCCGCCGATGAGCGCGCCGACCGCGATCATGAAGGTGAGCAGCGCGGAGAGCCGGCCGATGTCGCCGGACGTGAGCCCGAGCGGCTCCTGGTAGAGGACGAGCGCCGTGCCGGTGCTGATGATCGCGGCGGCGTCCAGGTAGGACGCCATGCCGGCGACCGTCGTGCGGTACCAGATCCTGCCCGGGATGGCGGCGGCTGCGCCGCTCCGTGAGGTCTCCATCGAACCCGTGTCTCCTGTCGATCGGCGGTGATCGTGCGGCCGTCGTGCGGCGGTCCGCGAGTGAAGCGTTTCAATTGATGCGCTTCAAAGTGAAGCGCGCGGAGGCTCCGGGTGTCAAGCAGCGATCACGGAGGCGGGCGCGGCGGCCGGGACGCGCCCAGGTCGCGGCCCGGGTCGGCCGGGGTCCAGCCGGGCGGCGGAGGTCAGCCCTGCGCGGGGAAGATCGCCCAGACGTGCTTCGTCGACTCCGCGGTGTACCAGCCGACGTCCTGCGACAGGCGCCGGGCGATCAGCAGGCCGAAGCCCCCGGCCCCGACCGGGCGCTCCCCGGCGAGCATGGGGATGGACTCCAGGTCGCTGTCGCACACGTCCAGCAGGTAGTCCCGCTCGTCGGTGTGCAGCGACAGGACGGTCGGCGGCAGGCCGTGCTGCAGGGCGTTGGTGGCGAGCTCGGACGCCACGAGCACCATGTTCTCCGGCACCCGGCCGAGGGTGAGCTGCGGGGCGGCGTGCGCGGCGGTGACCTCGTCGAGCAGCTCGCGCCGCACGCGGGCCAGGTCGGTGACCGAGTCCAGGGCCCACGCGCGCACCGGCGTGAACCGGTCCGGGGGGACGGACGACACCAGGCCCGCGTCGGACTCCGGCCGGGCTGGCCCGTCGCCGCTGTGCACCACGTCTCCTCCATGGTCTGGACTACCGGCCGTGACGACGGTAGGTCCGCGCGCCCCGGCCCGCCACCGCGGCAGGGCGCCCGTCACGCCGGCCGCGACTCCCGCGTGAGGAACACCGAGCTCGGGCTCTCCCGGTAGGACCCGAACGGCGGGCACTCCGCGAACCCGGCGCGGGCGTACAGCGCCCGCGCGGCCGCGAACCCGTCCTCGGTCCCGGTCTCCAGGCTGACCCGCGCGTACCCCCGGGCGTCCGCGAGGGCGAGCAGGTGGTCCAGCAGCGCGCCGGCCACCCCGCGCCGCCGGGCCGCGGCTGCGGTGTGCATCGACTTGATCTCGCCGTGACCGGGCGAGATCTCGGTGATCGCCCCGACGCCGAGCAGCTCGCCGCCGGCCCCGTCGCGGGCGCTGACGAACGTCACGTGCGGCGCGGTCAGCGCGTCCACGTCGAGGGCGTGCACGTCCTCCGGCGGGCTCTGCTCGTGCATGAGCTCCAGGTGCCGGGTCAGCAGGGCCCGCACGTCGGGGGAGCGCGGGTCGTCGGGGGTGATCGCGAGCGTCGTCATCGCCCGCGACGGTACCGCCTCAGTCGTCGCGCTCGGGGTCGCCGACCAGGCTCGCGGCGTGGTCCGGCACCGGCCGCGCGAGGTCCCGCGGCGGCCGCTCGTACCCCGAGGTGGCCGCCGGCCGGTCCGGCAGCTCGATGGGCGTGCCGTCGACCGGGTGGTACGGGATCGACCCGAGCAGGTGCGCGATCATGTTGAGCCGCGCGTTCCGCTTGATGTCGGACTCCACGACGAACCAGGGGCTGGTCGGCAGGTCGGTGTGCGCGAACATCTCGTCCTTCGCGCGGGAGTAGTCCTCCCACCGCGTGATGGACTCCAGGTCCATCGGGCTGAGCTTCCACCGGCGCACCGGGTCGTTCCGGCGGGACTTGAACCGGCGCAGCTGCTCCGCGTCGGACACGGAGAACCAGTACTTGCGCAGCAGGATGCCGTCGTCGATGAGCATCTGCTCGAACCCCGGCGTCTGCTGCAGGAACCGGGCGCGCTCCTGCGGCGTGCAGAACCCCATGACCGTCTCGACGCCGGCGCGGTTGTACCAGGACCGGTCGAACAGCACGATCTCCCCGCGGGCGGGCAGGTGCGTGATGTACCGCTGGAAGTACCACTGCCCGCGCTCGCGCTCGGTCGGGGCCGGCAGCGCCGCGATCCGCGCGACCCGGGGGCTCAGGTACTCGGTGATCCGCTTGATCGTGCCGCCCTTGCCGGCCGCGTCGCGGCCCTCGAAGACGACCACCACGCGGGCCCCGGTCGTCCGGACCCACTCCTGGAGGTGGACCAGCTCGGACTGCAGCCGGAACAGCTCCGCCTCGTACACATCCTTGGGCACCTTGGGCGTCATGTCCGGACGGTACGCCCGCGCGGCCCCGAGCGGGAGACCCTCAGCCGGTGCGGCCCGGCCGCCACAGGTCCAGATCGCGCCACCCCTCCGGCATCCCGAGGGCGGCGAGGGGCAGCGGCGCCGACGCCGGGAACGCGTCGAGCAGTGCCACGAGGCGGCGGCACCAGTGCTCGTGCGCGTCGAGCGACCGCAGGAGGTAGGCGATCACGGCCAGAGCGTTGTACGCGCCGAACGCACCCTGGGGGTGGTCGGCGGCGCGGAGGTGGTCGAGCAGCGGCGCGAGCCCGGGCCGGGGCCGGCTCGGCGCGTGCTGCAAGCGGCGGTTGAGCAGACGGGCGTGATGCGCCGCGACGTTGCGCACGTAGTTCAGGCTCGCGAGCCAGCTCGACATCAACCGCTTCGTCGGCACACCGAACGCCTCGGCGATCTCCCGTGCGGCGTCGTCCACGAGGCCCTGGTAGAGGCGGGACAGGTGTCCGAGCTCGAGGATCTCGGTCAGCGCCCAGATCGGCATCTGGCCGTCGTACTTCTCGCGGAAGTGCGCGACGAACGCCTCGTCCGAGCCGTCCCGGCGCCGTGCCACGCGCTCCAGCCATTCGGCGTGCCTGCTCGGGCGCGTCGCCCAGCCCGTGCGCTCGTCCGTCCGGTGCTGGACGAACGAGGGGACGAACGTGGCAGGGTCGAGGTGGGCGAACGCGGACCGCCGCCCGAGCGCGTAGCCGACCTGCATCCGCGCGGCGACCTCGATCCGCTCCACCCCGTCCAGGACGAGCAGGCGGAGCCGGCGGTCGAACTCGATGACCTGCGCCACGTGCTCGATCGACGCCCCGGGCCGGTAGTCGCTGAGGACGGTCGTGGTCGTGCGCCCGTGCTCGTCCCTGTGCTGCTCGGACCGCTGGAACGGGTACAGGTAGCCGGTGAGCCGGTAGTAGCCGACGGCGCGCAGGAGCGCCGCGGTCCGTTCCGCCGGCTCGACGTCGACGCCGCGATCGGCGAGCTTGCGGACCTGCTGGTCGAGCGAGTTCCACGGCTTGGTGTACTCGCCCATCACGCCTCCGACCTCAGAAAATCAGCCCGCCACCTGACGGTGACGGGCTGATCGTGATGACCCGAGCGTAGCGTCCCTGCAGCGCCGCCGTCCACCGGCCCTGCGGCGCGATCCGCCAGGTCAGGCCGACCGGCGGACCACCAGCGAGCAGTCCGTGAACACCTCCGTCGGCGGCCCCTCGCCCCCCGCGACGCGGGCCGCGAGCAGGTCGGCCGTTCTTCGGGCAGATCCCGGTGTCCATCGAGGAGGCCGCCCACATCGACGGCGCCGCCACCCTGCGCACATTCCGGTCCGTCGCGCTGCCGCTCGCCCGGAACGGCTTCCTCACGGTGTCGTCGGTGATCTTCCTGGTGTCCTGGGGCGAGTTCCTCTACGGCATCACGGGGCGGTGAAGTAGGGCCGGCGGGGGTCGCGCGCTCGCCGGGCGGGCCGCGACCCCCGCGCCTACGCTCGGTCGGACCACCAGGACGAGCGGAACCGGAGGTAGGGCATGAAGGGCAAGCTGGCATTCGTCCTCGGCGCGGGGGTGGGCTACGTGCTCGGGACCCGCGCGGGCCGCGCGCAGTTCGAGAAGATCAAGGGCTGGGCGTCCGACGCCTGGCAGGACCCGCGCGTGCAGTCCACCGTGGACGACCTGGAGTCGTCGGCCGCCCGGTTCGCGAAGGACCAGGGTGCGGCGCTCAAGGACAAGGCCGTCGAGGCCGTGAAGGGCGCGGTCGCGCGCACGAAGGGCGACGGGGACGACGACGTCGACGTGCGGACGACGCCCCCGGCCGGCACGACGCCGACCACCCCCGTCACGCCGCCGGCGCCGACGACCCCGCCCACCCCGCCGACGCCGCCCGCCGGCTGACCGGGCCGGGGCGTCGAGGTGGTCTCCCGGACGTCCCTCTGGTGGGACCGGCGCCCGGCGCCGGCCCACCCGCACCACCTCGCGCCCGGCACCGACCCGCGCCCGGCGGACGAGCCCGCCGACGTCGTCGTGGTCGGTGCCGGGCTGACCGGCCTGACCACCGCGCTGCTGCTCACCCGCGCCGGGCTGCGGGTGCTCGTCCTCGAGGCCCGGACCGTCGGCGCCGGGACGACGGGCCGGAGCACCGCGAAGATCAGCCTGCTGCAGGGCGACCGGCTCGCGTCGCTGGCCGAGCAGCACGACGACCGGGTGGCCGCCGCCTACGCGGAGGGGTCCGCCGAGGGCATGGACTGGCTGCTCCGGTACCTCGACGACCACGACGTGCCGTACCAGCGCCGCGAGGCCGTCACGTTCGCCACGACCGCCGACGGCCGGGACCGGGTGGAGGCCGAGCTCGAGGCCGCGCGCCGGGCCGGCGTGCCGGTCGGCTGGCGACGACGCACCGACCTGCCCCTGCCCGTCACCGGGGCCATCGGGCTGGCCGACCAGGCGCAGGTCGACCCGCTCGACGTGCTCGGCGCGCTCGCGGCCGACGTCGTCGCCCGCGGCGGTCGCGTGGTCGAGGGCGTGCGCGTCCTCGGCATGCACCACGGCCGGGGCCTCACGAGCCGCACCGGGCGGGCCGTGCTGCGCACCACCGCGGGGGACGTGACCTGCGACGCCGTGGTGCTCGCCACCGGGACGCCGATCCTCGACCGCGGCGGCGCGTTCGCCCGGCTGCACGCGCTGCGGTCCTACGCGCTCGCGTTCCGCGTGCCGGAGCCGCCGCCGGCGAGCATGGCGATCTCGGTGGACGCCGAGACGCGCTCGATCCGGTCGACGCCCGCCGGCGCGGACGGCCCGGACGCGCTGCTGGTCGGTGGCGCGGGGCACCCCGTGGGCCGGCGCGTGCCCACCGGGGCCTCCGTGCGGGAGCTCCTGGAGTGGACCCACCGCCACGTCCCCGGCGCGGAGCTCACGCACGTGTGGTCCGCGCAGGACTACGCCGCCGCCGACGGCCTGCCCCTGGTCGGCCGGCTGCTGCCCCTGGACCCGCGGCTGCACGTCGCCACCGGGTACGCGAAGTGGGGGATGACCACCGCCGTCGCGGCGTCGCTCGTGCTCGCGGCCGAGCTGCTCGGCGACCACCCGCCGCGGTGGGCCGAGGCGTGGCGGCCGTGGGGCCGGCACGAGGTCGCCGGTCTCGGCGAAGCCGTGCGGCTGAACGCCGGCGTCGGGCGGCGCCTCGCGGGCGGCTGGACCGCCCCGCGCCCCGCCGCCGGGCGGAGGCCGGACCCGCCGGAGGGCCAGGGCGGCGTCGAGCGAGCGGGCGTCCGGCCGGAGGCGGTGTGCACCGTCGGCGGCGTGACCCGGCGGTTCTCCGCGGTGTGCCCGCACCTCGGGGGCGTCGTGACGTGGAACGAGGTGGAGCGGTCCTTCGACTGCCCGCTGCACGGCAGCCGCTTCGCGGCGGACGGCTCGGTCCTGGAGGGCCCGGCCACCCACGGCCTGGCCCCGCGCTGACGCCGCCGCCCTCCCGGCCGAGGTGCGGCGAGGTCGACGGTTCCGCGCGCGCCCCGGCATGTCGCCGCGGCGTGTCCCGCGAAACCGTCGACCTCGACCTCGGCCTGGCGACCGGCCCCCGCTAGATCACCAGGCTCAGCAGCAGGACCACGATCAGGGCCGTGACCGACAGGACGCACTCCATGAGGGACCACGTCTTGAACGTCTGGCCGACCGTCATCTTGAAGTACTCCTTGACCAGCCAGAAGCCGGCGTCGTTCACGTGGCTGAGGAACACCGAGCCCGCGCCGATGGCCAGCACCATGAGCGCCACGTGCGTCGGCGACAGGCCCTCGGCCAGCGGCGCCACGATCCCGGCCGCGGTGATCGTCGCGACCGTCGCGGAGCCGGTGGCCACGCGGATCAGCACCGCGACCAGCCACGCCGCGAGCAGCGGGGAGATCGGGGCGTCCGCCAGCCCGCCGGCGATCACGTCGCCGACGCCGGAGTCCACGAGGGTCTCCTTGAAGCCGCCGCCGGCGCCCACGATCAGCAGGATCGAGGCGATCGGCGCGAACGACGAGTCCACGAGCTTGCTGATCTGGCTGCGCGTGCGGCCCTGCGCGGACCCGAGCAGCACCAGCGACGCCAGCGCGGTGATGAGCAGCGCCACCAGCGGCGTCCCGACGAAGTCGAGCACCTGGCCGACGCCGGAGTCCTGGAACCCGACGGTCTCGGCGAGCGTCCGGGCGAGCATGAGCACGACCGGCATCAGCACGACGGTCAGCGCGACGGCGAACGACGGCCGCTTGGCGCCCTCCTCGCGCTCGCCGGCGCCGAGGATCTCGGTCGGCGGGTCGAGCGGCACCCAGCGGGCCATCGGCTTCGCGAGCAGCGGGCCCGAGATGGCGACGGTCGGGATCGCGACGAGCAGGCCGAGACCGAGCGTCAGGCCCAGGTCGGCGCCGAGCGCGTCGATGGCGATCAGCGGGCCGGGGTGCGGCGGCACCAGGCCGTGCAGGGCCGACAGGCCGGCGAGCGCCGGGATGCCGACGGTGATCATCGAGACCTTGGACCGGCGCGCGACCAGCATGACGACCGGCACCAGCAGCACCACGCCGACCTCGAAGAACAGCGGGATGCCGATGATGAACGCCGCGAACGCGATCGCCCACGGCAGCCGCTGGACCGGCGTGCGGGCGAGCACGGAGTCGACGATCTGGTCGGCGCCTCCCGACTCGATCAGCAGCTTCCCGATGATGGCGCCCAGCGCGATGAGGATGCCGACGCCCGCGACCGTCGTCCCGAGCCCCTCGGTGAACGACACGAACGCGTCGGTGTAGGGGAGCCCGGCGGCGACCGCGAGCACGCCCGCGCCGAGCATCAGCGCGAGGAAGGGGTGCAGCTTCAGCCAGACGATCAGCAGGACGATCACCGCGATGCCGAGCACCGCCGCGACGACCAGGCGCGTGTCCGAGACGGCGGGGGCGGCGTCCTCCGCCGCTGCGGCGAGCAGGGCGCCGTCGGCGAGCAGGCTCATCGGGTCTCCTCCGTGGCGCGTGCGGTGGCGGGGTCGATGCCCAGCGCGCGCAGCGCGGCGTCGGCGACCGAGTGCGGGGACACCTCGACCTCGACGACCACGCCGTCCTCGGCGTCGGTCAGCGGCTCGAGGGTCTGGAACTGCGACGGCAGCAGCGAGGTCGGCATGAAGTGCCCGGCGCGGCCGGACATCCTGTCGCCGATCGACTCGATGGTCCCGGACAGGTGCACGAACCGCACCCGGCCCTCGGCCTCGCGCAGCACGTCGCGGTAGGCGACCCGCAGCGCGGAGCACGTGACGATCGTCGACCGCCCCGCGCGGGACTGCTCCGTGAGCCAGTCGCGCATCGCGCGCAGCCACGGCCAGCGGTCCTCGTCGGTCAGCGGGGTGCCCGCCGACATCTTGTCGATGTTGGCCTGCGGGTGGAACTCGTCCGCCTCCGCGTACGGCCAGTTCAGGCGGTCGGCGAGGATCTGCGCGGTCGTGGTCTTGCCCGACCCCGCGACCCCCATGACCACCAGGTGCTGCACCTCAGGCATCAGTGCCCTCCTCGACGTCGTCGTCCGGGCGCGGTACGTCCGGTCGCGCCCCGGAACCGTCCGGGGCACCGGCACACTGTCGCACAAAGGTGCGACCTTTGAAAACCAAAGATCGCACCAGTCGCCCGCATTGGTCGTCCGCGCTCCGTGTGCGACCCTGGCACGGCTGCCCGGGTGGCGCGCGTCGACCGGACCGCCCCCGCACCGGGCGCGAGGAGGAGCGGTGGGCGTCGAGGTGCTGCACAGCACCGTGCTGGAGGTGATCGGCTCCGAGATCACGGCCGGTGCCCTGCCCGAGGGCTCCGTGCTCACCCTCGAGCAGATCCAGCAGCGGTTCGCGGTCTCCCGGACGGTCGCGCGCGAGACCATGCGGATGCTCGAGCACCTCGGCCTCGTGACCTCCCGCCGCCGCGTCGGCCTCGTGGTGCGCCCGGCCGCCGACTGGATGGTGTTCGATCCGCGCGTCATCCGGTGGCGGCTGGCCGGCCCGGGCCGGCTCGCGCAGCTCCGGTCGCTCACCGAGCTGCGCGCCGCCGTCGAGCCCGTCGCCGCCGCGGCCGCCGCCCGGCACGCCGACCCCGGCGAGGTGGACCGGCTGCTCGTGCTGGTCGCCCGGATGCGCGAGCTGGGCGAGGCCGGCCGCCTGGACGAGTTCGTGGTCTGCGACATCGAGTTCCACGCGCTGCTGCTGCGCGCCGGCCGGAACGAGATGTTCGCCGCGCTGACCGGCGTCGTCGCCGAGGTGCTCGCCGGCCGCACCCGGCACGGCCTCATGCCCGACCGCCCCCGCCCCGAGGCCCTCGACGCGCACGACGCGGTGGCCGACGCGATCCGCGCCCGCGACCCCGAGGCGGCGGAGCGCGCGATGACGGTGATCACGACGGAGATCCGCGCGGCCCTCAGCGACCTCCACTGACGCCGCCCTCCGCACTCCGTCCGCGGGCCTCGGTGCGCCCGGTCAGGGCCGCGGGACGTTGCGGAGGTTGGAGCGGGCCATCGCCATGACCTCGCCCATGCCCCCGCCGAGGATCTCCTTGCTCATCGCCGCCGTGAACCCGCTGACCTGCTGCCGCGTGATCTTCGGCGGGATCGACAGCGCCCGCGGGTCCGTGACCAGGTCGACGAGCGCGGGACCGTCGTGCGCGAACGCCTCGCGCAGCGCGGTGCGGATCTGCGTGGGGTCCTCGACGCGGACCGACGGGATGCCGATGGCGCTCGCGACCGCGGCGTAGTCGACCGACGGGGAGTCCGTGCCGAACGAGGGCAGCCCGTCCACGAGCATCTCGAGCCGCACCATGCCGAGCGTCGCGTTGTCGAACAGGATGATCTTCACGGGCAGCTGGTAGTGCACGAGCGTGACCAGCTCGCCGAGCAGCATCGACAGGCCGCCGTCGCCGGCGATCGCGACCACGTGCTTCTGCCGGGCGCCGGAGTCCCGGGCGGCGAAGGCCGCGCCGATCGCGTGCGGGACGGCGTTCGCCATCGAGCCGTGCAGGAACGACCCGATGACCCGGCGCCGCCCGTTCGGCGTCAGGTAGCGCGCGGCCCAGACGTTGCCCATGCCGGTGTCCACGGTGAACACGGCGTCGTCGGCCGCCTCCTCGTCCAGGACCACCGCGGCGTACTCGGGGTGGATCGGCGTGTGGTGCTCGACGTCCTTCGTGTAGGCCCCGACGACGCCGGACATGGCCTTCTCGTGCTTCTTCAGCATCGAGTCGAGGAACCGCCGGGACTTCTTGCGGCTCACCAGCGGGAGCAGCAGCCGCACCGTCTCACCGACGTCGCCGACCACCGCCAGGTCGGAGCGCGTCCGCCGGCCGAGGTGCGTGGGGTCGATGTCAACCTGCGCCGTGCGGACGCCGGCCGGGAGGAACTGGTCGTACGGGAAGTCGGTCCCCAGCAGGATCAGCAGGTCGGCCTCGTCCATCGACGCCTGGAGCGCGCCGTACCCGAGCAGGCCGGTCATCCCGACGTCGAAGGGGTTGTCGTACTGGATGTGCTCCTTGCCGCGCAGGCTGTGCCCCACCGGGGCGGCGATCTTGTCGGCCAGGGCGATGACGTCGTCGTGCGCGCCCCGCACGCCCGCGCCGGCCAGGATGGTGACCTTCTTCGCGGCGTCGATCGCGTCGGCGAGCGCCGTGACGTCGGCGTCCGCGGGGACGACGCGGGGGCGGCGCGGCCGGGTCAGCGTGTCGGGACCGGGGGCCGGCGCCTCGAGGTCGGCGACGTCGCCGGGGAGGGTCAGCACGGCGACGCCCGGGGCGCCGTACGCGTGGTGGATCGCGGAGCGGATGACCCGCGGCGCCTGCGCGGCGGACGAGATCATCTCGGAGTACACCGAGCACTCGACGAACAGCCGGTCGGGGTGGGTCTCCTGGAAGTACTGGGTGCCGATCTGCGCGCTCGGGATGTGCGAGGCGATCGCGAGCACCGGGACGCGGCTGCGGTTCGCGTCGTAGAGCCCGTTGATGAGGTGCAGGTTGCCCGGCCCGCAGGAGCCCGCGCAGACCGCGAGCCGGCCGGTGATCTCGGCCTCCGCGGCGGCGGCGAACGCCGCGGCCTCCTCGTGCCGGACGTGCACCCACTGGATGTCCGCGCCGTCCTTCTGCGCCCGCCGGACCGCGTCGACCACCGGGTTCAGGCTGTCCCCGACGATGCCGTAGATGTGCGTCGCGCCGGCCGCCACCACCTGGGCGACGAGCTGGTCGGCCACCGTGCTGCTGCGTGCCACGTCCCGCTCCTGTCGTTGTCGTGTCCGGCCATATTCATCCCATGATTCGAGCGGCGCCACTCCGGGGCCTGTCTCGTCCGTCACCCCGGCCGCGCCGCGCGGGGTCGGCCGGGGGGCCGCGGGGGATCTGCCGGGGTCCGCCGACGACGGGCGACCTGGTGAAAGTCTGCGCAGGAACTGTGCACGCCGCACCCGGGGGCGCCCGGGCTGGCACGCTCTGCACGTGGACACGACCTCGGCGGACGCCGCGCGGCGCGAGCTCATCGACTTCTCCCGCTGCGCCGCGTGCGGCGCCACGCTCCGGGTCGCGCGCTGCGACCGGTGCGGGCTCGACCTCGCCGGGGCGGAGGGCTCGCGGATCGCGGAGGCGTCCCGGGCCGCGGTGCGGGCGCTGGACGAGCGGCAGCGGGTGATCGACGCCGTGCGGGCGGCGCAGCAGGCGCGGTCCGCGGGCGCGGCGGGCGGCGTCCCGGGGGCGTCGACGTGGGTGCCGGGGGCGCCGTACGGTGACGCCGCGCCCGTGCCGCCGGTTGCCGCCGCGCAGCCGGCCCACGCCGCGCAGCCCTCGCCGGTGCAGCCCGCCAGCCTCGCCCCGGCCGGCCGGCCGGCACCCCTGCCCGGCCCGGCCGCGCCGGTCCTCCCGGTCCCCCCGTACCTCCGTGGCCCGGCCCCGGCCCCGGCCCCGCGCGCCGAGCGCCCCTTCGACGTCGCCCGCCTCTTCGCCCTCGCCGGCGCCGGCCTGGTCGCCGCCGCGGCCCTGGTGTTCGCGTTCTTCGTGCTGGCCGAGGCGCCCGCCGCCCGCGTGGTCGTGCTGCTCCTCGCCACGGCCGGCGCGGCCGCGGGCACGCTGGTGCTGCGGCGCACGGGCATCGGCGGCTCCGCGGAGGCGGTGGGCGGCCTCGTCGCCGCGCTCGCCGTCGTGGACGCGTGGGTGGTCGCGGAGCTCGCCGACGCCCCGGCCCGGTGGGTCGTGCTGGCGGTGCTGCTGGCGGGGGTCGGCACCGGCCTGCCCGCCGCCGGGCTCGCGGCGCGGGTCCGCTCGTGGACGGTCGCCGTGCTCGCGCTGCCGCTGGTCCCGCTCTGCGTCGCCGGGGCGGTCGGGGGCCCGTGGGCGTGGCACCTCGGGCTGCTCGCCGCCGGCCTCGTGACCCTGGTCCGCGTGCCGCTCGGGCGCGCCGTGGCCGGGCGGTTCGAGCGGTCGTCCCCGGCGCTGGACGGGCTGCTCGTGCTGGCCGCCGCCGTCCTGCTCGTCGCCGCGCTGGCCGCCACGGTGGCGCTGCCGTCGCCGGTGCGCGGCTGGGACTCGGGCGGCATCGCGGTCGGGCTGCTGCTCGCCGCCGCCGTCGCGGCGGTGCAGACGCGCTCCGGGCAGGCGGCGGCGTGGACGTCCGCGTCGGGCGCGCTCACCGTGCTCGGTGCGGTGGTCGCCGCGATCGGGGCGGTGCCCTCCGGGGGCGGGGCGGGCCCGGTCGCCGGCGCGGGCGCGTGGACGCTGCTGGTCGCGCTGCCGCTCGCCGGCGGGACGCCGACCGCGACCGACGTGCTCTACCGGGCGCGGGTCACCGGCGGCTGGGTCGCGCTCGTGCTCGCGACCGTGCCGGGCGCGGTGGCGGGGACCGGCTCGACGCTCGCCCTGCTCGGGGCGCTGGGCGCGCCCGTCCCGGACCTGCTGGGCCCCGCCGCGTTCGCCGAGGCGGGCGGCTCGGGGGTCGGGCCGGTGCTCGCGCTCGCGGTGCTGGCCGGGGCCCTCGCGGCGATCGGGCGGATCCCGCTCGCGCCGGTGCGGCACCGGCCGTGGCCCGGGGCGGTGCCCGCGGGGATCGCTGGCGTGCCGGGCGCGGGCCTGCCCGGCAGCGGCCTGCCCGGCGGCGTCGGCGGCCCCGCGCTCGTCCCCGTCGTGCGCCCGCCGGCCGTCGTCGCGTTCGGCCGCGCGTGCCTGCCGGCGGCCGTCGTGCTCGCGGTCGCCGCGGCGACCGGGCTGCTGCACCCGTGGTCGCCCGCTCTGCTCGTCGGGGAGCTGGTGCTCGCGGTGCTGCTGGTGGAGGCCGCCCGCCGCCTGCCCTCCCGGGACGCGGGCACGGAGCCGCCGACCGCGGGCGCGGTCCCGGCGGCGGCGACACCGTGGCGGGCGACCCTGGTCGCCGCCGCGTTCGCCCAGCTCGCGTTCCTCACCGCCCTCTCCTGGGTGTCCCGCCCGACCGCGGCCCTCGGCGCCGTCGCCGCGGTCGTGCTGCTGCTCCGCACCCGGCGGCTCGTGACGGCCGACCTGCGCGGCGTCCTCGTGGCGGCCGGCGCGGCCTACGCCGGGGCGGTCCTCGCCGTGCTGCTGGGGTGGCTCGGCTGGGACGGCTTCGGGGTGGCGGGCGGCGTCTCGGTCGCCCTGACCGTGGCCGCGGTGGTGCTGACGGTCGTCCCGCGCGTCGGCCGCGACACGTGGCTGGCCGTCCTGGCGGTCGCCGTGGTCCCGGCCGGGGTCGCCGTCGTGGCGGTGGCCGCCGACCGGACGTGGTGGTCGGCCGGCGCCGCGGCCGCGCTGCTGGTGCTCGAGGGCGTGCTGCTCGACACCCGGGTGCGCCCGGTCCCCGCCTGGCTGCGCGTGCTCGCCGCCGCCCTCGTGGTGCCGACCCTCGCCGTCGCCCTCATCTGCGCGGGCGCCGTGCTGCTGCCCGGGTCGGCGTCCCCGGTGCTGCTGCCGGTCGTCGCCGTGCTGGCCGCCGCCGCGGCGGTCGCCGCCCCGCCCGTCGCCGGCCGCCTGCGCCGCCGGGCGCTGGACGTGCCCGCCGAGCACGCCCGGGTCGCGCTCGAGGCCGCGGCCGCCGCGACCGGCGCCGTCGCGCTGCTGCTCGCGATCGCACGGGACAGCACGGGTGCCGGCACCGTCCTCGTGGTGTGCGCGATCCTCGCCGCGGGCGGCACGGCCGTCGCCCGGCGGCCCGACCGGCGCCCGGTCTGGTGGGCCTCCGCCGCGCTGTGGACCGGGGTCGTCTGGTCGGCGCTCGCGTGGTGGGAGGTCGGGCTGGTCGAGGCCTACACCGTGCCGCCCGCGCTCGCCGCGGTCGTGGTCGGCACCCTGCTGTCCCGCCGGGCCGACGGCTGGCGGCCGCTGGTGCAGTCGGGCACCGCGCTGCTCGTCGCGCCGACGCTGCTGCTCGCGGTCCTCGGGCGCGAGACCGGCCTCCGGTCGGCGGTGCTGCTGGCGTGCGCGGCGCTCGCGGTGGGCGTGGCGGTGCTCGCCGACGCCGACGCCGACCCCGACGCCGACCGCGCGGCCGGCCCGGCGCCCCGGGCCCGCGCCCTGCGCGTCCTCACCGACGCGCTGCTCGGCGGCGCGGCCGTCGCGGCGCTCGCCGGTGCCGTGCGGTCCGCCCACCTCGCCGCGAGCACCCCCCAGGGGTCGCCCGCCGGCGACGCCCGGCTGTTCGGCGTCGCGCTCCTGTGGTCGCTCGCCGGCGCGGTGCTGCTCGGGGCGGCCTGCCGGCTGCTCGCCCGCCGGTCCGCCGACGACCGCGCCGCGCTGCTGCGCCGCTGGGCACTCGGCCCCGCGCTCGTCGCGGGCACGGTCGGGGTGCTCGTCGCGGTCCGCCCCTCGTGGGCGGCCGTGTGGACCGGCTGGGTCGTCGAGCTCGGGCTGCTCGCGCTGGCGGTGCTGGCGGTCCGCGCCGACGTCGCCCGCCCCCGTCCGGCGGGCCCGGCCGCCCCGGACTCCCCCGCCTCCCCGTCCGCCCTCGTGCTTCCGCCGGGCTGGTTCCTGTGGCTCGGCGGCCTCGCCTGGGCGATCGGCGCGTGGAGCACCCGGCTGCTGCGCGTCGAGGTGTTCGCCCTGCCGCTCGGCCTGGCGCTGACCGCGATGGGCCTGGTGGCCCTGCGCGCGTCGCTCGCGGACCGCGCGACCCCCGCGACCCCCGCGACCCCCGCCCGCCGCTCCGCCGCCGGCTGGCCGGTCGGCTACGAGGGGTCGGTCGCGACGCTCACCCCCGGCGTCCTGGCGACGCTCGGCCCGTCGATGCTGGCGATCTGGACCGACCCGATGACGTGGCGGGCGATCCTCGTCGTCGTGCTCGCGCTCGGCTTCATGCTGCTCGGCGCCCGGCAGCTGCTCCGCGCCCCGCTGGTGGTGGGCGCCGCGGCGCTGCCGGTCGCGGTGGTCAGCGTGTTCGCGGCGCAGATCGGCCGGACGATCTCCGCCGGGCCGTGGCTGCTCACGCTGCTCGCGGCGGGCGGGCTGCTGCTGGTCCTCGGCATCTTCGCCGAGCGCCGCCGGGCCGGGGCGCAGGACGACCAGGGGGCGCCGCGCGTGCTGCGCTGACGACCGGCCCGGGGCGGCGTCCTCAGCGGGCGCCGTCCTCCGGTGCCGCCGGGGCGGCGGTCTCGGCGGCGTCGACCGTCCCCAGGTCCGCCGTGCCCGCGCGCAGCGTGCGCAGCGAGGCGAGCACGGCCACGACCGCCAGCCCGGCGGACGCCACGACCACCAGGTACCCGCCGTGCGAGCCCTGCCGGTCGATCAGCGAGCCCGCGACCCACGAGCCGAGCGACACCCCGACGCCGAGCGACGTCCCGACCCAGGTCAGCCCCTCGGTCAGCCGCTCCCGCGGGACGAAGTGCTGCACCAGCCCGTTGCCGTTGACGAGCGTCGGCGCGATGGCGAACCCGGCGACGAACATGACGACCGACAGCATCGCCATCGAGCTGACCAGCACGAACAGCGAGGCGCCGATCGCCAGGGCCACCATGCCGATCGCGAACCGCCGCCACAGCGGGGTCACCCAGTGCCGCGCGCCGTAGAGCAGCCCCGAGATCATCGACCCGCAGGCGAACACCGCGAGCGCCACGCCCGCGAGTCCCGGGCGCCCGGCCTCCTCGGCGAACGCGACCGTGCTCACGTCGGTGGCCCCGAAGATCGCGCCCATGGCGACGAACACGATCGCGAGCACGACCATGCCGCCGGACCGCATGACCGACACCCGCCGCGCGGGCGTGCCGTCCGGGCCGGCGGGGAGCTCGGTCCGCGGGTGCGGCGGCGGCTGCGTGCCGCGCTGGGCGAGGAACCACAGCCCGCCGAGCACCATGCCGACCACCGGCACGACCAGCCCGGCGGAGGGCGCCACCGCCGTCGCCAGGGTCGTGGCGAGGATCGGCCCGACGACGAACACGAGCTCGTCCAGCGCCGACTCCAGCGAGTACGCGGTGTGCAGGGCGCGCGGGTCGTCGAGCACGTGCGACCACCGCGCCCGGACCAGCGCCCCGAACGACCCGATGGTCGAGCCGACCACGATCGCCGTCACGTAGAGCGTCCAGACCGGCGCGCCGGCGGCGGCGCTCAGCACGAGCGTCACCAGGCCGGTCGCGGACACGGCGATCGCGGGACGCATGACGCGCGCCTGCCCGTGCTGGTCGACGAGGCGGGCCAGCGGCGGCGAGCAGACCGCCTGCGCCAGCACGTACGCGGCCGACACGCTGCCGGCGAGGCCGTACGAGTCGTAGAGCGCCTCGATCATCAGCACGATGCCGATGCCCACCATGGACATCGGCAGCCGGGCGATCACCCCGGCGGAGGAGAACGCCAGCGCCCCCGGACGGGAGAGCACGTCACGGTAGGGCCCCAGCACCCGGACAGTCTGGCACCTGCCGGTGACACGGGTGCGGACGGCGGGTGAACCGACGCCCCGCGGCGCACACTGAGGCCATGCCGGACCCCACCGTCGTCGACGCGCCCGACCACCACCGGTTCGAGGCGCTCGCCCCCGACGGCACCGTCCTCGGCGTCGCGGCCTACCGGCGGCGCCCGGGCGTGGTCGTCTTCACGCACACCGAGGTCGACGCCGCGTACGGGGGCCAGGGCATCGGCTCGACGCTGGTCGCGGCGGCGCTGGACGCCGTCCGGGCGGCGGGCGAGCGGATCGTCCCGCTGTGCCCGTTCGTGCGGCGGTACGTCGCCGACCACCCGGAGTACGCGGACCTGGTCATGTCCGAGGGGGACTGACGCCGAGCGCGCTCGCTGCGCCGCGGGGCATCCTGCGTGCATCCGGGGTGGGTCGCGTCATGCCGCCGCTGCTCGCGGGGTGCCCCCTCACCTCGAGGGGCCGGCGGGAGCAGCCGGCGGTCAGGGGTTGAGGAAGGACGCCGGGTCCGCGTCGCTCGTGCCCGGGTCGGGCATCGACCGGGCGACCTCCTCGTCGGAGACCTCCGCGTCGCGGACCTCGTCCACGTCGGGGTCCGTCACGGCGTCCGGGGTGTCGGCGGGGACCGGTGCGTCCTCGCGGTCCGGGGTGCTCTCGCTCATCGGGCGCTCCTTCGCTGCTCGTCCGGGGCGCCCACGCTAGGCCGGGCGGGCGCGTCCCGCACGCCCGGCCTGGCGTGGCCGTCGGGCTACCGGGCGATCAGCGCGAACACGCCCCACCCGAAGTGCACCCGCATGAAGGCCGCGTACTGCTGCGGCTCGGTCGCCAGCAGGCGGCGGACCTCGTCGTGCAGGTCGTGGTCCGGGTGCGCGTCGGCCCAGCGGCGCATGCTCAGCCACTGGGGTGCCATGTACCGGTCCCAGGACTCCTCGGTCGCGCAGACCATCTCGACGACGTCGTAGCCCAGCGCGCCGAACGAGGCCAGCAGGCCGGGCAGGGTCAGGTACTCGTCGGCGGAGGAGACCCCGCACCCGGCGACCTCCTCGGGGGTGCCGGGGACGGTGCGCCAGTACGGCTCGCCGACCAGCAGCATCCCGCCGGGGGTCAGGCTCCGGTTCAGCAGGTCGATCGTGCCGGGCACCCCGCCGCCGATCCAGGTGGCCCCGACGCAGGCCGCGACGTCGACGGGGGCGTCCGCGACGTACCCGGAGGCGTCGGCCTCGACGAACCGGACCGCGTCGTCCACGCCCAGCTCGGCGGCGCGGGCCCGGGCGGACGCGACGAAGTCGGGGTTGAGGTCCACACCCACCCCGGTGACCCGGTGGTCGCGCGCCCAGGTGGACAGCAGCTCACCGGACCCGCACGCCAGGTCGAGGACGTGCGCGCCGGTGATGCCGAGCCTGGCACCGAAACCGGCGAGCTGCCGCTCGGTCAGGGGGTTGTGGATGCGGTGGCGGGACTCACGGATGGAGAAGAGACGGAGGTCGAACACGATGATGCTCCTTGCACGGGTTCCAGTGGGCGTTCGTGTGGGAGCGGACGGATCCGCTCGCCGGCACCTGGACCGTCCTCTGGCATCGGGCTCTCTGTGATGGCTCCGCTCGCGGACGGCGACCGGGCCGGGCCCCGTGCGGGCCCGCGTCGAGGCTAGGACCGGGCCCGGTCCGCGGGCCACGCTTTTCGCCCGCGCCCGCGCCCGCGCCCGCGCCCGCGCCCGCGCCCGCGCCCCTGCCAGGGCCCGTCCCCGCGCCCTGGCCCGCGCACGGGAACCGCGCCGCGCGCCGCGCCGCGATCAGCCCAGTGCGTCCGAGACGACCTCCTTGGCGGCCTCCTGCACCTGGGCGAGGTGCTCCGGCCCGGCGAAGGACTCGGCGTAGATCTTGTACACGTTCTCGGTCCCGGACGGCCGGGCGGCGAACCAGGCGTTCTCGGTGGTGACCTTGAGCCCGCCGATCGCGGCGCCGTTCCCGGGCGCGGCGGTGAGCTTCGCCGTGATCTCCTCGCCCGCGAGCGTGGTGGCCGTGACCTGCTCCGGGGACAGCTTCCCGAGCGTGGCCTTCTGCTCGAGCGTCGCGGGCGCGTCCACCCGGGCGTACCAGGACTCGCCGAACTCCGCGACGAGGTCGGCGTGGTGCTGCGACGGCGACCGCCCGGTGGTCGCGAGGATCTCGGACGCGAGCAGCGCGAGGATGATCCCGTCCTTGTCGGTGGTCCACACGGAGCCGTCGGTGCGCAGGAACGACGCCCCCGCGGACTCCTCGCCGCCGAACCCGACCGAGCCGTCCAGCAGCCCGGGGACGAACCACTTGAAGCCGACCGGCACCTCCAGCAGCCGCCGGTCGAGGGAGCGGGCGACCCGGTCGATCAGCGAGGACGACACCAGCGTCTTGCCGATCGCCGCGTCCGCCGGCCAGCCGGGGCGGGCGCCGGAGTACAGGTAGCGGATCGCCACCGCGAGGTAGTGGTTCGGGTTCATCAGCCCGGCGTCGGGGGTGACGATGCCGTGCCGGTCGGAGTCCGCGTCGTTGCCGGTGGCGATGTCGAACGGGGCGTCCCCGCCCATCGCGGTGACCAGCGAGGCCATCGCGGACGGCGACGAGCAGTCCATCCGGATCTTGCCGTCCCAGTCGAGCGTCATGAACGACCACTGCGGGTCGACCCGCGGGTTCACGACGGTGAGGTCCAGCCCGTACCGCTCGGCGATGGCGCCCCAGTACTCGACGGACGCGCCGCCCAGCGGGTCCGCGCCGATCCGCACGCCCGCCGACCGGATCGCGTCCAGGTCGAGCACGTGCACCAGGTCGTCGACGTACGCGCCGAGGTAGTCGTGCTTGCGCGTGGTGTCGGCGGCGAGCGCGGCGTCCAGGCTCACGCGGGGCACGCGGTCCACGCCGCCGGCCAGCAGCTCGTTCGCGCGGTCCGCGATCCAGGAGGTCGCCTCGGACCCCGCGGGACCGCCGTGCGGCGGGTTGTACTTGAAGCCGCCGTCCCGGGGCGGGTTGTGCGACGGGGTGACGACGATGCCGTCGGCCAGGCCCGGGCCCGACGCGCGCACGCCCTCGGAGGTCGCCGCGCCGTTGTGCAGCAGGATCGCGTGCGAGACGGCCGGGGTCGGCGTCCACGAGTCCCGGGCGTCCACCCGCACCTCGACGCCGGCGGCGGCCAGCACCTCGAGCGCCGTGCTCCACGCGGGCAGCGACAGCCCGTGGGTGTCCCGCCCGATGAACAGGGGGCCGTCGGTGCCCTGGGCCCGCCGGTACTCGACGATCGCCGCGGTGATCGCCACGATGTGCGCCTCGTTGAACGCGCCGTCGAGGCTCGACCCCCGGTGCCCGCTGGTGCCGAACACCACGCGCTGCGCGGGGTCGTCCAGGTCGGGACGGCGGTCGTGGTACGCGGCGAGCATCGCGTCGACGTCCACCAGGTCGGAGGGCTGGGCAGGGGTTCCGGCGCGCGGGTCCATGGCGTCGATCCTGCCACCGAAGCGGCCGCGGCGGCGGGCTGGGCAGGGAACCTGTGGACGAGCGCGCCCGGTACCCTCGTCGGCATGGCCTCCGCATCCTCCGTCGAGTTCGTGCTGCGCCCCTTCGAGGGTCTCCCCGGTGAGCCCGACTGGGTCGCCCTGCGCGAGCTCGTCCCCGCCGCCACCGCGACCGCCCGCACCACCGCCGAGCACGGCGCCCGCGACGTCACGGTCACCACCGTGCTGCCCGACGGCTGGGCCGCCCTGCACCGCGCCGACGGCGTCGTGCTGCTCGCCCTGCAGACCGTCGGGGGCTCCGGCGACGCGAGCCGCGACCTCGCCGCCGCCCTCCTGGAGGCGCTGGACTCCGAGCCCGGCACCGCCGTCCAGCAGTCCGGCCTGCCCGGCCCCGGCCCGCGCCTGCAGGACGTGCTCGACCTGACCGTGCCCTTCGAGGTGACGGTCGAGGACTCCTTCTCCTACTGGATCGCCGCCGGCACCGAGATGACGCCCGAGCTCAAGGCCGCCGTCGAGGAGGCCGACGCGGGCGTCGTCGGCACCAAGAAGCTCGCCGCCGTCGACGCCGGCTACTGGGTCCGCATGGGTGCCCGCGAGTACCTGCGCTGGGCGCAGCCGCACGACGAGCAGCAGGTCATCGACGGCCTCGCCCGTCTGCACGGCCGCCGCGAGTCGGGCTTCGACGGCGCGAAGTTCATCGGCTACTTCCGGTCCAACGGCCTGGTCGTGCCGGTCTGGGAGCTGGCGCGCGGCAGCGAGGCGGAGGACATCGAGGACGCGGTGGCCGCGTTCGCGCCGACGTTCGCCGCCGCGGTGGCCGAGACGGAGCCGCTCGACGCGAACGCCCGCCGCGCCCGCGCCGGCATCGTCGCCCGGCAGGTCACGCTGCGCTGAGGCGACCCGGCCCGGCGGAGGCCGGCACGCGCGGAGCGGTCCGCGGGTGCCGGCCTCCGGCGTCCCCGGGGTCCGGCGGTCCCGCGCGGAACCGCAGGTGACGACGTCGCGCCGCCGGTGTGACCGTCCTGTGCAGCCTCCGCGTGTCCCGCCCTCGCAGAGCGCCGCGCCGGGGTCCGATCGTTAGGCTGTGGCGCGTGACGGGCGCGGCGGAGGACAGGACCGAGGATCGACCGGTCGCCGACCGCCCTGCCCAGGGCGCGGCGCCCGACGAGGCCGCGACCCCGGCGGAGCCCGCACCGCGCAAGCCCCGCCGCCACCAGCCGGCGCCGACCGCGCCGCTGGAGGCCGCGACGACGACGGCCCGCACCGGCCGCTCCCGGCAGCGCGTCGCCGTCGTCATCCCCGCGAAGGACGAGTCCCGCCGCATCGCCGCCACCGTCCGCTCCGCGCGGGCGATCCCGCACGTGGACCTCGTGCTCGTCGTGGACGACGGGTCCGAGGACAACACCCAGCACGTCGCCCGCGAGGCCGGCGCGGTGGTCGTCCGGCACTCGCACAACCGGGGCAAGGCCGCCGCCATGGAGACCGGCGCCGCCGTCGTCGCCATGCGTGACGCCCCGGACCGCCCGCCGCGCCTGCTGCTGTTCATCGACGGCGACCTCGGCGAGACCGCGGTGAACACCGCGCCGCTCGTGCCCCCGGTCCTCGAGGGCACCGCGGACGTGTCGATCGCCCTGCTGCCGCCGCAGCCCGGTGCCGGGGGCCGGGGCATCGTCGTCGGCGCCGCCCGCCGCGCGATCCAGTCGATGACGGGGTGGACCCCGACCCAGCCGCTGTCCGGCATGCGCTGCCTGACCCGCGAGGCCTTCGAGGCCGCGACGCCGCTCGCCCGCGGGTGGGGCGTCGAGACCGGCATGACGATCGACCTGCTCCGCAAGGGGTTCGTTGCCGTCGAGGTGCCGTGCGACCTGCGGCACCGCCCGTCCGGCAGCGACCTGCGCGGCCAGATGCACCGCGCCGCGCAGTACCGCGACGTGCAGCTCGCCGTCGCCGCCCGGCGCGTCCGGACGTTCGTCGCCCCGAAGCGGTCGAAGGGCTGACCCTCGCCCGTGTCGGTGGCCGTCCCTAGGCTGGGCGGCAGCCGATCCCGCAGCGGCGCGGGGTCACCGGCCCCCGGGAGGGGACATGGCACACGGCGACATCACGCACCACGAGATCCCGGCCGACGACCTCGCGCGCGCGACCGCGTTCTACAACGACCTCTTCGGCTGGGGCGTCCAGGAGTACCCGGGCTTCGAGGGCTACCCGATGTGGCGCGGCCCGAACCAGATGAACGGCGGCGGCCTCGTCCAGCGCGGCGAGCAGCTGGACGCGCCGCGCGCCTACGTCGAGGTCGACTCCATCGACGACGTGCTGCGGCGCGTGACCGAGCACGGCGGGCAGGTCCGCGTGCCGAAGACGGAGATCAGCGCCACGAGCTGGTCCGCGGTGCTCCTCGACCCGGACGGGAACGAGATCGGGCTCTACGAGGGCGTGACCGAGGCCGGCTGACGGCGGACCCGGCGACGGAACGACAGGAGACGGACATGGGACACGGCGACATCACGCACATCGACATCCCCGTCGCGGATCTCGCGCGGGCCCGGGAGTTCTACACCGCGGTGCTCGGCTGGGACATCCAGGAGATGCCCGGATTCGAGGGCTACCCGATGTGGCGGGCGCCCAACCAGATCAGCGGCGGCGGGCTCGCGCCGCGGGACGAGGGCTTCGACCGGCCGCGGTCGTACGTCGAGGTCGACTCGATCGACGACACCCTGCGGCGCGTGGCCGAGCTCGGCGGTCGGGAGGTGCTGCCGAAGACGGAGATCAGCCCGACGAGCTGGTGGGCGGTGTTCGTCGACACCGAGGGCAACCAGATCGGGCTGTACGAGGGGTCGGACGAGGACGGCTGACGCCGGGCGGGGCGGAGGCGCCGGCTCGGGGAGCGGCCGTGGGCCGGCCCGCGCGCCCGGGAACGCGAGAGCCCCCCACCCGGTTCGCCCGGGTGAGGGGCCTCGTGCTGCGGAGGATGGGGGATTCGAACCCCCGAGGGCTTGCACCCAACACGCTTTCCAAGCGTGCGCCATAGGCCACTAGGCGAATCCTCCCGGCCCGTAGAGGGTACCCGAGGCGGAGGGCAGGTCGGTAACCGGCCGCTCGGCGACCTCCCGGGGCGCGGGAGCGGCGTCGTGGTGGGCGCGCCCGCGCCGCTCGCGACTGTGGTGGGCTGACCCCGTGCGCACCGCCCGACCCGTGACCCTCCCCGTCCGCCGCGTCCGCGCCCACCCGGCGGCGCCCGTCCCGCGGGGCGCGTGGTTCGCGGACGTCCCCGCCGTGGCCCAGGTGCTCGCGGACGGCTGGGAGCTCGGCCCGGCGACGGTGCTGGTCGGCGAGAACGGGGCCGGCAAGTCCACGCTGGTGGAGGCGCTCGCGGTGGCGTTCGGCATGGGCGCCGAGGGCGGGTCGACTGGCGCCCGGAACGTGACGCGGGCGTCGGAGTCGCCGCTCTGGGAGCACCTGCTGCTCGAGCGGGGGGCGGGTGCGTCGCGCCGTGGGTTCTTCCTGCGGGCGGAGACGATGCACGGCTTCTACACGTACCTCGAGGACAACCCCGGGGGCGGGGACGCCGCGTTCCACGACATGTCCCACGGCGAGTCGTTCCTCGCGGTGGTCCAGGACCGGATGCGCGGGCGGGGGCTGTACGTGCTGGACGAGCCGGAGTCGGCGCTGTCGTTCACCGGGTCGCTCGCGCTGCTGGCGCACCTGCGGGGGCTGGTTGCGGCCGGCGCCCAGGTGGTGCTGTCGACGCACTCGCCGGTGCTGGCCGCGCTGCCGGGCGCGCAGGTGCTCGAGGTCGGGCCGTGGGGGTTGCGGGAGCAGGCGTGGGAGGACACCGACCTCGTGCTGTCCTGGCGCGGGTTCCTCGGCGCCCCGGAGCGGTACCTGCGGCACCTCGACGACGCCTGACGGCGGGCGCGTCAGCGCAGGTGCAGCCGCATCGGCTCGAACGGCTGCGACGCGAACCCCAGCCCGAGGTACAGCAGCTCGCCCTCGGCGGTCGCCGCCAGGCTGACGGTCGCGACGGCGGGGTCGGACCGGAACCAGTCGAGGATCCCGGACACGCACGCCCGGGCCAGGCCGCCCCCGCGGTGCTCGGGGAGGGTGGCCACGGAGTACACGGTCCCGTGCACGCCCTCCTCGCCCCCGGGCCCCGGCGGGCGGTCCTCGCGGCAGCCGACCGCCCCGGACACCACGCCGTCCGCGGGGTGCTCGGCCACCACGGCGGCCACGTCGTCGCCGGCCAGCCGGTCCCGGAACCACGCCTCGGCGGCGGCCCGCCAGGGGGCGTCGGGCCCGCCCGGGTCGGTGCCCGCGGCGGCGAGCATGACCGCGCGGATCTCCACGAGGGCGGGGGCGTCGGCGGGGAGCGCGCGGCGCACGACGACGGCATCGGACGGCACGGGGGCGATCGTGCCACCCGCGGCAGGCCCGGGACCGGGACGTCGAGCCCAGGCCCGGGGCTGCGTTAGGCTGGTGGCAGACCCCTCGTGCGGCGTCATCTCGCTGAACCCCCCCAGGGCCGGAAGGCAGCAAGGGCAGGTGAGCTCTGGCGGGTGTGCGGGGGGTCCTTGCATGCCCGCGCGCCGTCCGCGCCCCGCGCCCTCCGCGGCCGGGGGGGTCGGCAGCGCGGATGACCCGCCGTCCGCCCGCGGGGGGACGGCGCCCGTCGACCGCCGACCCGGGTCGCAGGGCCCGGCCGGGGCGGACCCGCCCGCGGTCCGACGCGCCGCGGGCCCCCGCCGCCGGACGCTGGGGGCATGACGCAGCAGACCCCCGCCCCGCCGGCCGCCGCGGCTCCCGGCACCCCCGCCCGCCTGTCCGCCCGCGGCCTGGTCAAGCGCTTCGGCCCGACCACGGCCCTCGCGGGGGTCGACCTGGACGTCGCGCCCGGCGAGTCGGTGGCGGTCATGGGGCCGTCGGGCTCCGGCAAGTCGACGCTGCTGCACTGCCTCGCGGGCATCCTCGTCCCCGACGCCGGCACGGTCGCGCTGTCGGGGCGGACGCTGCACGACCTGGACGAGCGGCAGCGGTCCCTGGTCCGGCGGCGGCAGTACGGGTTCGTGTTCCAGTTCGGGCAGCTGCTGTCCGAGCTGCCGGCGGTGGAGAACGTCGCGCTGGCCCCGATGCTGCTCGGCACGTCGCGCAAGGAGGCGACGGAGCTCGCGGGCCGGTGGCTGGCGTCGCTGGGCCTGGCGGGGATGGAGGGCCGTCGCCCGGGCGAGCTGTCGGGCGGGCAGGCGCAGCGCGTGGCGGTGGCGCGGGCGCTCATCACCGGGCCCGAGGTGGTGTTCGCCGACGAGCCGACGGGCGCCCTCGACCAGGCCACCGGCCAGGACGTCATGCGGGTGCTGACCGAGACGACCCGGCTGGCCGGCGCGTCGCTGGTGCTGGTGACGCACGACGCCGACGTCGCCGCCTGGTGCGACCGGCGGGTGGAGGTCGTCGACGGTCGCGTGGTCGCCGACGTGCGGCGCGACGCGGCGGCCCGGGCGGCGCACCCCGCGGGCGGTGCGCGGTGAGCGCCGTCCTCGCGCTGGCCCCGCGGCTGCGCGGTGCGGGCGGGCGGGACAGCCGGCTGACGACGGCGCTCGCGGTCGCGGCGTTCGCGGTCATGACGGCGCTGACGCTGTCCGTGGTCGGCGGGCTGCTCGGGTTCCAGGGGCGCGCCGCGCACCCGGCGGACGAGTACCAGCGGGAGAACGCCGACTCGTACGTGATCCTCGCGTGGACCGCGGTGGTGCTGCTGGTCGTGCCGCTGCTGACGCTCGGGGGGTCGGCCGCGCGGCTCGGGGTGGCGCGGCGGGACGCGCGGCTCGCCACGCTCCGGCTGCTCGGGGTGACGCCGCGCGAGGTGGTGGCGCTGACGGTCGTCGAGACGGCCTGGCAGGGGCTCGTCGGGGCGGTCGCGGGCATCGCCGGGTACGTCGTGCTGCTGCCGGTGTGGACGCGGGTGCCGTTCCAGGGCTCGACGTTCGGCGTCGGGGAGCTGTGGGTCGGCTGGCCGGTGCTGCTCGCGGCGTGCGCGGCCGTCCCGCTGCTGGCCGTGGTGTCCGGCGTCCTGTCGCTGCGCCGGGTGGTGGTGTCGCCGCTCGGCGTCGCGCGCCGGACGACCCCACCGCGGATGCGCGCGGTGCGGGCGGTGCTCGCCGTGCTGGCGATGGGGCTGTTCATGGTGGTGTCGGCGTCCCTGGGCGCGCTCGGCGCCGCGGCCGTCGCGTTCGCGATCGGGTCGCTGGCGCTCGGGTTCGGGGCGCTGAACCTCATCGGGCCCTGGGTGCTCGGGCTGGTGGGCCGGCTGCGGGTGCGCTGGGCCCGGACGCCGGCGCAGCTGCTGGCCGCCCGGCGGCTGGTGGACGACCCGCGCGCGACCTGGCGGGTGGTCGGCGGCCTCGGGCTCGCCGGCTTCGTCGCCGGGGCGCTCGCGGTCGTGCCGGTCATCCAGTCGGCGCTGGAGGGCGAGGAGGCGGCGGTCGACACGTACGCCGGCGACCTCATGCGGGGCGCGCTGCTGACCCTGGTGATCACGTTCCTGGTCGCGGCGGCGTCGGCGGGCATCACGCAGGCGGCGTCCGTGCTGGACCGGCGCCGCGAGTACGCGCTGCAGGTGCTCGCGGGGACGCCGGTCGGGCTGCTCGACTCCGTGCGCCGCCGGGAGGTGCTCATGCCGATGCTGCTGGTCGCCGTCGGGTCGGCCGCCGCGGCGGTGGTCATGCTGTCGCCGGTGCTCGGCATCGCGGGGATCACCGACCCCAGCGGGCTGCTGCTGCTCGTCGGGTGCCTCACGGGCGGGTGCCTGCTGGTGCTCGGGGCCACGGAGACGTGCCGGCCGCTGCTCCGGTCGGTGCTGGCCGAGACGCAGGTCAGGCCGGACTGACCCTCCCGGGTTCGCCCGAACAGGTGACCCCGTGCGGTCGCTCGCCGCGCGCGCAACCGCCTCCCCGGTGATCCTGGTACCTCCCGTCGAGGAGGTCACCCGTGAGCGAGCAGCCCGAGGACGGTGCGCGCCCGGCCGACCCCGGCGCCACCGCGCCGGCCCTCGACGCGCGCCCCCGGGACCGTGCGCTCCGCCGCGGCACGGTGCTCGGCGGTCGGTACGTGCTCGCGGAGCGGCTCGGCCGCGGCGGCATGGCCGAGGTGTACGCGGCGCGGGACGAGGTGCTCGGCCGGGACGTCGCGGTCAAGGTGTTCCACCCGTCGGCGGCGGGCCGGGCGGCCGACGAGCGGCACCGCGCCGAGATGCGCCTGCTCGCCCGGCTCAGCCACCCGGGCCTGGTGACGATCTTCGACGCCGGCAGCACGGAGCTTCCCGACGCGGAGCAGCAGGACTTCCTCGTCATGGAGCTGGTGCGCGGCCCGTCGCTGGCGGTGCGCGTGGCGGCGGGCCCGATGCCGGCGGACGAGGCGGCGGTCGTCGGGGCGCACGTCGCCGAGGCGCTGGCGTACATCCACGACGAGGGCGTGGTGCACCGGGACGTGAAGCCGGCGAACATCCTGCTGCCGCCCGAGGAGCGCTCCGGGTCGACCGTGCCGTGGACGAAGCTCGCGGACTTCGGGATCGCCCGCGCCCGCAGCGAGGAGCACCTGACCGTCACCGGCGAGCTGCTCGGCACCCCGTCGTACCTGAGCCCGGAGCAGGCGACCGGCGGCGCGCTGACCCCGGCGTCGGACGTCTACGCGCTGGGGCTCGTGCTGGTGGAGTGCCTGACGGGCGAGCGGGCCTTCCCGGGCACGCCCATCGCCTCCGCGGTCGCGCGGCTGCACAAGCCGCCGCCGGTCCCGACGCACCTCGGCCCGCGCTGGGCGGGGCTGCTCACGGCGATGACGGCCCTCGACCCGGCCGACCGGCCGACCGCCGTGGCGGTGTCCGAGGAGCTGCGCGCGCTGCTGCGTCCCGGGGCGCTCGGCCTCGGGCCGGTGCGGGGCGACGCCGGCGCCGCGGCGGTGGGGGCGGACGACGAGGGGGCACCGACGCTGGCGGTGCCGGTGGCGGCGCTCGCGGCGGGGGCCCTGGACGCCGCGACGGAGGAGGGCGACGACCGTCCCGCCGCGCCGGTCGTTCCGCTGCGCGCCCGCCGGGACGGGGTGTCGGCGCGGCGCCGCGGCATGCGCAGCGCGGCGGTCGCGGCGGCCGCCGTCGGGGTCGCGGCGGCGCTGCTCGGCGCGCAGGCGCTGGGCGACCGGCCGCAGGCGGGGCAGGACCCGGCGCCGTCGGTGCAGCCGACCGAGGCGGTGGCGGAGGCGGCCGACGACGTCGCGACGGTGGAGCCGGCCGTCGCCGACGCGGACGCGGCCGTCGGGAGCCCGGAGGGCGACCGGGGCGCGGCCGAGGTCGTGGCCGATCCGGCGGCACCCGCCGCGGACACGGCGCCCGCCGAGGACCCCGCGCCCGCCGCGGACCCGCCGGCCGCCGAGGACGCCGCGGACGACGGGGACGGCGGGGACGGCGGCAGCGGCCCGTCGGAGAACGCGAACCCCCGGGCCCACGAGCGTGCCGGCGCCGAGTCGGGCAAGGGCAAGGACAAGGACAAGGACACGTAGGCCCTCAGCCCCCCGCGGCCCGCAGCGCCACCCGCGACACCGTCTGCGCCGCGCCGTCCTCCCGCTTCATCGCCCGGACCAGCCGGTCGAGCCCCGCGGCGTCCCGCACCACCGCGTGCACGAGGTAGTCGTACCCGCCCGTGACGTGCACGGCGTCCAGCACCTCCGGGCGCGCCGCCGTCGCCCGGCGGAACGCGTCGGAGTCGGCGTCGGGAGCGAGCCGGACGTCGACGAACACCTCGAGCCCGCCGGTCCGCGCCGCCGCGCCGCCCGCCGCTCCCCGCACCGTGAACCCGCCGATGCGCCCGTCCGCGACCATCCGCCGCACCCGGGCGGCGGCGGCGTTCGGCGACAGCCCGACGAGCCGCCCGAGCTCGCGGTACGGCAGCCGCGCATCCGCGGTGAGGTGACGGAGGATCGCGTCGTCCGTGGCGTCCATACCGCGACTCTCGCAGCCGCACCGCGACATCCGCAGCACCCGGCCGGGTGAGCCCGCGACGCTCCTCCCCGTGACCGCCCTCGACGCCCTGCTCACCGGACTCCTCGCCGGCCTCGGGGTCGCCGTCCCGCTCGGGCCGGTCGGCCTGCTAGTGGCCCGGGCCGGCGCGGTGGCGGGGCTGCGCCGGGGGCTGGCCGCCGCGGGCGGGGTCGCCGTGGTGGACGCCGGGTACGCCGTGGTCGCGGCGACCGCGGGGGCCGGGGTCTCCCGGGTGCTCGCCGGGCACGAGCGGGTCGTGGCCGTGGTGGCGTCCGTCGTGCTGGCGGGTGTCGCGGCGCACCTGCTGCGCGGGTCCCGGCGGCCCGCCCCCGCCGCGGCCCCCGGCCCGCCCGACCGCTCCGGACCGGCCCTCGCGACCACCGCCCGGTTCGTGCTGCTCACCGCGGTCAACCCGCTGACCCTCGTCACGTTCGCCGCGCTCGCCGCCGCGCTCCCGCCTGCGACGCCGGTCGCCTGGTTCGTCGCCGGCGTGGCGGGCGCGTCGGCGGCGTGGCAGTGCCTGCTGGCGTCCGCCGGGTCGCTCGTCCGGCACCGCGCCGGCGCGGCGGCCCGCCGCTGGACCGGCCCCGTCGGCGCGGCCGCCGTGCTGGTCGCCGCGCTGGTCACGCTCGTGCGGGCCCTCTGACCGCCGGTGCCCGACACCCGCTGCCGCGGGGTGAGACGCCGGGCCGGGTCCCGGGCCGCGGGGGCTACGGTGCCAGGACGGGTCGCGGATCCGCCGGGCCCGTGGGAGAAGGAGGCGCCGGCGTGCGGCGACGGCTGCAGACCTGGTCCGAGCTGAGGCCGCTGCTGCGGATGCGCCCCGTCGAGCTGGACCCCGTCGCCCGGCGGCTGTCCCGGGCGTACACCGTGCGGGACCTGCGCACGATCGCCCGGGCGCGCACCCCGCGCTCGATCTTCGACTACGTGGACGGCGCGGCCGAGGCCGAGGTGTCGATCCGCCGGGCCCGCCGCGTGCTGCGCGACGTCGAGTTCCAGCCGTCCGTGCTGCGCGACGTCGGCACGGTCGACCTGGGCACCACCGTCCTCGGCCGGCCCGCGGCGGCGCCGTTCGTGTACGCGCCGACGGGGTTCACGCGGATGATGCAGCACGAGGGCGAGCCCGCCGTCGCCCGGTCCGCGGCCCGCACGGGCGTCCCGTACACGCTGTCCACGATGGGCACGACCTCGATCGAGGACCTCGCCGCGGCCGCCCCGGACGGGCGGAACTGGTTCGGCCTGTACGTGTGGAAGGACCGCGGCGCGTCCCGCGAGCTGATGGCCCGCGCGCGGGAGTCGGGGTACGAGGCGCTGGTCATCACGGTGGACGTCCCGGTGGGCGGCGCGCGGCTGCGGGACGACCGGAACGGGTTCAGCATCCCGCCGGCCCTCAGCCCGAAGGTCGTGCTCGACGGCGCCCTGCACCCCGCGTGGTGGCTGAACTTCCTCACCACCGAGCCGCTCCGGTTCGCGACGCTCGACGCGTGGCAGGGCACCATCGAGGAGCTCGCCGCGCACATGTTCGACCCGACCGTCGAGCTCGACGACCTCGCGTGGGTGCGGGAGCACTGGGACGGCCCGCTCGTCGTCAAGGGCGTGCAGACCGTCGCCGACGCGCAGCGCGTCGTGGGCGCCGGTGCCGACGCGGTGGTGCTGTCCAACCACGGCGGCCGCCAGCTCGACCGCGCCCCGGTGCCGCTGACCCGGGTCCCCGGCACCGTCGACGCCGTCGGCGACCGCGCCGAGGTCTACGTCGACACCGGCTTCAGCAACGGCGGCGACGTCGTGGCCGCCCTGGCGCTCGGCGCGCGGGCCGTCATGCTGGGCCGCGCCTACCTCTACGGCCTGATGGCCGGCGGCGAGCGCGGCGTGGACCGCGTGGCCGCGATCCTGACCGCCGAGATCGGCCGGACCCTGCGCCTGCTCGGCGTGCGGTCCGTCGCCGAGCTCACCCCCGAGCACGTGAGGCTGCCATGAGCACCAGCACCCCGGTCGACCCCGTCCCGGCCCCCGCGGCCCCGTCCGCCGACGCCCTCGCGGCGGCCCTCGCCGACCTCCGCTCGGCGCTGCCGGCCGACGCCGTGGTGACGGACCCCGAGGCCCTGCGCGACCGGGCGCAGGACGGCTCCGCGACCCCGCCGACCGGCGACCCGCTGGTGCTCGTGCTGCCCGCGACCACCGCCGAGGTGTCCGCCGTGCTGCGCGCCGCCCACGCCCACGGCGTCCCGGTCGTCCCGCAGGGCGCGCTGACCGGCCTGGCCGGCGGCGCGAACGCCGTGCCCGGGGCGATCCTGCTCTCGACGGCCCGGATGACGGCGATCCGGCGCATCGACCCGGTGGACCAGGTGGCGGTCGTGCAGCCGGGGGTCGTGACCCGGGACCTGCAGGACGCGGTGGCCGCGCAGGGGCTGTTCTACCCGCCCGACCCCGCGTCGTTCGCGACGAGCACGCTCGGGGGCAACATCGCCACGAACGCCGGCGGTATGCGGTGCGTGAAGTACGGCGTGACGCGGGACTTCGTGCGCTCGCTCGAGGTCGTGCTCGCCGACGGCACCGTCGTGCGGACCGCCCCGCCGACCGTGAAGGCCGTCGCCGGCCTGGACCTCACCGGGCTGGTCGTCGGCTCCGAGGGCACGCTCGCCGTCGTCACCGAGGCGACCCTCGGCCTGCTGCCCGCGCCGGGCCCCGACCGCGGGGTGGCGGCGACGTTCGGGTCGGTGACCGCGGCGCTGGAGGCGGCGAACGCGATCATCGCGAGCCCGCACCGGCCGTCGACGCTGGAGTTCGTGGACGGCGTCGTGCTGGAGGGGCTCGCGGCCTACGACCCCGACGCCGGCCTGCCGGTCGGCGCGCGGGCGATGCTCATCGCGATCACGGACGAGGAGGTCGGCGGGGCCGCCGACGTCGCGGTGTACGAGGCGATCGCCCGCGCGCACGGGGCGCTCGGCGTCGACGTCGCGCACGAGCCGGAGCGCATCGACGTGCTCATGCGGGCCCGGCGCGCGCTCAACCCCGCCATGCGCCTGCTGCGCGGCGGCAGCATCAACGAGGACGTCGCCGTCCCCCGCACCCGGCTGCCCGAGCTCCTCGACCGGCTGCAGGGGATCGCCGCGGAGGCGGGGCTGCCCATCGGCACCGGCGGCCACGTCGGGGACGGCAACCTGCACCCCGTCATCGCGTTCGACCCCGCCGACCCCGCGGAGGTCGCCGCCGCGGCCGAGGCCCACGCGCGGATCCTGGCCCTCGCGGTCGAGCTCGGCGGCACGGTCACCGGCGAGCACGGCATCGGCACGGAGAAGCGCGGGGCCCTGCCCGGGGAGCTCGGCGAGCGCATCCTGGCGATCCAGCGCGGCATCAAGCAGGTCCTGGACCCCACGGCGGTCCTGAACCCGGGCAAGAAGCTCTGACCCCCGCGCCGGCGGGCGCGGCCGGGGTCAGCGGCGCAGGACCTTGCGGGCCAGCCAGTTGCCCAGGAGCTGCGCGAGCTGCACCATCACGACGATCACCGCGACCGCCGTCCACGTCGCGACGTCGTTGAACCGCTGGTACCCGTAGACGATCGCGAAGTCGCCCAGGCCGCCGGCGCCGATCGCGCCCGCGACCGCCGTCATGTCGACGATGCCGACGAACAGGAACGTGAAGCCGAGGATGAGCGGGCCGAGCGTCTCGGGCACGATCACCGTCGCGATGATCCGCAGCGGCCCGGCGCCCATCGCCCGCGCCGCCTCGATGACGCCGGGGTCGAGCGCCACAAGGTTCTGCTCGACGATCCGGGAGGTCGCGAACGTCGCCATGATCGCCAGCGCGGGGATCGCGGCCTCGACGCCGTAGGACGCCCCGGTCAGCGCCTGGGTGAGCGGCCGGACCGCGGTGATGAAGATGATGAACGGGATCGGCCGCACGATGTTGACCGCCACGTTCAGCACGGCGAACACGGGCCGGTTCTGCAGGATGTTCCCGCGCCGGGTCACGTAGAGCGCCAGGCCGAGCAGCAGGCCGCAGAACCCGCCGATCGCCAGCGCCGCGATCGCCATCTGCAGCGTCTGGCCGAGCGCCTGCCACAGCTCGGGCCACAGGGAGGTGCCGTTCGGGGTGGTCACGCGGTCACCCCCTCGGTGGACGGGCCGGCGTGGTCGCCGGCGTCGGTGTGCTCGACGACCTCGGTGTGCTGCCGCAGGTCGGCGATCAGCGCGTCGACGTCGGCGTCCGAGCCGGTGAGCTCGAAGGTGAGGGAGCCGAGCGGCCGGGCGTTCACCTCGGTGATGCCGCCGAACACGACCGTGCCGTCGACGTGGTGCGCGCGGAACCGCTCGGTGATCGCGACGCCGGGCCGGCCCTCGGTCTCCCGGACCGCCACCGTGACGATGCGGCCCGGGTGGCGGCCGCGCAGCCGCGCGACGACGTCCTCGCGGGGCCGGTCGTGCAGGGCGGCGCCGATGAACCGGCGCGTGATCTCGGCCTGCGGGTGGGCGAACACCTGGTAGACGTCGCCGGTCTCGACGACCTTGCCGTGCTCCATCACCGCGACGCGGTTGCACAGGTAGGACACGACCGACATCTCGTGCGTGATGACCACGATCGTGACGCCGAGCTCGCGGTTCACGCGCCGCAGCAGGTCGAGCACGTCCTTGGTGGTCTCGGGGTCCAGCGCGCTGGTGGCCTCGTCGGCGAGCAGCAGAGCGGGGGAGGTGGCCAGGGCGCGGGCGATGCCGACGCGCTGCTTCTGGCCGCCCGACAGCTGGTCGGGGTACTGCTTGGCCTTGTCGGAGAGCCCGACGAACTCGAGCAGCTCCGCGACGCGGGCCTGGCGCTTCTCCCGCGGCCACCCGGCGACGCGCAGCGGGTACGCGACGTTGCCGGCGACGGTCCGGGACCGCAGCAGGTTGAACTGCTGGAAGATGAAGCCGATCCCGGCGCGGGCGGGCCGCAGGCCGCGCTCCCGCAGCCCGGTCAGTGCGGTCCCGTCGACCACCACCTCCCCGGACGTCGGCGACTCCAGCGCGTTGATCAGGCGTACCAGCGTGCTCTTGCCGGCACCGGAGTAGCCGATCACGCCGAACACGTCGCCGCGCTCGATGTCGAGCGAGACGCCGTCGACGGCGTGCACGGGGCCGCTGGCCCCGTCGAACACCTTCGACACGTCGCGCAGGGAGACCATCGCGGTCATCGGGTCACCGTCCAGGGTGGGGGGTGGGGGTCGGGGTGCCGCGCCGGGCGACCCGCGGGCCGCCCGGCGCTGCGGCGGGTCAGGAGTTCTCGCGGACCAGGTCCTCGAGCTCGGTGAGGCTGGTCTGCAGCTCCTCGGGCGAGAGGTCCGGCTTGACCGCCGTGCCCTTGTTCTCGTCCTCGAGCTGCCCGATGACCTCGTCGCGCTGGTAGATCTCGACCAGCTGCGCGTACACCGGGTTGTCCTTGTCCTCGGCGCGGGCCACCCACACGTTCACGTACGGGCGCGCCTGGTCGGGGTCGTCCAGGTCGGAGAAGATCGCCTCGGTCGGGTCGAGCCCGGCGTCCGCGGCGAAGGTGTTGTTGATGACCGCGCCGTCCAGGCTCTGCAGCTGCACCGCGGTCTGGTTGGCGTCGACCGGCACGACCGTCACGCGGGAGGCGGCCTCGTCGATCTCCGCCGGGGTGGACAGCGCGTTGCCGCCGCCGGTCAGCGAGATCAGGCCGGCCGACTGCAGCACGAGCAGGGCCCGCGCCTGGTTGGTGGCGTCGTTCGGGATCGCGATCTCCGCGCCGTCCGGGATCTCCTCCGGGGAGGTGTAGCCCTTCGTCGTGTAGAGCGCGAGCTGGTAGATCAGCGTGCTGCCGATGGGCGCGAGGTCGTCGTCGGCGTTGACGTTGTAGTCCGCGAGGAACAGCAGGTGCTGGAACTGGTTGAGGTCGAGCTGGCCGTTGCTGAGCGCCGGGTTCGGCTGCTGGTAGTCGGTGAAGTTCACCAGCTCGACGTCGATGCCCTCCTCCGCCGCGAGGTCGGTGAAGGTCGTCCAGTACTCCTGGGCGATGTCGGCGACGCCGATCTTCACGGACACCGGGTTGTCCGGGTCCGCCGACGTGGGGGACGACGGCTCGCCGCCGCCGGAGCACGCGGCCAGCGCGCCCAGCGAGAGGGCGGCGATCGCGGCGGTCAGTCTGCGCTTCATGGTGCTTGCCTTCCAGGTCGCGGGCCCGGCGGTCGTGCCGGTGCGGGCCCGTGCGGTCCGGTGGGACCGCCGTGCGGTGCGGGTGGCGGCGGTGGTGCCGCGCCGGGGGCCGTCCGGCGGCGTCCCCCGGCCCGGCGACGGAGCCGTCGGGCGTCAGGACCTGGGAGGACCGGGGTGGCCCGGCGGGGTGCTCGCGGGGAGCAGGGGAGCCGGGCGGCGGGTCCGCCGCGGGAGGGCCGTGCTGCGGGATCGCAGCGTCAGCACATTCGCTGACGACAGCACATGAGCCCGCAGGTCGCCCCGGCCATGACGCGCATCGACGGCGCGGTGTGCTCGGAAGCGGCGTGGGTGCTCACGTGCTCGACTCCTGTCCCTGGGTGGGGGCGGACGCCGGCGACCCTAGCACCCGTCCGGGAAGCCGTGTCCCCGGGTCTCAGCGCCCGGCCTGGGCCCACCGTGCCACCCCCGCTCGCACCCCGCACGCGGTCGCGCACCCGCACCCGCACGCGACCGCGCCCGCCCCTCGGGGGAGCGGGCGCGGTCGCGTGCGGTGCGGCTCAGGCGGCGGACTCGCGGACCAGGTCCTCGAGGTCGGCCAGGTCGGACTGCAGCTCGTCGGCCGGCACGTCCTCGACCACGGCGGTGCCGCCGTTCTCCTCGAGCAGCTGGTCCGTGACCTCCTTCGAGTGGTAGATCTCGATCAGCTGCGCGTAGACCGGGTTGTCCTTGTCCTCGGCGCGGGCCACCCAGATGTTCAGGTACGGGCGGGCCGTGTCGGTGTCCTCCAGGTCGGAGTAGATCGCGGTGGTCGGGTCGATGCCGGCGTCCGTCGCGAAGTTGTTGTTGATGACCGCGGCGTCCAGGCTCTGCAGCTGCACGCTGGTCTGGTTCGCGTCCACCGGGACCACCTTCACGCGGGAGGCGGCCTCGTCGATCTCCGCCGGCGTCGAGAACGCGTTGCCGCCGTCCGTGAGGGTGATCAGCCCGGCGGACTGCAGGACGAGCAGCGCGCGCGCCTGGTTCACCACGTCGTTCGGGATGGCGATCTCGGCGCCCTCGGGGATGTCGTCCGGCGACGCGTAGCCCTTGGTGGTGTAGAGGCCGAGCTGGTAGATCGCGGTCGAGCCGATGGGCTCCAGGTCGTCGTCCGACGCCACGTTGTAGTTCGCCAGGTAGAGCAGGTGCTGGAACTGGTTGAGCTCCAGGTCGCCCGAGCTGAGGATCGGGTTGGGCTGCGTGTAGTCGGTGAAGTTCACCAGCTCGACGTCGATGCCCTCCTCCGCGGCGAGGTCGGTGAAGGTCGTCCAGTACTCCTGGGCCTTGTCGGTGACCCCGACGCGGACCGTGACGCGGTTGTCGGCGTCGGCGGTCGAGGTGGCGTCCCCCGCGCCCGGCGAGTCACCCCCGGACGAGCACGCGGCGAGGGTCGCGGTGGCGAGGATCGCGGCGATCGCGGCGGACAGCTTGCGCTTCATGGTGGTGCCTTCCGGGTGTGCGGCTGGGGGGTCGTGCCCCCGGGTCCCGTCCCGCTGCGCCGAGATCGGTGGTTCGGACCGAGATCGGTGCGTGGGGCGACCGATCTCGGTGGGAGGCACCGATCTCGGCGGGGGACGCGGGGTGGTTCTGCGGGCCGGCGGCCCGGGGAGGGCCGGCGGGTGGCGGCGCGGGGGCCGCCGGGCGCGCGGGAGGCGACGGGGTCGTCGCGGGGCGCCGGAGCGCGGCTCAGGCCGCGGCGGTACAGCGACAGGCGAGCGCACGGCGGCGGTCCGCGGCGCGCATGCGGCGCGGGCGGCTCGGCGATCCGGCGTGGGTGCTCACGTGTCTCTCCTGGGGTGCGGGCCGGGCAGGACGCCCGGTGGCGGAGCGACCGTAGCAACGCGTCTCGGAGATTGGAACGTCGTGCTCGGATGGCGAGACGAGGTGTCGACGGGGGTCGCCGGGACCGTCCCGGGGTGTCGGTCCGCGCCTCTAGAGTTCTGGGGGTGACGACAGCCCTGTACCGCCGCTACCGGCCCGAGACCTTCGCGGAGGTCGTGGGGCAGGACCACGTCACCGCGCCGCTCCGCCAGGCGCTGCGCACCGGGCAGACGAACCACGCGTACCTGTTCTCCGGCCCGCGCGGCTGCGGCAAGACGACCTCGGCCCGCATCCTCGCCCGCTGCCTCAACTGCGCGCAGGGCCCGACCGACACCCCGTGCGGCACGTGCGAGTCCTGCGTCGAGCTCGCGCGCGGCGGCCCCGGCAGCCTCGACGTCGTCGAGATCGACGCGGCCAGCCACGGCGGCGTCGACGACGCCCGCGACCTGCGCGAGCGCGCGACGTTCGCCCCCGCGCGCGACCGGTACAAGGTGTTCATCCTCGACGAGGCGCACATGGTGTCGCCGCAGGGCTTCAACGCGCTGCTCAAGATCGTCGAGGAGCCGCCGGAGCACGTGAAGTTCATCTTCGCGACGACCGAGCCCGACAAGGTCATCGGCACCATCCGGTCCCGCACGCACCACTACCCGTTCCGGCTCGTCCCGCCGGACGTCATGGTCGGCTACCTCGACCGGCTCTGCCGCACCGAGGGCGTCACCGTCGGGTCCGGCGTGCTGCCGCTCGTCGTGCGCGCCGGCGGCGGGTCCGTCCGCGACTCCCTCTCCGTGCTCGACCAGCTCATCGCGGGCTCCGGGCCGCAGGGGCTCGTCTACGAGGACGCGGTCGCGCTGCTCGGTTACACGCACGCCTCCCTGCTCGACGACCTGGTCGAGGCGCTCGCCGTCCGGGACGGTGCCAGCGCGTTCCGCGTCGTGGAGCGGGTCATCTCGACGGGCCACGAGCCGCGCCGGTTCGTCGAGGACCTGCTCGAGCGCCTGCGCGACCTCATCGTGCTGTCCGCCTCCGGCGACGCCGCCGCCGCGGTGCTCCGCGACGTCCCCGGCGACCAGCTCGCCCGGATGCAGAGCCAGGCCGCGCACCTCGGCGGGGCCGAGCTGTCCCGCTCCGCCGACCTCGTCAACGCCGCGCTCACCGAGATGACCGGGGCGACGTCCCCGCGGCTGCACCTCGAGCTGCTCATGGCGCGGCTGCTGCTGCCGGCGCTCGACGACTCCGCCGCAGGCCTCGGTGCGCGGCTGGACCGGCTGGAGCGGGAGGGCGTGCGGGTCGCGCCCGGTGCCGCGCCGGCTGCCACGGCGGCGGCGCCCGCGTTCGCGCCGGCCGCGCCGGTGGAGCGGGTGGCGGTGGTGACGCCGGAGACGCCGCCCGTGGCAGCGCCCGGAGTGCCCGCTCCGGCCCCCGCGCCCGTGGCCGCGCCCGCCGCGCCCGCCGCGCCCGCCGCGCCCGCCGCGCCCGCCGCGCCCGCCGCGCCGGCCGTGGCGGAGGCGGTCCCGGACGACGCCGTCGCCGAACGCGAGGCGCCGGACGAGGCCCCGGACGACGAGGCCCCGGACGACGCGGCCCCGGACGACGGCGCGGTCGACGCCGCCCCCGCGCCGGTCGCGGCGGCCCCGCAGGAGCGCGAGCCCGCCGGTGCCGGGACCCCGGCGCAGGCCCCCGCCCCCGAGCCGGTTCGCGCTCCCGAGCCGGTTCGCGCTCCCGAGCCGGTCGCCGCGCACGACGTCCCCGTCGCCGCGCCGGTCGCGCCGCTCGACCGCCCCGCCGGCGCCTCCGCCGCCGGGGACGCCGAGGTGCTCCGCCGCCGCTGGCCCGAGGTGCTCGACACCCTCAGCCGCCTGAAGAAGACCACCTGGGTCCTCATCAGCCAGAACGCGCAGGTCGTCGAGCTCGACGCGACGACGCTGCGCCTCGGGTTCTCCGCGCCGGGGCTCGCGTCGGCGTTCCGCGGCGGCTCCCACGCGGACCTCGTGCAGCAGGCCGTCCGGGAGACCCTCGGGTTCACCGTGAAGGTGGAGCCGGTGCTGGCCGGCGCCGGGTCGCCCGCCCCGCGCGCGGCCGCGCCGTCCGCCGGCCCCGCGCCGGTGCCCGCCCGGACCGGCGCCCCCTCGGCCGCCGAGGCCGCCGCGTCCTGGGACGCCCCCGCCCCGCGCCCGTCCGACGCGCCCGCCCCACCGGCGGAGGCGTCGCGCGCCCCGCACCAGGTCGGCCGTCCCGGCGGCCCCGGCGCCGGGGACGGGTCGGGCGACGACGACCCCGACGCGACCGGCGACGCCCGAGCCGCCGAGGCGTCCGAGTCGTCACCCGGGCCGGGGGACGACGCGCCCGCCGGCGCGTCGCCGGGGTCGGACCGGGTCGTCGGCACCGCGGCCGCGCCGGGGGCCGCGGCACCGGCCGCCCCCGCCGACGCCGCGCCACCCCGCCCCGGGGCCGTCCCGGCCGGCACCGTGCCCCCGCCCGTCCCGGACGGCCCCCCGCCGCCGTGGGACGACCCCGAGGACCCGGGCGCCCCGGAGCCCCCGGACGACGAGTGGGCCCCGCCGCCGGCCGCCCCGAGCGGAGCCGACCGCGTCCGCGCCGCGGCCCGCGCGGCCGCGGCGGCCGGTCCGTCCGCGGGGTCCGCGCCGGCCCGCAGCGCGTGGGCGGACGACGAGCCGTCGATGGACGACCCGGACATCGGCGCCTCGGGCCTGTCCGGCGTGCCGCTGCTCGCCCAGATGCTCGACGCGACCGTGGTGGAGGAGCAGGTCGAGGAGGGCTTCTGACCGTCGCCGCGCCCCGGTCGGCGCGCGCGGCGGCCCGCGTGGGTGCCGGGCCGTAGGCTGGGGGCGTGTACGAGGGCGCGGTCCAGGACCTGATCGACGAGCTCGGGCGGCTGCCCGGTGTCGGACCGAAGAGCGCCCAGCGCATCGCGTTCCACATCCTCGCCGCCGACCCCACCGACGTGCGCCGGCTGGTGGACGCCCTCACCGAGGTGAAGGCCCGGGTCCGGTTCTGCACCCTGTGCGGCAACGTGGCGGAGGAGGACCTCTGCCGCATCTGCCGCGACCCCCGGCGCACGCCGACGGTGCTGTGCGTGGTCGAGGAGCCGAAGGACGTCGTCGCGATCGAGCGCACCCGCGAGTTCCGCGGGCGGTACCACGTGCTCGGCGGCGCCATCAACCCGATCGCGGGCATCGGCCCGGACGACCTGCGGATCAAGGACCTCATGACCCGCCTGGCGGACGGCACGGTCACCGAGGTGATCCTCGCGACCGACCCGAACGTCGAGGGCGAGGCCACCGCGACCTACCTGGCGCGCCTCCTGGTCCCGATGGGCCTGACGACCAGCCGCCTGGCGTCCGGCCTGCCCGTGGGCGGCGACCTGGAGTACGCCGACGAGGTCACGCTGGGCCGGGCGTTCGAGGGCCGGCGCCGGATCAGCGCCTGACCCGCCGGCGCGCCAGCCGCTCGGCGACGTCCGTGCAGGTCCCCGGCGCGCCGGGCCCGCTGCCGGGCGTGTCGCGCCGCGGAGGGGCACGATGGCTGGCGTGACCGGATCCGACGACCTGCGCGTGGCGACCGACTCGGCCCAGGTGGACGACCTGGCGCTCGACCCGGAGGCCGCCGACCTGCGCGCCGTCGCCGCCTCGGTCGCGCGGGAGGCGCGGTCGTTCCTCACGACGGTCACCGAGGTGGGCGCGGGCACCAACCCCGACGCCGCCATCCCGCTGCTGCTGCTCGCCGTGTCCGATGCGCTCGCGGTCGGGGCACGGCTCGGCGCGATCGTCGACGTCGTGCCGAGCGAGCGGTACGAGCCCGACGTCGGCCCGGACCCCGACGTCGACCCGCTCCGCTCCGCCCTGGCGAACGTGCTCGACGGCGTGGACGACTACGCCGAGGTGGTCGACCCGGTGCTCGGCACGGACATCGGCGCCGCGACGCTGTCCGGCGACCTCGTGACCATCGCCGGCGCCCTGGTGCAGGGGCTGCGGCACCACGAGCGCGGGCACGTGCTCGAGGCGCTGTGGTGGTGGCAGTTCTCGTACCTGTCGGTGTGGGGCGAGCGGGCGTCGAGCGTACTGCGCACCCTGCAGACCCTGCTGGCGCACCTGCGCCTGGACGTCGAGGACGACGTCGCCGCCGAGGCGGAGTACGACGCGCTCCAGCCCTGACCCGACCGGGGGTGGTGGGGCCGCGTCAGGCGACCGTCGTCTCCAGGGAGACCTCGATGTTGCCGCGGGTGGCGTTCGAGTACGGGCACACCTGGTGCGCCTGCTCGACCAGCTTCTCCGCCGTCGCCTGGTCCACGCCGCCGATCTCGACGTGCAGGGCCGCCTCGAGCGTGTACCCGCCCAGGCCGTTCGGCAGGATCCCGATGTCCGCGACCACCGCGGAGTCCCGGATCGGCGTCTTCGCCGCGGCCGCCACGCCCTTGAGCGCGGAGTGGAAGCACGCGGCCCACCCGGCTGCGAACAGCTGCTCCGGGTTGGTACCGCCGCCGGGGCCGCCCATGGCCGGCGGGACGGCGAGGGTCAGGTCGAGCGCGCCGTCATCGGTGGCGACGCGGCCCCCGGCGCGGCCCTCGCCGGTCGAGGTGGCGGTGGCGGTGTAGACGGCGCTCATGCGAGGCTCCCTAGGTAGACGAACTAGTACGTCTACAGTGAACCACGCCGCCGGGCGCCGTGCCAGACTGGCGGACCGAGACCCCGCCGCCGAGCCCGGGAGGAGCCCGTCGTGCCGACCGCCCCCGCCGCACCCGCGGCTCCCGGCGCCCCCGCCGCCCCCGCGCGCGGCCCGGTCGCCGACCGCATCCTCACCGCCGCCGCCCGCCGGTTCGCCGCCGACGGCATCCGCGCCGTGAGCGCCGACCGGGTGATCGCCGAGGCCGGCGTCTCGAAGGTGACCTTCTACCGGCACTTCCCGACCAAGGACGCGCTGGTCGTCGCCTACCTCACGGCCCTGGCCGACGCCGAGCGCTCGGCGCTGGACGCCGCCCGCGCCGCGCACCCGACCGAGCCCGCCGCCGTGCTGCGCGAGTACGCGGACGTGCTCGGCGGCGCCGCGTGCGCCCCGGGGTTCCGCGGCTGCCCGTTCATCAACGCCGCCGCCGAGTACGCGGACCCGGCCCACCCGGTGCGCGCGGTCGTCGCCGAGCACCGGCGCTGGCTGGTCGCCTCGGCGGCCGCCCTGCTCGCGGACCTCGGGGTGCCGGAGCCGCAGCACGCGGCCGAGGAGCTCGTCATGCTCCGCGACGGCGCCATGGTCGCCGGGTACGTCGGCGGCACGGAGACCGGCCGGGAGGTCGGCGACCTGCTCCGGCGGGCCGGCGCGGCGATCGTCGCGGCGCACGGCGCCCCGTGACGGTCTCCGGGCTCGAGCTCACGGTCGGCACGGTCGTCCTGCTCGTCCTCGCGGGCTTCGTCGCGGGCTGGGTGGATGCGGTGGTCGGCGGGGGCGGCCTGGTGCAGCTCCCGGCGCTGCTGCTGGTCCCCGGCATCAGCCCGGTCCAGGCGCTCGCCACGAACAAGCTCGCCGGCATCCTCGGCACCTCGGTCAGCGCGGCGACCTACTACCGGCGGGTGCAACCCGGGATGGCCACGGCCGGCCCCATGGCGCTCGCGGCCCTCGTGGGCGCCGGGGGCGGTGCGGCCCTGGCGTCCTCGCTGCCGGAGGAGGTGTTCGTGCCGGTCATCCTCGTCGCCCTGGTGGCCGTGGCCGTGTACACCGTGGCGCGCCCGCAGGTGGGCCGCGCGACCGCCCTGCGCTGGCGGGGGCGCACCCACCTGCTCGTCGCGCTCGGGCTCGGGGCGGGCATCGGGTTCTACGACGGCCTCCTCGGCCCCGGCACCGGCTCGTTCCTCGTGATCGCGCTGGTCGGCGTCCTCGGCTACGCGTTCCTCGAGGCGTCCGCCCAGGCCAAGATCGTCAACGCCGCCACCAACCTCGGCGCGCTGATCGTGTTCACCGCGCAGGGCGCCCCGCTGTGGCGGCTCGGGCTGGTGGTCGGCGCCGCGAACGTCCTCGGGTCCTACCTCGGCGCGCGCACGGCCGTGGCCCGGGGGAGCGGGTTCGTCCGGGTGGTGTTCCTCGTGGTCGTGAGCGTGCTGATCGTGCGGCTCGGGGCCTCGCTGCTGTAGTCCGGGGCGGGTGGTCCCGCGATGCGGGCGGGCCCCGGGCGCGTCCCGCCGTCGGCCTAGACTTCGCCCCGTCCCTGCCGCCCGCCCCCGCGGTCGGCCCCCGGTACCCGGAAAGTCCCCACTCGTGGCTCTCATCGTGCAGAAGTACGGCGGATCGTCGGTCGCCGACGCCGACAGCATCAAGCGCGTCGCGAAGCGGATCGCGGAGGCCAAGCGCGCGGGCGACGAGGTCGTGGTCGTCGTGTCGGCCATGGGCGACACGACGGACGAGCTCATCGACCTCGCGCAGCAGATGACCCCGCTGCCGCCGTCGCGCGAGATGGACATCCTGCTGACCGCCGGCGAGCGGATCTCGATGTCCCTGCTCGCGATGGCGATCTCCAGCCTGGGCGTCGAGGCGCAGTCGTTCACGGGCCAGCAGGCCGGCGTCATCACCGACGAGGTGCACGGCAGGGCGCGGATCATCGACGTGACCCCCGGCCGGATCCAGGCCGCGGTCGACTCCGGTGCGGTCGCGATCGTCGCCGGGTTCCAGGGCGTCACGCAGCACACCAACGACGTGACGACCCTGGGCCGCGGTGGCTCCGACACCACGGCCGTCGCGCTCGCGGCCGCCCTGGAGGCGGACGTCTGCGAGATCTACACCGACGTCGACGGCGTGTTCACGGCCGACCCCCGCATCGTGCCGTCGGCCCGCAAGATCGACCGGATCAGCTACGACGAGATGCTCGAGATGGCGGCCAGCGGCGCGAAGGTGCTGATGCTGCGCTGCGTCGAGTACGCCCGGCGCTACGGGGTCCCCGTGCACGTGCGGTCGTCGTTCTCCACGCACACGGGCACCCTGGTGACGGACGCCCCGGACGAAGAAGGAGCACCGATGGAGCAGCCGATCATCGCCGGCGTCGCGCACGACCGCAGCGAGGCGAAGATCACGATCGTCGACGTCCCGGACGTGCCCGGCAAGGCCGCGCGCATCTTCGAGGTCGTCGCAGGGGCCGGCGTGAACCTCGACATGATCGTGCAGAACGTGTCGGTGGCCTCGACCGGCCGCACGGACATCTCGTTCACGCTGCCCGCGTCGGACGGCGCCGCCGCGACCGCCGCGCTCACCGAGCACCAGCCGGACATCGGCTTCACGTCGCTGCAGTACGACGACACGATCGGCAAGCTCTCGCTGATCGGCGCCGGCATGAAGTCGCACCCGGGCGTGTCCGCGAAGCTGTTCGCCGCGCTGTCCGACGCCGGGATCAACATCGAGATGATCTCCACCTCGGAGATCCGCATCTCGGTCGTGACGCGCGCCGACCAGCTCGACGAGGCCGTGCGCGCCGTGCACACGGCGTTCGAGCTGGACAGCGCCGACGAGCAGGCCGTGGTGTACGGAGGGACGGGACGATGAGCGCGAGCGAACGCACCGGCGCGGGCCTGCGGGTCGGCGTCGTCGGGGCGACCGGCCAGGTCGGGGCGGTCATGCGCCGGCTGCTGGACGAGCGGGACTTCCCGGTCGCGGAGATCCGGTACTTCGCGTCCGCGCGCTCGGCGGGCTCGACGCTGCCGTGGCGCGGCCGGGAGATCGTGGTCGAGGACGCCGAGACCGCCGACCCGACCGGCCTGGACATCGCCCTGTTCTCGGCGGGCGGCGCGACGTCGAAGGCGCAGGCCCCGCGGTTCGCCGCGGCGGGCGCCACGGTCGTCGACAACTCGTCGGCCTGGCGGATGGACCCCGACGTGCCGCTGGTCGTCTCCGAGGTGAACCCCGGCGCGCTCGACGACATCCGCAAGGGCATCGTCGCGAACCCGAACTGCACCACGATGGCCGCGATGCCGGTGCTCCGGGTGCTGCACGAGGAGGCCGGGCTGCGCCGGCTGATCGTGTCCACCTACCAGGCGGTGTCCGGCAGCGGCCTGGCGGGCGCCCGCGAGCTGGACGACCAGGTGCGCCGCGCCGTCGAGCAGGACACGCTCGCGCTGGTGCACGACGGCTCCGCGGTGACCTTCCCGGCGCCGGCGAAGTACGTCGCGCCGATCGCGTTCAACGTCATCCCGCTGGCCGGCTCGGTCGTGGACGACGGGCTGCTCGAGACCGACGAGGAGCAGAAGCTCCGCAACGAGTCCCGCAAGATCCTCGGCATCCCGGACCTGCTGGTGTCCGGCACGTGCGTGCGCGTCCCGGTGTACACGGGCCACTCGCTCTCGGTGAACGCGGAGTTCGACCGCCCGATCACCCCGCAGCGCGCGTACGAGCTGCTCGCGGACGCCCCCGGCGTGCAGCTCGCGGACGTGCCGACCCCGCAGTCCGCCGCGGGCGCGGACCCGTCGCTGGTCGGCCGGATCCGGCAGGACCCGGGCGCCCCCGACGGCCGCGGTCTGGCGCTGTTCATCTCGAACGACAACCTGCGCAAGGGCGCCGCCCTCAACGCGGTCCAGGTCGCGGAGCTCCTGGCCGCCCGCCTGGCCTGACCCACCCCGCGATGGCCCGGGCCCCGAGGGGTCCGGGCCTTCGCTCTGCCCGGGGTTGTGCGGGGCCGGTGCTCTGTGGTTCATTAGTGGAGTAACGAACCCAGGGACCCGGCGCGCGCGAGAGGAGGTCGCCCGTGTTCGACGGCCGCGACCCCATCTACGTGCAGATCGCCGACCAGATCCGCCAGGACGTCCTGCGCGGCGACCTCCAGCCCGAGGAGCAGGTGATGAGCACGACGCAGTACGCCACCACCTTCCGCATCAACCCCGCCACGGCGGCCAAGGCGTTCGCGCAGCTCGTGGACGACGGCATCCTCTACAAGCGCCGCGGCGTCGGGATGTTCGTGGCCCCCGGCGCCCCGGACCGGTTGCGCGCGGAGGGTCGCGAGTCGTTCTTCGCGGAGGTCGTCGACCCGGTCGCCGACCGCGCCCGCGCGCTCGGCATCCCGATCGAGGACGTGCTCGCCCGGCTCCGGGAGCGCGCCGACGGCGGTGCGGCGTGACCCCCCTCGGGTTCGAGGCCCGCGGCCTCACCGTCCGCTACGGCCGCACGGTCGCCCTCGACGCCGTGGACGTGACCGTCCCCGCCGGGTCGATCACCGGCCTGCTGGGCCGCAACGGCTCCGGCAAGACCACGCTCGCCTCGGTGGCCGCCGCGTTCCGCCGCCCGAGCGCCGGCACGCTGCTGGTCGGCGGCGAGGACCCGTGGGAGAACGAGGACCTGCTGCCCCGGGTGCTGCTGGTGCGCGAGTCCGGCGACGTGCTGGACTCCGAGACGCTCCGCACCAACCTGCGGTTCGTCGACGACTGCCGGCCCGCCTTCTCCCGCGACGTCGCCGAGCGGCTGCTCGACCGGTTCGAGCTCGACCCGCGCACCAAGCCGGTGAAGCTCTCCCGCGGCCAGCGGTCCGCGTTCGGCATCGCGATCGCCGTCGCGACCCGGGCCGACCTGACGATCCTCGACGAGGTGCACCTCGGCCTGGACGCCCCGTCCCGGTACGCGTTCTACGACGCCCTGCTCGAGGACTACGTCGAGCACCCGCGCACCGTGGTGCTGTCCAGCCACCTGATCGGCGAGGTCGAGCGGCTGCTCGAGCACGTCGTCGTGCTGGACCACGGCCGGGTGCTGCTCGCGCAGGAGGCGGACGCGCTCACCGCGCGCGGGGTCTCCGTGACCGGGCCGGTGCGCGAGGTCGAGCGGTTCGTCGTCGGGCGCACGGTGCTCGGCCGGCAGCAGCTCGGCGGCACGGCGCAGGCGACGGTGCTCGCGACGCTGACCGACGCCGAGGCGACCGACGCCCGGACCGCCGGCCTCGAGATCGGCCCCGTGCCGCTGCAGGACCTGTTCGTGCACCTGACCGAGGACGGTGCCGCCGACGCGGCCCGCGAGCTGGGGAGGACCTCATGAGCGGCACCGCGCTGCGCAGCACGCCCCTGTGGCCCGCCCGCCCGGCGCGGCGGCGGGGCCCGGTGGTCCGCACGGCCTCGTCGCTGCTGCGGTGGTTCGCGCCGATCGTCGGCATCTACCTGGTGATCGTGGTCGCCGTCGCGGTGGTCGTGCCGTTCGTCGTCGACGCCGCCGGCGACGTCCGGTTCTCGATCCTCTGGTTCGCCCGGCAGAGCGGCGTCTGGTTCCCGTTCTCCGTGCTGATCGGCGTCGCGGTGTCCTACCCGGCCGTGCACGTCGCCAACGGCATGACGCGCCGGGCGTACGTGCGCGGCTCGCTCCTGGCGGTGACCGCCCTGGCCGTCGGGTTCGCCGGGACGATGACCCTCGGGCTGCTCGCCGAACGGACCTGGTACCGCGCGATGGGCTGGCGCTGGGAGCTCGCCGAGGGCTGGTTCGCCCCGGCCGAGGGGCTGCCGACCGTCCTGGTGGCGTACCTCGCCACGTTCCTCGTCGCGTACCTCAGCGGCCTGCTGGTCGGCACGGTCTACGCCGCGAAGGGCGGCTGGTGGGGGACGCTCACCCTCCCGCTGACCGTCGGCCCGATCCTGCTCGTCACGATCCTCGTGGACAACGCGTACGACTGGGTGCCGTTCTCCCACCTGTTCGGCGACGCGCCCAGCGGCGGCACCCCGCTCGCCCTGCTGGTCGCCGTCGCCGTCGTCCTGGCGCTGGCCCTCGCCGCCGCCTTCTGGCTGGTCGCCGGCCGCCGGCCCGTCCCGCCGCGCCGGGGCTGACCCGCCGCGGCGCCGCGGCAGCACCCCGACGCACCCCCGGTCCACCCGCACGACGCGAGGAGGAGAGCCCGCCATGCCCGGAACCGACCCGGTGATCCACGCGGAGCACCTGCACAAGCGCTACGGCACCACCGTGGCCGTGGCCGACGTCAGCCTGACGGTCCGCCGCGGCGAGATCGTCGGCGTGCTCGGCCGCAACGGCGCCGGCAAGACCACCACCGTCGAGATGATCGGCGGCCTGCGGGAGCGCGACGGCGGCACCGTCCGCGTGCTCGGCCTGGACCCCGGCGGCACCGCCGCGGACCGGGCGGCCCTGCGCGAGCGCGTGGGCCTGCAGCTCCAGGAGTCCGAGCTCCCGGCCCGGATCACCGTGCGCGAGGCCGTCGCCGAGTACGCCTGCTTCTACGACGACCCCGCCGACCCCGACGCGCTGATCCGCGACCTCGGGCTGGCGGACAAGGCCGGCACCCAGTTCCGGGCGCTGTCCGGCGGCCAGAAGCAGCGGCTGTCCATCGCGCTCGCCCTGGTCGGCAACCCCGAGGTCGCGATCCTCGACGAGCTGACGACCGGCCTCGACCCGCAGGCCCGCCGCGACACCTGGGACGTCGTCGAGGGGGTGCGCCGGCGCGGGGTGACCATCGTGCTGGTCACGCACTTCATGGAGGAGGCGGAGCGGCTCTGCGACCGGGTGGTGCTCGTGGACGCGGGCCGGGTGGTCGCCGAGGGCACGCCCGCCGAGGTGGCGGCCCGGGTCGGCGCGGAGCAGACGCTCGTGTTCCACCCGTCGGCGCCGGTCGACGGGACCGCGCTGCGGTCGCTCGGCTCCGTCGGCGCCGTGGACGTCGACCCGGGCGGCGCCGTCACCGTGCGCGGGACCGGCAACGTCGTGCAGGACGTCATGGTCGCGCTCGCCGCGTCCGGCGTCCGGCCCGACGACCTGCGCGTGCGGCGCAGCACCCTGGAGGACGCGTTCGTCCGCCTGACCGGCGCTGCCGGTGGCCCGGGCGACGCCGACCCCGCCCCGACCGACGACCGAGTGGAGGCCTGAGATGTCCGCGACCAGCCCCCGGGTGCTCGCCCGGGTCACCGCCGTCGAGGGGCGGCTCGCCCTGCGCGAGCCCTCGAACGTGTTCTTCGCCGTGCTGTTCCCCGCCGTGCTGCTCGCGGTGCTCGGGCTCGCGATGCCCTGGGGGTCGGCCCCGTACAGCGAGGACGACCCGCTGCTGTCGCAGATCAACGGGATCACCGGGTACACGCCGATCGTGCTCACCCTCGCCGTCGGCACCGTGGCGCTGTCGATGTACCCGATCACGATCGCCACCTACCGCGGCACCGGCGTGCTGCGGCGGCTGTCCACCACGCCGCTGCCGCCGTCCCGGCTGCTCATCGCGCAGATCCTCGTGAGCGTCGCCGCGCTGCTCGTCGCGGCCGTGCTGGCGCTCGTGGTCGGGCTGCTGGTCGTGGACGTCAGCGCCCCGACGCGGCCGGGGGTCGTCCTGCTCGCGTTCGTGCTGACCGCGGCGGCGACGTTCGGGGTGGGGTCGCTCATCGCCGCCCGCGCACCCACGGCGGGCGCCGCGACCGGGATCGGGATGACGACGTACTTCGTCTCGCTGTTCTTCGCCGGCGTCTGGTTGCCGCTGCCGATCATGCCCGAGGTGGTGCAGCGGATCGCCGGGTGGACGCCGCTGGGTGCCGGCTCGCAGGCGATGCTGGCCGGCTGGGTCGGGGACGCGCTGCCCGTGCGGGAGCTGCTGGTGATGGCCGGCTGGGCGGTGGTGCTGGTCCCGCTGGCGGCGAGGCTGTTCCGCTGGCGATGACCGGTGCGGCGCCATCCGGACGAACCTGAGGAATTCGGGCGGATTTCGTGCAAGTCTCAACGGGTTCCTGCAGGGCGGGCGGTCCGCCGCCGATGAGAGGCGTGTGACCACCACCCCGGACGACAGGCGCGCGCGCGAGCGTGCCCACGTGCCGCCCGAGGAGCCCGTGATCGTCCGGCTCATGGTGCACGTCCCCCCGCGGTTCCGCGTCGGCGGGCACGCCGCGGCGGGCGGCCGGGTGCTGCTGCTCTTCTCCGGCGCGGTGGTCGTCATCGGCGCGCTCTTCCTCGGCGCCTCCGCCCACGAGCTGCGGGTCCTCGCCGGCACCTCCGCGGCGATGCTCGTCGCCGTCGGGCTCAGCCTGCTGGTGCGGTGGCGCCCGCACTCCTGGGCCACGTTGGTGTTCCCGGTCACCGTGCTCGCCGGGCTCGCGGTCCTCGGGCTGACGACCCACCTCGCCGCCGCGTTCGTCGGCCTGATCCCGCTGTGCTTCGTGTACGTCGGGCTCTTCCACCCCGGGCGCGCCGCGCTGGCCGTCGTCCCGGTCGCCTGGGCGGCGTACGCCTCGATCGTCACCGTGCTCGACGGCCGCACCGCCGTGCGCCTCGTCATCTACGGCGTCACCTGGTGGGCCACCGCGCAGATCCTCGCGCTCACCACCGCCTACCAGCGGGACCAGTACCGCCGGATGCGCACCGACGCCCGCACGGACGCCCTCACGTCGCTGGCCAACCGCCGGGACCTCGACGACCGGCTCGGCCGCGCCGTCCCGGGCGACTGCATCGTGATCTGCGACCTCGACCACTTCAAGCGCGTCAACGACACCCACGGCCACCCGTTCGGCGACCTCGTGCTCGAGAAGTTCGGCCACGCGATCGACCAGCACCTGCGCCGCCGCGACTACGCCGCCCGGTACGGGGGCGAGGAGTTCGTGCTCATCCTGTCCCGCACCGAGACCGTGCAGGCGATGAACATCCTGCGGGCCCTGCGCACCGAGTGGGCCGAGGAGGGGACCGGCGTGACCTTCTCCGCCGGGATCGCCCTCGTCACGGCGGACACCCCGCCCGGCAGTGCCCTCGCGGCGGCGGACATCGCGATGTACCGGGCGAAGCAGGCGGGGCGCGACCGGTTCCGGATCGCGACGGCGGCCCTGGACTCCCGCCGCCCCACCACCCCGAGGCCCGAGGTCCCCACGGGCTGCTGAGGCGCCGGGATGCACGAAGACCCGGGCCGTGGGGCCCGGGCCTTCGCCGATGTCCTGCTCGACATCACCGGTCGGGGTGGCGGGATTCGAACCCACGACCTCCTCGTCCCGAACGAGGCGCGCTACCAAGCTGCGCCACACCCCGGTGAAGCCCGCCCAGCATAGCCGACGCGGGCGGGTGGTCGTTAACCGGGACCGCCGGCCGGGCGGCGAGTGTGAGCAGCGTCGCTCCCGGCCCGGTGGCGGACCCGCGCGGTCAGGCCGGGACGAGGGTCAGCAGGGTCGCCTCGGGCCGGCACGCGAACCGCACCGGGGCGTACGGCGACGTGCCCAGCCCGCCGCTGACGTGCAGCCACGTGGAGTCCGCGCCGCCGCGCGCGTCCGGGCGGGGACCCGGCCAGCCGTGCAGACCCTTGGCGCGTCCGCGGTCCAGGTCGCAGTTCGTGACGAGGGCGCCGTAGCCCGGCACGCCGAGCTGGCCGCCGTGCGTGTGCCCCGCGAGCACGAGGTCGGCGTCGTCGGCGAGCATGGCCTCCAGCACGCGGCGGTAGGGCGCGTGCGTGACGCCGAGGTGCAGGTCGACGTCGCCGCCGTCCGCCCGGGTGACGCCCGCGTCGTCGACGACCCGGGCGGGCCGGACGTCCTCGGGGCCGCCCGCCGCGGGGAACCGGTCGCGGTCCAGGTGCGCGTCGTCGGTGCCGACCAGCGACACGCGCCGGCCGCCGGCCTTGACCTCGCCGCGCCGGTTGGTCAGGTCGACCCAGCCGGCGGAGGTCAGCCGCCGCCCGAGCTCGCGCCACGGCAGCTCGACGGGCGGCCGCTCCGGGGCGGTGCGGGCGTCCGGGAGCAGGTAGCGGGCGGGGTTCTTCGGCGACGGGGCGAAGAAGTCGTTCGACCCCCACACGAACGCGCCGGGCGTGCCGAGGTGCGGCTCGAGGGCGTGCAGCAGCGCGGGCATGGCGTCGAGGTGTGCCCAGTTGTCGCCGGTGTCCACGACGAGGTCGGGCCGCAGGGAGGCCAGATCGCGCACCCAGTCGACCTTCCGCTGCTGCCCGGGCGTCAGGTGCAGGTCGGACAGGTGCAGGATCCGCAGCGGGTCCTGGCCGGCGGGCAGCACCGGGACGGTGACCTCGCGCAGGGCGTACCAGCGGACCTCCACGAGCGACGCCCAGGCGAGGGCGCCCGCGCCGGCGAGCGCGAGCCCGCCGAGCGCCCGGGCGGCGGGGTGGCTCACGGGTTCGGCCCGCCGCCGCCGGGGTTCCCGCCGGCGTTCCCGTTGCCCTGGTTCCCGCCGGAGTTCCCGTTGCCCGGGTTCTGGTCACCGGTGTTCGGCTGCGCCGCCGGCCCCGTCGACAGCGCGATCGTGATCACCGACCCGGCCGTCGCGGTGCCCGAGGGGTCCTGGGTCGCCACGCCGCCCGCAGGGACCGTGTCGGAGCTCACCGGGGTCCCCACGGTGACCGTGAACCCGGCCCCCTCCAGCGTCCGCCGGGCGGTGGCCTCGTCCTGGCCCACGACCGACGGCACAGCCACGGGCTTGCCGAACACCGAGTCGTTGGACGGGGCGCCGAACTCCGGGTTCGGCTGCCCGTCCGCGAGCGCCTGGTCCATGAACCGCTTCCACGTCGGACCCGCGACCGTGGCGCCGTACATGTTGGGGATGTAGCGGCCGTTGACGCGGACGCCCTGCATCGGCGTGAACTTGTCCGGGTAGCCGACCCACACCGCCGTCGCGAGGCGCGGGGTGTAGCCGACGAACCAGGTGTACTCGTTCTCCGAGGTCGTGCCGGTCTTGCCCGAGGCGGTGTACCCCGACGGCCGGCCGATGTCGCGGCCCGTGCCCTCCCAGACCTTGCTCATCGCGAAGTTCATCGCGTTCGCGATCTCGGGGCTGATCGCCTGGGTGCAGTTCGCCGACGGGATCGGCAGCTCGACCCCGGACGCGTCCTGGACGCTGGTGATCGCGATCGGCTGGCAGTAGGTGCCGCCGGAGGCGAAGGTCGCGTACGCCCCGGCGAGGGCCAGCGGCGTGGTGGACTGCGACCCGAGGACGTTCGCCGGGTAGGCGTCGAACACGCCGGTGCCGGACTTGCCGCCCGCCTTCACGACGCCGAGCTGGGCGGCGCCCTCCATGACGTTGCACAGGTCGAGCTGCATCGCCATCGTCAGGTAGGCCAGGTTGACGGAGCCCTTGGTGGCGTCGGCCACCGACATGACGCCGCGCCCGCCCTCGGCGTTGCCCGGGGTCCAGGACTTGTTGATGCCCTTGGCCCCGCACGACGTGAACTGGTTCTCGTTCAGCGGCCGGACGCTGCCGTTGACCCGCTCGCTCAGGTTGTGCCCCTGCTTGAGCCACTCGAGCAGCGTGAACGGCTTGAACGTCGACCCGGGGGCGAAGCCGGTGGAGCCGCCGTAGTCGTACGAGGTGTTGTAGTTGACCGAGGTGTCGCGGCCGGTGGCGTCGGCGGAGTTGTTGAAGTTGCGGTTCTCGGCCATGGCCTTGATCTGCCCGGTGCCCGGCTCGACCACGGAGATCGCCGAGCCGATGCCCTGCGGGTCGTCGACCGGGACGCCGGCCTTGACCTCGGCGTCGGCGATCGACTGCTGCCGCGGGTCGAGGGTCGTGCGGATGGTCAGACCGCCGCGCAGCAGCACGTCGCGGCGCTCCTCGGCGGTCGCGCCGAAGGCCGGGTCGTTCTCGATCACGCGGGTGACGTAGTCGCAGAAGAAGCCGGACCCGGCGACGACGTCGCCGGCGGCCATGCAGCCGCTGCGCGGCTCGCTCACGTGCAGGGTGTCGGCGATCGGCGTGGCGACCCCGAGGTCGTACTCCTCCTGCGTGATGTAGTTCTCGCGCAGCATGCGGTTGAGCACCGTGTTGCGCCGCTTCTCGGACGACGCGGGGTTCTTCACCGGGTCGTAGAGCGTCGGGCTGTTGGTGATGCCCGCGATGGTGGCGGCCTCGAGGTAGGTGACCTCGGCGGCGGACTTGCTGAAGTAGCGCTGCGCGGCGGACTCCACGCCGTACGTGGCGACGCCGAACTGCGCGATGTTGAGGTAGTTCTCGAGGATCTCGTCCTTCGTCATCCGCTTCTCGAGCGCGATGGCCAGCTTGGCCTCGCGGAGCTTGCGGGCGTAGCCCTCGGGGCCCTGGTCCTCGCGGGCCTCCTCGACGGCGGCGAGGTCGCCCTCGCGCGTGGCGGCCTCGATGAGGACGTTCTTGATGTACTGCTGGGTCAGCGTCGACGCGCCCTGCTGGGAGCTGCCGAGCTGGTTCTGCACCAGCGCGCGCATCATGCCGGCGGGGTCGATGCCGCCGTGCAGGTAGAACCGGCGGTCCTCGGTCGCGACCACGGCGTCCTGCATCGGCTTGGACACCTGGTCCAGCGACACCACGACGCGGTTCTCGGCGAAGAAGGTCGCGAGCACGGTCCCGTCGGCCGCGAGCATCGTCGAGTTCTCCGAGAGCGGGCCCGGCTCCAGCTCGCCGGGCAGGTCCTCGAACGCCTGGACGCTCAGGTCGGTCGCGGTGTTCGCGGCGGCGACCGTGGGCATCACGAGCCCGGCGGTGAGGAGACCGCCGACGCCGGCGGCCAGCACGAACGCCAGGAGGAGGGCGAGCGCCTGCACGACGGTGACCTGCCGCCCGCGCGGCGAGGGGGGAGGAGCCATGCCCGCCAGGGTACGGGAGGAGCGTGGGCGCGAGCCGGTCGTCCACAGGGCGCGAGGTGACCTGCACCGTACCTGCACAAGGACCCGCCGGGGCCGGAACCGTCGCATGTCCACCGAACGGAGGATGCGTCAGGAGGAGACGAGCCGGTACGGTCGCCGGGCAGGGGGACTGCCGAACCGTCCGTCGTCGCGCCTCGGTGCCGACGGCGGTGCGGCCCGTCCCGGTACTCAGGGACGAGGTGTGGGCATGTCGATGGCGGGGCCGGACGGCCACTGGACCGCGCGAGCCGCGTGCGGCCAGGGCAAGGTGGCGCCCGACGCGCTGTTCGTCGAGGGCGCGGCGCAGCGCGACGCGCGCTCGGTGTGCGGCGCGTGCGTGGTGCGGATGGAGTGCCTGGCGGACGCCCTGGACTCCCGCGCGGACTTCGGGGTCTGGGGCGGGATGACCGAGCGGGAGCGGCGGGCGCTGCGCCGCCGGCGACCCGAGGTCGAGTCGTGGTGGGACGAGCTGTTCGGCCCGGACCGGCCCGGCGGGCCGGACGCGGGCGACCCGGCCGGCGCGTCGGCGGCACCGCAGGCGCTCGCCACCTGACGCGCGCCGCTGCCGCACGGCTAGGGTGGCGCCCATGGCCACCACCACGTGGGAGTACGCGACCGTCCCCCTCATCGTCCACGCCACCAAGGCGATCCTCGACCAGTGGGGTCAGGACGGCTGGGAGCTCGTCCAGGTGCTGCAGTCCGAGACCGGGCTCGTCGCCTACCTCAAGCGCCCGACGGGCGAGAAGTGAGCGTCCTGGACCGTCTCGCCGCGCTCGGCGTCGAGCTGCCGCAGGTCGCGGCGCCCGTCGCCGCCTACGTCCCGGCGGTCCGCACCGGGCCGTACGTGCACACCTCGGGGCAGCTGCCGTTCGTCGCCGGCGAGCTGCCCGTCACCGGCAAGGTCGGCACCGGCCCGGGCCTGGTGTCCCCGGAGACCGCGCAGGACCTCGCCCGCACCGCCGCCCTCAACGCGGTCGCCGCGGTCGCCTCGCTGGTCGGGGACCTGGACCGCGTGGTCCGGGTCGTCAAGGTCGTGGGCTTCGTCGCCTCCGACCCGTCGTTCACCGGCCAGCCCGGCGTCATCAACGGCGCGAGCACCCTCCTGCAGGAGGTGTTCGGCGACGCGGGCGTGCACGCGCGGTCCGCGGTCGGCGTCGCGGTGCTGCCGCTGGACTCGCCGGTCGAGGTCGAGATCGTCGTGGAGCTCGCCCCGGAGGGCTGACCCCCGCACGCAGCGCGACGGCCCGGCCGCTCCCCGAGGGGACGCGACCGGGCCGTCGTCGTCGGGGCCGGCCTCAGCGCGCCCGGCGCTCCAGCCGCTCGAGGTCGAGCAGCACGATCGCGCGCCCCTCCCGGCGGACCCAGCCGCGGGCGGCGAAGTCGGCGAGCGCCTTGTTCACGGTCTCCCGGCTGGCGCCGACGAGCTGCGCGAGCTCCTCCTGCGTGAGGTCGTGCGCGACCCGCACGCCCTCGTCGGTCTGCTGGCCGAACCGGTGCGACAGGTCGAGCAGGGCCTTGGCCACGCGACCGGGCACGTCCGAGAAGACGAGGTCGGCGAGCGCGTCGTTCGTGCGGCGCAGCCGGCGGCCGAGCGCGCCGAGCAGGTGCTTCGCCACCGTCGGGTTCTGCTCGAGCCACGGGATGAGGTCGTGGTGCCCGAGCTCGAGCACCACGGCGTCCGCGAGGCCGGTGGCCGTGGCGGTGCGCGGGCCGGGGTCGAACAGCGACAGCTCGCCGAACATCTCGCCGGGGCCGAGCACGGCGAGCAGGTTCTCGCGGCCGTCCGTGGAGCGGCGGCCGAGCTTGATCTTGCCGGAGCGGATCACGTACAGGCGGTCGCCCGGCTCGCCCTCGTGGAACAGCACCTCGCCGCGGGCGACGTGCAGCGGCGCCATCGAGGCGAGCAGCGTGCGGGATGCCTCGGGGTCCATGTTCGCGAACAGGGGCGCCGTGAGCACGACGTCGTCCTCCACGGGAGGAACCTCACCTTCTGACCGGGATGTGACGTCCCTCAGTGTGCCTCATCAGGCGCGGGCAGCACCGCGCAGGACGCCGACGCCGCCGTCCGTGACGTCGCGGGCGAGCTGCTCGATGTACCGGTCGGTCAGCTCGCGCAGCGCGTCGGCCAGGCGGGTCTCGTACCGGGCGAGGCGGGTGTCCAGGTCGCGGAGCCGCGGGAGCTCGTGCACCTCCGCGATCGGCAGCGCGCCGCGGACGGCGGCGGCGAGCTCCGCGGCGGGCGGCACGTCCGGGGCCGGGCCGAGCAGGTCGCGGACGTCGGGGTCGGCGCCGGGCGTCTGGGGCGGGGCCGCGGCGGCCACGGCGAGCTCGAGGCGGTCGCGGACGAGGCGGCGCCAGCGGATCACGTGCTGGTGCTCGAGGCGCAGGGCACCCCGCTGGCGGCGCAGCTCGACGAGCTCGGCAGCCGTGCCGGCCAGGGTCATGCGGGTCCGCCGTCCTCCTCCGCGGCCCGCACTCCCACCGGCCGTCCACCCTCTCGTTCGACGCGGGGCATGTCCGACTTGAGCAGTTGGCATCGTGATCTGCGACCGGTCACCCGCCGGGAGGACCCCGTGTCCCCCGGTGGACCTACGCTGGGCCGATGAGCCCCGCGCCGCCCGCCCGCCCGGCGACCGGGCGCGCCGGTGCCGCGGCGGACGGCCCCGGGCGCCCGCCGGTCGCGCTGGTCCGCCGCGCGCGCCGGGTGAACCGCGCCCTGGCGGTGCGCTGGCCGGACGCGCGGTGCGAGCTGGACTTCCGGACGCCGCTGGAGCTGCTGGTCGCCACGGTGCTCTCGGCGCAGACCACGGACGTCCGGGTGAACCAGGTCACCCCGGCGCTGTTCGCGCGGTACCCCGACGCCGCCGGGTACGCGGGCGCCGACCCCGAGGAGCTGGAGGGCCTCATCCGGCCGACGGGGTTCTTCCGGGCGAAGGCGCGGTCGCTGCAGGGGCTCGGCCGGGCGCTCGTCGAGCGGTTCGACGGCGAGGTGCCGCCGCGGCTCGAGGACCTCGTGATCCTGCCCGGCGTCGGCCGCAAGACCGCGAACGTCGTGCTCGGCGACGCGTTCGGCGTCCCGGGCATCACGGTGGACACCCACGTCGGCCGGCTCGCGCGGCGGCTGGGCTGGACCACCGAGGACGACCCGGTCAAGGTCGAGCAGGACATCGCCGCGCTGATCCCGCGCCCGGAGTGGACGCTGCTCAGCCACCGGCTGATCTTCCACGGCCGCCGCACCTGCCACGCCCGCAAGCCCGACTGCGCGAGCTGCCCGCTGACCCGCGACTGCCCGTCGGCGCTCGTGCGCGTCCCGGCGCCCCCGGTCCCGGCGGGCGACCCCGCCTAGGGCAGGTCGCGCAGCCAGTCGCGCAGCAGCGCGGTCACCCGCTCCGGCTCCTCCTCGGGCAGGTAGTGCCCGGCGCCGGACAGCATCTCGAACCGGTACCGCGACCCCAGCGCGCGCCCCACCGGGCCGTCCGCCATCGCGCGGGACACGGGGTAGCAGCCGTCGGAGCCGCCGTGCACCTGGAGCGTCGGCACCGCCTCGGCCCCGCGCAGCGCGTGCGCGTACCGGCGGCCGTCGGCGCGCGGGCCCGAGCGGTACAGCCACCGCACCTGCTCGAGCGCGGAGTGCGCCGCGAACGGCACCTGCGCGGCGCGCCGGTACAGGGCCAGGGCCGCGGGCTCCGGCCAGCGCGGTCCGCCCCATTCCCGGAGCAGCCGGGCGACCAGGTCGCCGCGGGTCATCGCGCGCTCCGGCAGGTACGGCACCTGGATCGCGGCCATCCGCCGGGCCGCGCGCGCCCGCAGGCCGGAGCGCGGGTCGGCCCGGCGCAGCAGCGGGTGCGGCGCGGACAGGGCCGCGACGCCGCGGGTGAGCTCGGGGTGGTAGGCGGGCATCGCCCAGGCGACGTCGCCGCCGCCGACGCCGTGGCCGACGACGACCGCGCGGTCGCAGCCGAGCGACCGGACGACGCCGGCGACGTCACGGGTCAGGGTGGGCACGTCGTAGCCGATCGGCGGCTTGTCGGAGCCGCCGGTGCCGCGCAGGTCCATCGCGACGACGCGGTACCCGTCGGCGGCGACCGCGGGCAGCTGGTGCCGCCAGCTCCACCACAGCCCCGGCAGGCCGTGCAGCAGCACCACGAGGGGTGCGTCACGGTCGTCGGGACCGGCGACGGCGACGTGGAACCGGGCGCCGTTCGCGGGGACGAAGTGGTGCCGCCACGGGCCGTCGAGCAGCAGGGCGGCGGAGTCGACGGTCATCGGAGCCGAACCTACCGCGTCCGCGTCCCCCGCGGACCGACCCCGGGCTGCCGGTGCTGCCGGTCCCGCCACGCGAGCGCCGCGCCGCCGAGCAGCGCCGCCGTGGTGGACGCGAGCAGGATGGCGACCTTGAGGTGCTCGTCGTGCGGGCTGCCCGCGCCGAACGCCAGCTCGCCGATGAGCAGGGACACCGTGAACCCGATGCCCGCGAGCAGGCCGACCGCGCCGACGTCCCGCCAGTGCAGGTCGGGCGCGAGCGACGCCCGCGTGAACCGGGCGACCAGCCAGGTGGCCGCGAGGATGCCGAGCGGCTTGCCGACGACCAGCCCGAGCGCGACGCCCTGCGCCACCGGGTCGCGCACGGCGTCGGCGACGGCCCCGCCGGACAGCGGGACGCCCGCCGCGAACAGCGCGAACACCGGCACCGCGAACCCGGCCGAGACCGGGCGCCAGCGGTGCTCCAGCCGCTCGGCGACGCTCTGGTCCTCACCGGCCCGCGGGAGGGCGGGGGCGGTCAGCCCGAGCAGGACGCCCGCGATCGTCGCGTGCACCCCGGACGCGTGCATCAGCCCCCACGCGGCGAGCGCGAGCAGCAGCAGGGCGGCGTGCCCGGCCGGCCCCGGCCGGCGGACCCGGACCAGCGCGGCGAACGCGGCGACCGCCACCAGCGACGCCCCGAGCCACACCAGGTGCAGCCCGTCCGTGTAGACGACCGCGATGACGACGATGCCGAGCAGGTCGTCCACGACGGCGAGCGTGAGCAGGAACGCCCGCAGCGACGTCGGCAGGCTGCGGCCGACGACCGACAGCACGGCGACGGCGAACGCGATGTCGGTCGCCGTCGGCACCGCCCAGCCGCGCAGCGCGTCGTCCGTCGCGCCCAGGTTCACCAGCACGAACAGCAGCGCGGGCACCGCCATCCCGCCCAGGGCGGCCACCACGGGGACGACCGCGGTGCGGGCCTCACGCAGCTCGCCGGCGACGATCTCCCGCTTGAGCTCGAGGCCGACCACGAAGAAGAACACGGCCAGCAGGCCGTCGGTCGCCCAGCCCGCGACGGTGAGGTCGAGGTGCAGGGCGGCGGGGCCGATCACCCTCTCCGAGACCGTCGCGTACGACGCCGCCCACGGGGAGTTCGCCCAGAGGAGGGCGATCACGGCACCGATCAGCAGCAGGACGCCGCCGGTGCGCTCGGCGCGCAGGGTGTCGAGGACGTTGCGCTCACCGCCGGGGGTGAGGGCGGCGAAGAGGCGGCGCTGCGGCACGGGGGCTCCTGGGGTCGACGACGTGGACCGCCGACCAGACTTCCCGGCACACCGCGGACGATCCTACCGAGCGGACGGCTCAGACGTCGGCCGCGACCTCGGCGGGCGAGGGGGCGCCGGCGGACTCGGCCGAGCGCCGGTCCTTCGGCGGGTCGAAGCGGTAGCCCACGTTCCGGACGGTGCCGATGAGCTGCTCGTGCTCGGGGCCGAGCTTGGCGCGCAGCCGCCGGACGTGCACGTCGACCGTCCGCGTGCCCCCGTAGTAGTCGTAGCCCCAGACCTCCTGGAGCAGCTGCGCCCGGGTGAACACACGTCCCGGGTGCTGGACCAGGTACTTGAGGAGCTCGAACTCCTTGTACGTGAGGTCGAGCGGGCGCCCGCGCAGCCGGGCGGTGTACCCGCCGGCGTCGATCATCAGCTCGCCGGACGAGATCTCCTGCGGCTGGTCGTCGTAGGACGAGGACGCGGCGCGCTCGATGACGAGGCGGAACCGGGTCTCGACCTCCGCCGGCGTGGCGTTCTCCAGGACGATGTCGTCGGCGCCCCACTCCGCGGTGACGACCGTGAGGCCGCCCTCGGTGAGCACGAGCACCAGGGGCACGGTCAGCCCGGTGGCGCGCAGCAGGCGGCAGGTGGTGCGCGCGGTCACCAGGTCCCGGCGTGCGTCCAGCACCACGATGTCGGCGTCCGGCGCGTCCACCAGAGCCGAGGGCTCCACGGGCAGCACGCGCACCCGGTGGGACAGCAGCCCGAGTGCCGGGAGCACCTGGGACGAGCCGCCGGACGCGGGTGTGAGCAGCAGCAGGTCGGCCACTGGCGACCCTCCTCCCCGTCCGAATTGGGGGACACGGTACCGCGTGGACGTCACACCGAAGTGACCCCGTTCGTCACATTCGTCCCGCCGGGCGACGACCGGGGCCGAACCGCTCCGCGCGCGACCCCGGCGCCCGACCGTGCGGGACGGACGCGCCCGGTCTGCGAGGATGGCCCGCGTGCAGGCGTCGAATCGTGCCGTGACCACGGCGGTCCTGGCGACGCTCGTCGCCGTCGCCGGCGTCCTCGGGGACGTCTCCCTCGCCGGGCGGGACGGGGTCGTGCTGGCCGCCCTCCTCGCGGTCCTCGCGGTGGTGTTCGCGCTGGGCCTGCCGCGTGTCGCCGCGCTGCCCGCGCGGATCGGCAGCAGCGTCGTCATCGGGCTGGCGGGCGTGGCGGCCGTCGTCGTCGCGCACCTCACCGCGAGCGAGCCGCTGCTCGGCGACGTCCCCGTCGTGTTCGCGCTGTCCGTGCTCGCCGCGTTCGTCGCCGAGCTCGCGCGCCGGGACGGGCGCGAGCGGCTCGTGGAGTCCGTCGCCGGCACGGTCGCGGGGGCGCTGGTCGCCGTGTGCGCCGCCGGCTGGCTCGCCGCCGAGCGCACCGCCGCCGGGGACGCCGTCGTCGTGACCGGGGCCGTCGCGCTCGCGGTCGGCTCGGCGCTCACCGCGCTGCCGCTGCGGGGCTGGGCCGCCGCCGGGGCCGCGCTCGGCGCGTCCACCGCCGCGGGCCTCGTCGCCGGCGCCGCGCTGCCCGCGGTCGGGCTGCTGCCGGGCGGGCTGCTCGGGTTCGGGGTCGGCGTGCTGGTCGCCGCCGCGGACGCGCTGTTCGACCGGCTGCCCGCCCTGGAACATCGTCTCGCGGGCTGGGCGGTCGCTGTGCTGCCCGTCGCCGTCACCGGCATCCTGGTGTACGTCGTCGGGCGCGTCCTCGTGGGGTGAGATGGAGTCGCGGGTGCTGCTGGTCCTGGCCGTGCTCGCGCTCGCCGCGGTCGCCGGCCTGGTCTGGCGCGCGCGGAACGGCCGGTTCGTCGCGGCGGGCCCGGCCCCGGACGCGCTGACCGCCGCGGAGCTCGGCGCCCCGCTCGGGCCCGCCGCCACCTTCGTGCAGCTCTCCTCCGAGGCGTGCGCCCCGTGCCGCAGCACCGCGGCCGTGCTCCGCGCCGTGGCCGCCGACCGGCCCGGCGTCGCGCACGTCGAGGTCCGCGCCGAGGAGCGCCTCGACCTGGTGCGGCGGTTCGGCGTGCTGCGGACCCCGACCGTGCTGGTGCTCGACGCCGCCGGGTCCGTCCGCGGGCGGACGTCCGGGGCGACCACCCGGGCGCAGGCGCTCGACGCGCTGGAGCGGTGTCCCGGCGCGGTCGCCGCGCGCTGACCCGACCTCCCCGGGGGGACGGCGTCCCGCCCGGCGGCCGCGGCCCGACCCCGACGTCCCGCCACCCCAGCCTGGAGATCCCTGTGACCACCGACCGCCGCCCAGCCCCCGCTCCCGCTCCCGCCCCCGCGGGCATCGACCCCCGCGGCCCGCGGTTCGGCGCCGCCGTGACCGCCGTGCTGCTCGTCGCCGTCCTCCTGCTCCCCGGCGCCGCCGCGACGGTGGGCCTCGCCGTCGTGGCCGCCCTGTTCGCCGTCGGCGCCGCCCGGGGCGCGCAGGGCTCGGTGCCCGGCCTGCTGTTCCGCCGCCTCGTGCGTCCGCGCCTGGCCCCGCCGACGGAGCTCGAGGACCCGCGCCCGCCGCGGTTCGCGCAGGGCGTCGGCCTGGTCATCACCGGCGCGGGGGTCGTGCTCGCCCTGCTGGGCGTCCCTGAGGCGGTCCCGGTCGCCGCCGCCCTGGCGCTCGTGGCGGCCGTCCTCAACGCGGCGTTCGGCCTGTGCCTCGGCTGCGAGCTGTACCTGCTGGGCGTCCGCCTGCGCCCTGCGCGCCCCTGATCACCCCACCCGCCCCACGCGCACCCGCCCCACGCGCACCCGCCTCACCCCGCGCACCCGCCTCACCCCGCGCACCCCCCCACGCACCCGCCCCACCCCCACGTGCGAGGGGGTGGCTCCCGATCAGCCGGGGCGCTGCACGGCGTGCGCGGATGCACGCCGGGTACCCCCTCGGCCGGCCGCGCACGCACGCCCACGCCCGGACGGGAAGGCGCGGGACGGTTCCGTCGTTAGGATCGGTGCATGTTGGCACTCGAGATCGTGTTCATCGGTCTGCTCGTCGCCTCGGCGCTCGCGATCGCGTGGTTCGCGGGCTTCGTCGTCTACCGGCTGTTCAAGGGACAGCGCTGACCAGAAGGAACCCCATGGCGTTCACCCTGCCCGAGGGCCTCGCGCCCGAGATGTACCCGCTGGCCTGGCTCGTGGGCCGGTGGCACGGCGAGGGGGTCGTCGGGTACCCGGGCATCGAGGAGACGGCGTTCACCCAGGACGTGGTGATCGACCACGACGGCGGCCCGTACCTGTCCTACGCGTCCACCATCCGGCTCGTCGTCGCGCCGGACGACGCCTCCGCGCTCGCGGACGCCGACGGGACCCCGGCGGAGGGCGCACCCGGGGCCGACGCGGCGGAGCCGGGGCCGGTGTGGTCGACCGAGCAGGGGTTCTGGCGGATCCCGCCGGAGCGGCCCGACGGCCTGGGCTCGGACCTGTTCCCCGTCGAGCTGCTGCTCGCCGACCCGTCGGGGCACGTCGCCGTCTACGTGGGCGCGACCGGCAACGGGCGGATCGACCTGGTCAGCGACGTCATCGCGCGCACCGCCACCGGCGCGGAGGTCACGGGCGGCAAGCGCCTGTGGGGCCTGGTGCAGGGCGAGCTCATGTGGGCCCACGACCTCGCGGCGTTCGGCCAGGACCTGCAGTCGTACGCGTCCGCGCGGCTCAGCCGCGTGCAGGACTGACGTGGACGGCGAGCCCCAGGCCGCGCCCCGGCACCGCAGCCCGCTGCTGGACCGGCGCGGCGCCGTGCCCGCGGCCGGACCGGACGCCGGCGTCGCCTGGCACTACGGGGACCCGACGGCGGAGCAGCGCGCCCTGACCCGCGGCGGCGCCGTCGTGGACCAGTCGCACCTCGGCGTCGTGCGGGTGACCGGCCCGGACCGGCTGACCTGGCTGCACTCGATCACGTCGCAGCAGCTCGCGGACCTGCCGCCGCGCACGTCCACCGAGACGCTGGTGCTCAGCCCGCAGGGGCACGTCGAGCACGCGGCGGCGGTCGTGGACGACGGCGCGTCGACCTGGCTGATCTCCGAGACCGCGCCCGGCCTCGCGGCCTGGCTGGACCGGATGCGGTTCATGCTGCGCGTCGAGGTCGCGGACGTCACCGACGAGTGGGCCGCGATCGGCGAGCCGGTGTCCGCCGAGGGCGCGGAGGGGGAGCCCGTGACGTGGGCCGACCCGTGGCCGCGCACGCTGCCCGGCGGCACCCGCTACGGCCTGCCCGACGACGAGCACCCCGGGGCGGACCGCGCCTGGCGCCTGGTGCTGGTGCCGCGCGCGGACCTCGCCGACGCGGTGCGGGCCCGGGAGGCGTCCGGCTGGCCGCTGGTCGGCACGTGGGCGAGCGAGGCGGTCCGCGTCGAGGCGTGGCGCCCGCGCGCCGGCCGCGAGGTCGACCACCGCACGATCCCGCACGAGCTCGACTGGCTCCGCACCGCCGTGCACCTGCACAAGGGCTGCTACCGCGGCCAGGAGACGATCGCGCGGGTGCACAACATGGGCCGCCCGCCGCGCCGCCTCGTGCTGCTGCACCTCGACGGGTCCGGGCACCTGCTGCCCGACACCGGCGCCGCCGTGCGCGACCTCGGCGACCTGCTCACCACGGGCGAGCCGGGCCGCGAGATCGGCCGGGTCACGAGCATCGCCCGGCACCACGAGCTCGGGCCGGTCGCGCTCGCCGTGGTGAAGCGCTCGGCCCCGGTCGACGTGGAGGTCGTCGTCGACTGCGACGGCGGCGCGATCACCGCCGGGCAGGAGGTCGTGGTGCCGGGCGACGGCGTGTCCGTCGACCGGCCCGCCGCCCACGGACCGCTCACGCGCGGCCTGGGCGGGCACCCGATGCTGTGAGCGCCCGCGCGCCCCGGGGCCCGTCGTCGGTCCGGGTGCAGCTCGCCGCGCGCGCCCGCCAGGGCTGGTCGCGGGTCCGCACCGCGTTCGTGCCGGTGCTGCAGGCGGTGGTGGCCGCCGGCATCGCCTACGCGATCGGGTACTACGTGCTCGGGCACAGCGCCCCGTTCTTCGCGCCGGTCAGCGCGTGGGTCGCGCTGGGCTTCACCGCGGACCGCGACCTGCGCCGGGTGGCCGAGCTCGCGGTGGGCGTGGCGCTCGGGGTCGCGCTGGGCGACCTCGTGGTGCACGGCATCGGCACCGGGCCGTGGCAGGTCGCGCTCGTGCTCGGGGTCGCGGCGCTGACCGCCCGGTTCCTGGACCGCGGGCCGATGCTCACCACGCAGGCCGGCGTGCAGGCCATCGTCATCGTCGGGCTGCCGGTCGTCGGCGCCTCCGGCGGGCCGGTCGGGCGGTGGACGGACGCGGTCGTCGGCGGCGTCGTGGCGCTGGCCGTCGCGGCGCTGACCCCGAGCGACCCGCGCCGCCGGCCGCGCGCGCAGGGCCGGGACGCCGTCGAGGAGCTCGCGGGGATGCTCCGCCTGCTCGCCCGCGGCATGCGCACCCGCTCGGCGGCCGACGTCGAGGACGCCCTCGTCCGCGGCCGGGCCTCGCAGCCCGCGCTGGACGAGTGGCACGACGCCGCGGCGTCCGCGAGCGACCTCGCGCGGGTGTCCCCGGCCGCGCGCCGGCACCGCACGGAGCTCGCGTGGATCGGGCAGTCGGCGGTGCGGGTGGACCGGGCCGTCCGGAACGCGCGGGTGCTGGCCCGGCGCGGGCTCGCCACCGTCGAGGCCGAGCCGCCGCACGACCTCGGGGCGGTCGCCGACGCCGTGGACCGGGTGGCGCTCGCCGCGGACGCGCTCGCCGCCGCGCTCGGTGCCGGGGCCGAGCCGCTGCGGTCCCGCGAGGAGCTGCTGCGGCTGGCGGGTGACCTCGACCCGTTCGTGCTGAGCCCGGACGACTGGCAGGCGCAGAGCCTCGTGCTGCTGCTCCGGTCCCTCGTGGTGGACCTGCTGGAGGCGAGCGGGGTGGACCCGCGGGCGGCCCGCGAGGCGCTGCCGGAGCTGTGACGCCTCGTGCCCGGCGGCGCGGCACCGTAGGCTTCCCGGCGTGATCTTCGGCTCCGTGCAGGTCCTCCTGCTGCTCGCCTTCAGCCTCGTCATCCTCGTGCTGGCGGTCTGGGCGCTCGTCGACGCGCTCCGGCGCCCGGCGTCCGCGTTCACCACGGCCGGCAAGCGGACCAAGCAGGTCTGGACCATCGTGCTGGCGTTCGCGACCGTGGTCGCGTTCCTCGCCGTGCCGCCGCCGCTCGGCTTCGCGTTCCTCCCGCTGTTCCTCGCGCTGCTCAGCGCGGTCGCCGCGATCGTCTACCTGGTGGACGTGCGCCCGGCGATCGCGCCGTACTCGGGGCGGCGCGGCGGCGGGCGCGGGTCCGGCGGCTCGGGCGGCGGTCCCTCCCGCGGCGGGTGGTGACCGTGCCGCGTCCCGGCGGCCCGCAGATCGCTCAGCGGCTGCACGACGCCGCGGCCGCGGTGGTCGCGCGGCACGCCGAGGGGGCCGGCGACGTCGGCTCGGCCGCGGTGCCGCTGGCCCGCGTGGTCCGCGGCGACCTCGTCGAGTCGGTGCACGCCGGGCACCTCGTCGTGCTCGGGCCGGACGGCGACGTGCGGCTCGCGCTCGGCGACCCGGAGGTCACCGTGCTCGCGCGGTCCTCGCTCAAGCCGCTGCAGGCGGTGGGGATGCTGCGCGCCGGGCTCGACCTGGACGGCGTGCACCTCGCGCTCGCCTGCGCCAGCCACGACGGCACCCCGGAGCACCTGCGGGTGGTCCGCGAGACGCTGCTCGCGTTCGGGCTGGACGAGTCCGACCTCGACAACACCCCCGACATGCCGCTGGACCCGGACGCCGCGTTCGCCTGGCGGCAGGACGGTCACGGCCCCGAGCCGGTCGCGCAGAACTGCTCCGGGAAGCACGCCGCGATGCTCGCGACCTGCCTGACCCACGCCGGCGAACCCGGCTGGGAGCCCGCGGGCTACCGCGAGCCGGAGCACCCCGTCCAGGTCGCCTGCCGCGCCGCGATCGAGGAGCTCACCGGCGCCCAGGCCTGGCACACCACCGTCGACGGCTGCGGCGCCGCGCTGTTCTCGACGACGCTGATCGGCCTCGCCCGGGCGTTCGCGCGGATCGCCACGGCCCCGGAGCGCGAGCCCGGCACGCCGCCCGCGCGGGTCGCGACGGCGATGTCCGCGCACCCCGGGCTGGTCGGCGGGGAGCGGCGGGACGTCACCCGCGCGATGCGCGCCGTGCCGGGGCTGGTCGCGAAGGACGGTGCCGACGGCGTCTACGCCGCGGGGCTGCCCGACGGGTCCGCGCTCGCGTTCAAGGTCGCCGACGGCGGCCCGCGCCCACGCCCGGCCGTGCTCGCGGCGGCGCTGCGGGTCGCGGGGGTCGAGGCGTCGCTCGTGGCCGCGCTCGGTGACGTGCCGGTGCTCGGGCACGGCGAGCCCGTCGGCGCGGTGGTGCCGACGTTCGGGCCCGCCGCGTGAGGGCGGTCGTCCAGCGGGCCACGCGCGCGTCCGTGACCGTCGACGGCGAGGTCGTCGGGTCGTTCGACGGCCCCGGCCTGGTCGTGCTGGTCGGCGTCACGCCGGGCGACGGGCCGGCGCAGGTCGAGCACATCGCCCGGAAGATCGCCGAGCTGCGCATCCTGCGCGACGAGCGGTCCGCGGTCGAGGTCGGGGCGCCCGTGCTGGTGGTCAGCCAGTTCACGCTCTACGGCGACGCCCGCAAGGGCCGCCGCCCCACGTGGAACGCCGCCGCGCCGGGACTGGTCGCAGAGCCGCTGGTCGACGCGGTGGTCGCGGACCTGCGGGCGCGCGGGCTCACCGTCGCGACCGGGGTCTTCGGGGCGGACATGGCCGTCGAGCTGGTGAACGACGGGCCGGTGACGCTGCTGCTGGAGTCGGCGCCGGGGGACTGAGCGCGGGGCCGCGCGCCCGGCCGGTCACCCCAGGCGCAGGACCAGCCGCTCCTCCACCCGGGACGGCGTCGCGGCGTGCCGCTCGTTCGTCCGCTCGAACCCCGCCCGCACGTACAGGTCGCCCGCCGCGTGGTTGCCGTCCGCGACCCACAGCGACACCGTCGACGCCCCCTCGGCGCGGGCCGCCGCCCGCACGGCGTCGAGCAGCGCCCACCCGATCCCGCGGCGGCGGACCTCCGGTGCGACCCAGAGCTGCACGACGTGCCGGTCCGACGTGGGGGAGCCCGGCTCCTGGATCATGCCGACGAGGCCGCGCGGCACGCCGTCGTCGTCGACGGCCAGCCAGGTCGCGGCGCCGCGCACGCGCATCCGCCAGTGCGACTCCGTGAACATCTCCTCGCGCGCCAGCGACGAGCCGAACGCCGCCGGGTCCTCCCGGAGGGCGCGCAGCCGGACCTCGCGCACGCTCGGCCAGTCGTCCTCGTGGGCCCGCCGGATCTGCACCGGGTCAGCATGCCCCACGGGTCGCGGTCAGGGCTGGAGCCGCGCCTCGCCGGCGTCGACCCCGGCCTCGGTCCCGGGGTCCCCGTGCCCGGACCGGTCCGGGACGGCGCGCGCGACGTCGGCGACCTCCTCCTCCGGGCGGGGCGGGACCGTCTCGTCGTACTCGAGCTCGGGCACGTCCGTGCGGCCGTCGTGCACGGGTTCGGTCATCTCGGGTCCTCCCGGGGGCTCGTCCTGGGCCGTCCCTGCTCACGGTAGGACGAACCGGTCGCACCCGCGCGACGATGGGGGCATGCGCATCGAGGCCGTGGCCGGCGACATCACCGGGCAGGACGTGGACGCCGTCGTGAACGCCGCGAACTCCACGCTGCTGGGCGGCGGGGGCGTGGACGGCGCCATCCACGCCGCGGCCGGGCCCGGGCTGCTGGCCGCGTGCCGGGAGCTGCGCCGCACGGTGCTGCCGGACGGGCTGCCCACCGGGGACGCCGTGGCGACCGGCGCGGGGCGGCTGGCGGCGCGGTGGGTGATCCACACCGTGGGGCCGGACGCGCGGGCCGGGCAGACGGACCCGGCGCTGCTGCGGTCGTGCTTCGCGCGGTCGCTCGACGTGGCGGCGGAGGTCGGGGCGCGGACGGTCGCGTTCCCCGCGGTGAGCGCGGGCGTCTACGGCTGGCCGGCGGGCACGGTCGCGGACGTCGCGGTGCGGGCGGTGCGCGACTGGGACGCCGCGCACCCGGGTGCGGTGGACCTCGCGCGGTTCGTGCTGTTCTCGCCGGGGGTGCTGGCGGCGTTCGAGGCGGCGCTCGGGGCCTGAGCGGGTCAGCGGGCGGGCGCGGGAGCGGCGGTCCGCGCCGGGAGCCGGGTCAGCCCCGCGCACAGGTCGGCGGCGCTCGCCGTGAGCGAGATGCGGACCCAGCCCTCGCCCGCCGGCCCGAACGCCGAGCCCGGCGCGACGGCGACGCCCTGCGACCGCACGAGGTCCTCGGCCCACGCCGCGACGTCCCCGCCGGACGCGTGCGACACGTCCGCCCACAGGTAGATGCCGCCCGCCGCGGGCAGCCACGGGATGCCGCGCTCGTCGAGGACCGCGGTGGCCAGGTCCCGGTGCGCGCGGTACGTCCGGCGGGCGTGGTCGACCGCGTCCTGCGGTCCGGTCAGCGCCGCGAGGGCCGCGTGCTGCGCCGGGCTGTTCACGCAGGACACGATCGCCTCCTGCACCGTCGGCATCAGCGGCGCGAGCACGTCCGGCACCACGAGCAGCCCGACCCGGAAGCCCGTCATCGCGTGCGTCTTCGAGAAGGTGTGCAGGGTCAGCACCCGGCCGTCGGCGTCGAACCGCGCGGCGGGGACGTGCGGCGCGTCGTAGGTGAACGCGGCGTAGCACTCGTCGGACAGCACCCACAGGTCGTGCCGCCGGGCCAGGTCCACCAGCTCCGCGACCAGGTCCGCCGGCAGGCTCGTGCCGAGGGGGTTCGACGGCGAGTTGAGCAGCAGCACCCGCGTCCGGTCGGTGATCGCCGCCTCGACCGCCGCCGGGTCCGGCAGGAAGCCGTCCTCCGGCCGCAGCACGTACGGCTGGGCCTCGGCCTGGAGCAGCTGCGTCGCCATCGTGAACGGCGGGTACCCCGGGTCCGGCACCAGGACGCCGTCGCCCGCGCCGACCGTCAGGCTCAGCGCCAGGTGCAGGGCCTGCGCCCCGCCCGCCGTCACCCACACGTTGTCCCGGCGCACGGGCAGCGCGTGCTCCGGGTCCAGCCACGCGGCGACCGCGTCCCGCAGCGGGGCGATGCCGCCGTTCGGGGTGTACCGGGTGTCGTCGCGGGCCAGGGCGTCCTGCGCGGCGGCGAGCACGTGCGGCGCCGTGGGCAGGTCGGGCTCGCCCACGCTCAGCACGACGGTCCCCGGCAGCGACCACGCGAGCTCGGTGATCCGGCGGATCCCGGAGGCCGGGACGGTGCGGGCGTGGGCGGCGATCGCGGGCATGTCCGCAGGCTAGACCGGCGATGTGTCCGCCCGATGACGAGGCGGCCGCGGCGGTGTGCGGGCAGGATGGACGCCCGTGAGCACTCCCGTGACCGATCCGCCGACCCTGCCCGGGACGCGCCGGCGCACCCTCGTCCACCTGCTGCTCGTCGCCGGCCTCGGGGCGCTCGCGTGGTGGCTGCTGCGGCTCGGCGCCCACGACGCGACGCTGGTCCGCTGGGAGTGCGCGGCGGGGACGTGCGCGACGGACGACTTCGCGGGCGCCGGCTACCCCCTGGGCGGGATGGTCCTGGCCGGGACCGGGGCCGCGCTGTACAACCTCGCCCGCGGCGCCACGCCGGGCCTCGTGGTCGCGCTCGGCGCGGGCGCGCTGCGCAGCGGCTGGACGGGGGCCGTCGCCGACGGGCTGAACACCCCGGAGGCGGTCCGGTGGCGGGTGCTGGTCGTGACGGTCCTGCTGGTCGCCGGGCTGCTGTGGGCGGTCGTGGGCGGGCTGCGCAGCGCGCGGCGGTCCGGGCTGACGGCGCGCGTGGCGGGCCTGACCGGGACCTGGGCGCGCGTGCGGGACTACGAGGACGTCGGCGGCACGCGGTGCCGGGCGACCGTGCACTTCGCGGACGCGGCCGGCGTCCGGCACGCCGTGCGGACCGAGGTGCCGCGCGAGGCGTTCAAGCAGACCCCGCGGGCGTACTACGACCCGCTCCGGCCCGACGACCCGGAGCGGCTGCGCGTGGTCGTGCCGGCGCTCCCGCCGACCGCCGCCGGGCGCCGGGCCCGGGAGGCCGCGGTGCGGCTGGCGCTGCCGCTGCCGGACGACGACGCCCCCGACGGCCGCCCGGCGGGGGAGCGCGCGTCCGCCCCCGGGCCGGACACGGGCCCGGGCGAGTCGGTCGTCGACGAGCTGGAGCGCCTGCACGCCCTGCACGCCGCGGGCGCGCTGACCCCGCAGGAGTACGCGCGCGCCAAGTCCCGGGTCCTCGACCCGCGCTCCCGGTGAGACTGCAGCAGCTGCGGGGTTCGGGCGGTCGGAACCCGCACCTGCTGCAGTCTCGGCGGGTGCGGCGCGGGCGGGCGGGCGGATACTGATGGGATGACGAGCGGCTTCGAGGCGGAGGAGGTCGCGGCGGTGCTGCACGAGCGCCGGCGCGAGGCCCTCGAGCGGCTCGCCGGCACGGGCGCCGAGCGGGAGGCCGTCGTCCAGGCGGCCCGCGAGTCCGTCACCGACGACGAGCACGACCCCGAGGGCTCGACCATCGCGTACGAGCGCCGGATGCTCGACGCGCTGACGCACGACATGCGCGAGCGGGTGCAGGACGTCGACGCGGCGCTGGACCGGCTGGCCCGCGGGACGTACGGCACGTGCACCCGGTGCCACCGCGCGATCCCGGCCGAGCGACTGCGGGCGCTGCCCACCGCGCGCACGTGCGTGGCCTGCGCCGGCCGCTGACGCGCCCACACGCCGCCCCGCCCCCGCCCACGCGCCCCACCCGCCCGCGCCCGGCGCGGTCCTAGACTGCCGCGGTGCCTGGTCCCGCGTCCGAGCCGCTGCGGCTGACCGTCCTCGGGCAGGTCCGCGCAGCCGCCCCGGGCGGCGACGCGCTGCTCCCCGTGACCGGCCTGGGCGCGAACCTGCTGCTGGCCCTCGCGCTCGAGCCGCGCGGCCTCAGCGCGGCGCGGGCGGTGGACGAGACGTGGCCGGACGGCGCGCCGGCGTCGGGCCGCGCGGCGCTGCAGACCCTGGTGTCCCGGCTGCGGGGCGCGCACCACGCGGGGCTCGTGCGGTCGACGGCTTCCGGCTACGTGCTCGGCGTGGGCCGCGCGGCGGTCGACCTCGCGCGCGCCGCCGACGCCGCGGCCGCCGCCCGGGACGCCCTCGCCGCCGGGGACGCGGCGTCCGCCGCGCGCACGGCACGGGCGGCGCTGGACCTGTGGGACGGCGAGCCCGGCACCGGGGCGACCGCGCCGGACCTCGTGGCCGCGGTCCGGGGCCGGGCGGACGGGGTGCGCCGCGACCTGCTCCGGCTGCACGCCGCCGCGCTGCTCGACCTCGGCGACCCGGCGGCGGTGCCCGCGGCCGAGGACCTGCTCGCGCTGGCGCCGCTGGACGACGGCGCCCACCTGCTGCGGATGCGCGCGCTGCACGCCGCGGGGCGGACGACGGAGGCGGTGGCCGCGTTCGCCGGGTACCGCGAGCGGCTGCGCGACGCGCTGGGCACCGACCCGTCGCCGGAGGTGGCGGCGTTCCACGTCGAGCTGCTGCAGGGCACGGCGGCCTCGACCCCCGCGCCCACCCCCGCCCGCGGCCGGGTGCACGGCCTGCGCGTCGCCCCGAACGCCCTCATCGGCCGGGACGCGGACGTGCGCGCGGTCGAGGCGGCCCTCGGGACGGCGCCGGTGGTCACGGTGCTCGGCACCGGCGGCCTGGGCAAGACCCGGCTGGTCCAGGAGGTCGCGCGCCGGGCGGCCGAGCGGTACCCGACGGTGTACGTGGCCGAGCTCGCGGGCGTCCGCGACGACCCGGACGTGCTGCCCGCGCTCGCGGTCGCCCTCGGGGTCCCCGAGCCGGTGGCCCGCCGGGGCGTGGCCGACGCCCGGGTGCGCAGCCTGCCGGAGCGGGTGCTGGACCGGCTGGGCGAGCAGCCGGCCCTGCTGGTGCTGGACAACTGCGAGCACGTGCTCGCGGGCGTCGGGGAGTGGGTCGCCGAGGTGGTCGGCTCGCTGCCGTCGGTGCAGGTGCTCACGACCAGCCGCGCGCCGCTCGGCGTCCAGGGCGAGCGCGTGCACCCCCTGGAGCCGCTGCCCGCGCTGGACGCCGACGGCGGCCCGGGTGCGGCGGTCCGGCTGTTCACCGAGCGGGCCACGGCCGTGCGCCCGGGCGTCGTGCTGCCGGAGGACGTGGTCGAGCGGCTGTGCCGGCGGCTGGACGGGCTGCCGCTGGCCATCGAGCTCGCCGCGGCCCGCACCCGCTCGCTGACCGTCGTCGAGGTCGAGCGCCGGCTCTCCGACCGGTTCGCCCTGCTGGTGTCCGGGGCGGCGGGCGCCCCGGAGCGCCACCGCACGCTGCGGGCGGTCATCGCGTGGTCCTGGGACCTGCTGACCGAGCGGCAGCGCGCCCTGTGCCGCCGGGCCGCGGTGCTGCCGGACGGGTTCGGCCTGTCCGCGGCGCTCGCGGTCCTGGCGGGGGAGGCGTCCGAGGTCGAGGTGCTGGACGACCTGGACGCGCTGGTCGCGCAGTCGCTGGTGCGCGTCGAGGAGGAGCCGCGGACCGGCGAGGTCCGCTACCGGATGCTGGAGACCGTCCGCGAGTTCGGGCAGCGCGAGGTCCTCGCGGCGGGCGAGGAGGACCGGTTGCGCGAGGCCGTCCTGGACTGGGCGCGGGACGTGGCGTCGGGGGTCGTCCGGCGGGCGGGCAGCCCGGAGCGCGTGCTGCTGGACCCGGTCGGGGAGGTCGAGCACGACAACCTCGTCGCGCTGCTGCGCCGGGAGCTGGCGGTCGGCACGCGCCGGCCGGACGCGGTCCTCGCGCTGTTCGCGGTCGTCGGCCTGCGCTGGATGCTCCAGGGGGCGCACGCCGAGCTGGCGGACGTGCAGCGCGGCGTGCTCGCGGCGAGCGCCGGCTGGGTGCCGGACGGCGACGTCGAGCCCGCGGTCCTGGCGCTGGCGATGCTGGCGGGCACCCAGCTCATGTCCGGCGACCTGCGGGCCGGTGCCCGCGCGCGGCTCGCGGTGCGCCGGGCCGCCGCGGCGGGCGGGCTGCGGCCGGTCACGCGGGTGCTGGCCGAGGTCGTCGACCGGATCGGGGAGCCCGCCGCGCTGGCCCGGATCCTCGCGGGCGCCCGGGAGTCCACCGACCTGCCGACCCGGCGGCTGGCGCTGCTCGCGTCGTGGTCGCTGGCGGAGAACGACTCGGACGTCCCGGCGTCGATCGCCCACGCCCGGGAGGCGTACCACCTGGCGGTGGACACCGACGACCCGTGGACCGCCGTGATGTCCGCGGTGTCCCTGGCGGGCGCGTACAGCCAGACCCTGCGCCCCCAGGAGGCCCTGGACTGGCTGGCCGCCGCGCGCACCGCGCTGGCCGCCCCGCAGATCACGCACCGCGACCTCATGCTGCAGGCGTTCGAGGACAGCCTGGAGCAGGTCTACGGCGTGACCCTGCTCAGCCTGGGCGAGTGGGACGAGGCGGAGCGGGTGTTCGGGCTGGTGGCCCGGGCGACCACCGACGTCCGCGACGCCGAGATCATGTCCGGCCTGGGGTTCGCCGAGGTCGAGCGCGGCCGGCGCGAGGTCCCGCGCGCGCTGGCCCGGTACCGGGCCCTGCTCGCGCGCGCGGCCGGCCGGGACGGCTCCGGGCCGTGGCTGCTGGTCGCGACCGGGGCGTGCCTGGCGGCGCACGTGCTGGAGGGCCGCGCGGACGAGCCGGCGCTGGCCGAGGCCGTGCGGGCGATCCCGGAGGCCGACCTCACCGGCCGGGCGGGCTTCACCGACCGTCCTGTCCTCGGCACGCTGCTCACCGGCGTCGGCACGTGGCGGGTCGCGGTGGCGCCCGAGGACCCGGGCGGGCTGGAGCTGCTGGCGCTCGCGGAGCGGATCGGCGCCCGGCAGGACTTCCCGTGCGGCGTGCTGGCGCCGCACCTGGCGCTCGCGGCCGAGCGGTACGGCGAGGCGGTGGTCGAGCGCGCCCGCACGGCGGCTGCGGCCCTCCCGCACGGCGACGACGTGGTGCGCGCCGTCGAGCTGCTGCACGCCGCGGGGGCGGGGACGGCCTGACCCGGCCCTCCCCGCCCCCGCGGCCGCGCGGCGGCGCTCAGGCCCGCCGCATGTACGCCCGCACCGTGAGCGGCGCGAACACCGCGACCACGATCGCCGCACCGAGCAGCGCCCACCCGGCGTCCGCGGTGATCCCGTTGCCGAGCGTGAGGTCCCGCGCGGCCGTCACCAGGTGCGACACCGGGTTGACGTCCACGAACGCCTTCAGCCACCCGGGCAGCGTGTCCGCGGGGACGAACGCGTTCGACGCGAACGTCAGCGGGAACAGCACGATCATCGAGATGCCCTGCACCGACGACGCGGAGCGGGCGATCACGCCGAAGAAGGCGAAGATCCAGGACAGCGCCCACGCGCTGACCACGACCAGCAGCCCCGCGGCGACGACCCCGACGGTCCCGCCGTCCGGCCGCCAGCCCATGATCAGGCCCATGACCATCGTCAGCGTCGTGGCGATGAGGTACCGGATCGTGTCCGCCAGCAGGGCGCCGGCGAGCGGGGCGATCCGGGCGATGGGCAGCGACCGGAACCGGTCGAACACGCCCTTGTCCATGTCCTCGCGGAGCTGCACGCCGGTGACCACGGACGTGGTGATGACGGTCTGCACGAGGATGCCGGGGATGAAGAACGGCAGGTAGGACTGCACGTCCCCGGCGATGGCGCCGCCGAAGATGTACGTGAACATCAGGGTGAACAGGATCGGCTGGACGGTCACGTCGAACAGCTGCTCCGGCGTGCGCCGGACCTTCAGCAGGCCGCGCCAGCCCATCGTGAACGACTGCCGGACGGCGGCGCCGGGCGTCACCCGGTTGCTGGCCGCGCGGGCCAGGGACTGGGGGTCGACCGCCGGGGCGGCCGGCCGTGCGGGGGTGAGCGTGGTCATGCGCGGGCCTCCTCGAGGTCGCGGTCCTGGGCGTCGTCCTCGGCCGGGGCGGCCGCCGCGGAGGCGTGGCCGGTCAGCGTGAGGAACACCTCGTCGAGCGTGGGCTCCTGCACGGCGATGTCGTGCAGGGGGATGCCGGCCGTGCGCAGGGCGACCAGCAGGTCGCCGGCCGAGTCGGCGGTCGGGACGGGCGCGGACAGCCGGCCGTCGGGGGCGCGGGTGGGCTCGACGCCCAGGACGGCGCGGGCGATCCGCAGCGCCTCGGGCTCGTCGGCCGGCTCGGCCAGCCCGATCTGCAGCCGGGACGTGCCGACGGACGCCTTGAGCTCCGCGCCGGTGCCCTCGGCCACGAGCTGCCCGCGGTCGATGACGGCGATCCGGTCGGCGAGCTGGTCGGCCTCGTCCAGGTACTGCGTGGTGAGCAGCACCGTGGACCCGCCGGCGACCAGGCGGCGCACGGTGTCCCACATCTGCAGGCGGGTGCGCGGGTCCAGGCCGGTGGTCGGCTCGTCCAGGAAGATCAGCGGGGGCTGCGCGATGAGCGACGCGGCCAGGTCGAGGCGCCGGCGCATGCCGCCGGAGAAGTTCTTCAGCGGTCGCGCCGCGGCCTCCGCCAGCCCGAACTCCTCGAGCAGGGCCGCGGACGTGCGGCGGGCGTCGCCCCGGGACAGGCCGAGCAGCCGCGCGAACAGCACGAGGTTCTCGGTGGCGGACAGGCTCTCGTCGACGGACGCGTACTGGCCGGTGACGCCGATCAGCGACCGGACGGCCTGCGACTCGCGGGCGACGTCCCGGCCGAACACGGTGGCCGTGCCGGCGTCGGGGCGCAGCAGCGTGGCGAGCATCCGGATGGTGGTGGTCTTGCCGGCGCCGTTCGGGCCGAGGAAGCCGTACACGGCGCCGGTGCGGATCCGCAGGTCGATGCCGTCGACCGCGCGGTTGTCGCCGAAGGTCTTGACGAGGCCGTGGGCCTCGACGGCCCAGGGGCTGCCGCCGGTGGATGTGGTCATGGTGGTCCCTCCTGTGATGACGGGACCGATCCTCCGGGCGCCCGCTCACACGGCGCTCACGTCCCGCTGACACCCGCGGGCGCCCCGCGTTACCAGTGCGTTACGGCTGGTCCCGGCCCCTTCCGGTGGCCGCCGGGCGGGTGCCATAGTCCGATCTGGGTCGATCGACCCAGTCGCCCGCGCCGCACCCGGGGAGCCCGCCATCACCACCCACCACCGCCCGCTCGCCGTCGTCACCGGCGCGTCCTCCGGCATCGGCACGGAGTTCGCCCGCCGGTTCGCGGCCCGCGGCCACGACCTCGTCCTGGTCGCCCGCCGGGAGGACCGGCTGCGCGCGCTCGCGGCCGACCTCGAGGCGGAGCACGGCGTGACGGCCACCGTCCTGCCGGTCGACCTCGCCGACCCCGCCGGCCCGCAGGCCGTGCTCGACGGGCTGCGGTCCCGGGGCCTGTACGCGGACGCGCTGGTGAACAGCGCCGGGTTCGGCACGTACGGCCCGTTCGCGGAGGAGGACCCGGCCCGCGTGGCCGAGGAGCTGCAGGTGAACGTCGTCGCACTCACCCTGCTGTCCCGGCTGCTGCTGCCCGACCTGGCGGCGTCCCGCGCGGGCGTCCTGGTCAACGTCGCGAGCACGGCGGCCTACCAGCCCGGGCCGTCGTTCGCGGTGTACGCGGCGAGCAAGGCCTACGTGCGGTCGCTCACCGAGGCGCTGTGGCAGGAGCACCGCGGCACCCGGCTGCGGGTGCTCGCGCTGGCGCCGGGACCGGCCGAGACGGAGTTCTTCGACGTCGCCGGCTCCGACCGGTTCCGGATCGGGCAGGTGCTGACCGTGCCGGAGATCGTCGACGTGGCGTTCGCGGCCCTCGACCGCCGCGACCCGCCGCCGTCCGTGGTCGCCGGCCGCCGGAACGCCCTGACCGCCGCGGTCGCCCAGGCGGCGCCCCGCCGGCTCACGCTGCGGGTGGCCGGCCGCCTGGCGGGCGGCTGACGTGCCGCGGATGGCGGTCGCCGACCGGCGGCGCGCGCTCGTGGACGCCGCCGTGCGCGTGATCGCGCGGGACGGGGTCGCCGGCGCGACGACCCGTGCCGTCGTCGCGGAGGCGGGGATGTCGCTCGCGAGCCTGCACTACGCCTTCCCGTCCCGGGAGCACCTGCTCGAGGCCGTGGTCGCCGAGGTCACCGTGCAGGAGCGGCTGGCCGCGGAGGTGGGGCTGCTCCCGCTGCCGGAGGATCCCGCCGGTCCGGCGGAACGAGCGCTCGAGGACGTGATCCGTGACGGGCTGGAGCGGTACGTCGACCTGCTCGAGGCCGACCCGCAGCGCGAGCAGGCGCTGCTGGAGCTCGCCCTGTACGCGATGCGCACGCCCGGGCAGCGGGCGTCGATCGTCGCGCAGTACGACGTGTACCGGGCCTCGGCCGCCGCCAGCCTGACCGCCGCGGCCCTGGCGACCGGCAGCCGGTGGACCGTCCCGCTGGACGACGCCGCCCGCGCCCTCGTCATGGTCACCGACGGCCTGACGACTGCCTGGCTGGCGGACCGGGACACGGACGCCGCCCGCCGCACGGCCCGGTTCGCCGCCCGCGCGCTCGCCGCGCTGGCCGAGCCCGCACCCGCCGCCGCCGCACCCGCCGCCGCCGTCCCCGCCGCCGTCCCCGCCCCGACCCCCGAGGAGCCCCCGTGCTGACCGACACCGACCCGCGCGCCGCGGCGTTCGTGAACCTGCACGCCGTGCTGGGTGCCGTGCCCGAGCTCGTGCGGCGGGTGCCCGAGGCCCGCGCGCTGCTGGACGTGGACCCGCGCCCCGTCTCGATCGCGTTCGCCGTCCGGGGCGGCCCGCGCGCCGTCCTCGCCTTCCGGGACGGTGCCGTCCGCCTGGTGCCCGACCGGACGATCGGGACCGTGCTCCTGCCGTTCACGAGCCCCGAGGCGTTCAACCGGATGATCGACGGCGCCGCGCCGCCCGTGCCGGTGACCGGGCTGCACCGCGTGGGCTTCCTCATGCGGGTGTTCGCGCCCCTCACGGAGCTGCTGACCCGGTACCTCCGGCCGTCGGCGGAGGACCTCGCCGACCCCGCGTTCCGCGCCACGAGCACGGCGCTCACCCTGCACGTCGCGGTCGCCGCGGCGGCCCAGCTCGCCAACGAGGACCGCTCCGGCCGGTTCAGCGCCGCGCACACCGCGGACGGCGACGTCGCGCTGGAGGTCACCGGCTCGCTCGCGTACACCCTGCGGGTCCGGGACCACCGGATGACGTTCCTGCCCGAGCCGTCGCCGAGCCCCCGGGCCGCGCTGACCTTCGCCGACCTCGACACCGCCGGCGCGCTGCTCGCGGGGAAGGTCAGCGCGCTGGCCTGCCTCGGCGACGGCCGGATGGCGATGCGCGGCCACATCGCCATGGTCGACAACGTGAACCGCATCCTCGACCGCGTCGGCCAGTACCTCGGAGAGTGAGCCCGCGATGACCACCACCACCCCCACCGTGCCGTACACCTACGCGAAGAGCCGGGCGGCGTTCGAGCGGGCCCTGCAGGTCGTGCCCTCGGGCGTCTACGGCCACCAGGGTCCGGCCGAGGGCTGCGCCGTGCCGGTGTCGGCGTACCCGCTGTTCTCGCAGCGCGCCGAGGGCACCCGGTTCTGGGACCTCGACGGCAACGAGTACCTCGACTACATGTGCGGCTACGGGCCGAACGTGCTCGGCTACGGCGACCCGGACGTGCAGGCCGCGGCGGCCGCCCAGCAGCGGCTCGAGGACGTCGTCACGATCCCGTCGTCGATCATGGTCGACTTCGCGGAGCTGCTGGTCGACACGGTGGCCAGCGCGGACTGGGCGTTCTTCGCCAAGAACGGCGGGGACGTCACGACGCTGGCCGTCATGACCGCCCGGGCCGCGACCCGGCGCAAGAAGATCGTGTTCTTCGAGGGCTACTACCACGGGGTCGCGCCGTGGACGCAGAAGCTCGACTACCCGGGGGTGCTCGAGGAGGACGTCGCGCACAACCTGGTCGCGCCGTGGGACGACCTGCCCGCCCTGGAGCGGCTGCTCGCCGAGCACCGCGGCGAGGTCGCCGGCCTGATCGCCCAGCCGTACCTGCACGGCAACTTCGCGGACAACCGGCTGCCGAGCCCGGGGTTCTGGCAGGAGGTCCGGCGGCTGTGCGACGCGCACGGGGTGGTGCTGATCGTCGACGACGTGCGCGCCGGCTTCCGGCTGGACCTCGCGGGGTCGGACCACCACTTCGGGTTCAAGGCCGACCTCATCTGCTTCTGCAAGGCGCTGGCCAACGGCTACAACGTCTCGGCCCTGTGCGGCTCCGACGCGCTCAAGGACGTCGTCAGCAGCCTCACGTACACCGGCTCCTACTGGCTGAGCGCGGTCCCGTTCGCCGCGGGCATCGCGACGCTCACCAAGCTCCGTGCGCTCGACGCCCCGGCGCTGTTCGACCGGCTCGGCACGGAGCTGACCACCGGCCTCGTCGCCGCCGCCGCGGACCACGGGCTGCACCTGGTGACCTCCGGCGCGCCGGCGCTGTTCTACCTGCGGCTCGCCGACGACGACTCGCTGATGCTGCACCAGGAGTGGGTCGCCGAGTGCGTGCAGCGCGGCGTCTACCTGACGTCGCACCACAACCACTTCATCAACGCGGCGCTGACGTCGGCGGACGTCGCGCGGACGATCGAGGTCGCGCACGAGGCGTTCGGGATCGTGCGGGCGCGCCACCCGGAGCTCGGGGGCTGACGGGGTTCGATCGGCACGGCGGCACCACCGGCGGCGCACCCGCGCCGCCGCACGGCGGGCGAGAGGTGCGGGCGATGGGCGGTGCGAGGGCGGTGGACGTCCGGGCGCGGGTCGCGGTCGGAGCGGCGTACGCGGCGCAGGGCTTCGGCTACGCGACGGTGGTGACGGCGCTGCCCGCGTTCAAGCAGCGGCAGGGCATCGACGACACCGCGGTGTCGCTCGTCGTCCTCCTGGTCTGTGTGGCGGCCGCCGCCGGGTCGGTCGTGGCCGAGCGCCTGGCGACCCGGCGCGGCAGCCGGGCGGCGCTGCTCGCCGGCCTCGGCGTGCAGGCGGTCGCGCTGCCGCTCGTCGCCGCGTCGGCGCCGATGGTGCCGTTCGTCGCGGGGTTCGGGCTGTACGGCCTGGGGCTCGGCATGGTCGACGCGGCCGGCGGCATCCAGGGTGTGCTCGTGCAGCGCCGGTACGGGCGCCCCGTGATGTCTGGGTTCTTCGCCTGCTACACCGCGGCGGCGGTGGCCGGGGCGCTGGTGATGTCGGCGCTGGTCGGCGCGGCGGCGGTGCCCGGGGCGGCCGGGGCGCTGGTCGTCGCGGCCGTGGTCCTCGCGGGCGCGCTGCTGCTCGGGCGGCCGCGGCTGGTGCCGAGCGACCTCCCGCTCGCGGCGGGAGTGCCGGACCCGGACGTCGCGGTGCCGGCGGCGCCCGCGGGCGGTGCGGCCCCGGGCACCGCGGTGCCGGGCGTCGCGCCGGGCGTGCTCGTCCCGCCCGCGCCCCCGCGGCGCCCGCTGCCGACCCGCGGCATCTGGACGATCGGCAGCGTCGTGCTCGCCGCGTTCGTCGCCGACTCGGCCGTGAGCACCTGGAGCACCGTGTACCTGCACGACGTGCTGCTCGCGTCGGCCGCGGTCGCCCCCCTCGGGTACGCGGCGTACCAGGCGGCGATCCTCGTGACGCGGCTCGCGGGCGACCGGCTCGTGACCCGGACGGGGCGCGGGCCGCTCGTGGCGGTGACGGCGCTCGCGGCCGCGGCCGGTCTGGTGCTCGTCGCGCTCGTGCCCGCCCCGGCCGCCGCGGTCCTCGGCTTCGCGGTCGTCGGTGTCGGCGTCGGGGCGCTGGTCCCGCTCGCGTTCTCGGCGGCGGGCGACCTCGACCCCGCGCGGACCGACGAGGTCGTGGCCCGGGTCAACCTGTTCAACTACGCCGGCGCGGTGCTCGGCGCGGTCGCCGTCGGGCTGCTCGCGGACGGACCCGGGCTCGAGGTGGCGTTCCTGCTGCCGGCCCTGCTCGTGGCGCCGGTGGCCGCGACCGCGCGGGCGTTCGCGCCGTCCGGATCGCCGGCCGGGCGGTGACGGGCAGGGGTCCGCTGGCGCAGACTGGGCCGCACCCGAGTCGAGGAGGCCTCCCGTGCAGACCCGCGTCCACCCCTTCCTCTGGTACGACCGCGAGGCCGAGCAGGCCGCCGCGCTCTACACCTCGCTGATCCCGAACTCCCGCGTCCTCGAGACCCGGCGCTACCCGGACGGCGCCCCCGGCGTCGAGCCCGGGCAGGTGATGGGGGTGACGTTCGAGCTGGACGGCCTGCCCGTCGAGGCCCTCAACGCCGGGCCGCAGTTCCGGTTCACCGAGGCGTTCTCCTTCTACGTCTCGGTGGACACGCAGGACGAGGTGGACCACCTGTGGGACGGCCTGATCGCCGGGGGCGGCGAGCCGTCGCAGTGCGGCTGGCTCAAGGACCCGTACGGCCTGTCCTGGCAGATCGTGCCGCGGGTGCTGGAGGAGCTGCTGCAGGACCCCGACCCCGGGCGGTCCGGCCGCGCCATGCAGGCGATGCTGGCGATGCAGAAGCTCGACGTCGCCGCCCTGCGCGCCGCCGCGGACGGCTGACCCGGCGACCTACGCTGGGCCGGTGACCGACCCCCTCACCCTGAGCGCGACCCCGGCCGGCGGCGACCCCGCCGCGCACCGCGGGCGCGTGACCATGCAGGTCCGCTGGTCCGACGTGGACCTGTTCGCCCACGTCAACAACGCCGCGTACCTGCGGTTCCTCGACGACGCCCGGTTCGCGCTGTTCCCGTCGATGGGCGTGGACCCCGCCGGGCGGCCGACGGACTCGCTGCTCGTCGTCGTCAAGCACGAGATCGAGTACCTCGCGCCGCTGGGGTTCCGGCCCGCGCCGGTCGCGGTGGACGTCTGGGTGCCGCGGATCGGCCGGTCCTCGGTGGACTTCGGGTACGAGGTGCTGGACGCGGACGGCGACGAGCCGGTGGTCTACCTGCGCGCCCGGTCCCGGATGGTGCAGCTCGACCGGCAGGCGCACGAGCCCCGGCCGTTCTCGGCCGAGGAGCGCGCGGTGTTCGAGCGGTACCCGGGCGAGGCGCCGGTCCTGCACGGGTGGTGACCGGGCGGCGTCACCGCCCGACGTCGACCCCCAGCGCCGCTGCGATCGTCCGGACCACGCCGTCCCGGGCGTTCGCCGGCGCGACGTACCGCGCCCGCGCCCGGACGTCCGGGTGCGCGTTGTCCATCGCGAACGACCAGTGCGCGGCGTCCAGCATCCCGGCGTCGTTGAGGTAGTCCCCGAACGCCATCGTCTGCGCGGCCGTCACCCCGAGGCGCTCCTGCACCCGGCGCAGCGCGTGCCCCTTGTCGGCGGCCGGGTTCATCACGTCGAGCCAGTGCTGCCCGGACACCACGACGCGCAGCCGGTCCGCGAGGTCAGCGAACGCCGGCGCTGCCACGTCCTCGATGGACCCGAAGTCGAACACGGCGATCTTCAGCACCACGTCGTCCACGGCCGTGACGTCGTCGACCTGCTCCAGCCAGGCGTAGTGCCGCCGGGCGTGCTCGGCGAACGGGCCGTCGCCGCGCTCGACGTACCCGGACCGCTGCCCGCACAGCACCATGCCGACGTCCCGCCCGGCAGCCGCGAGGTCCCGCACCCGCTGGACCACGACCGGCACCTCCTCGGCGGGCAGCGGGTCGGTGGACAGCGCCTCGCCGCCCTGCGCGACGTAGGCGCCGTTCTCCGCGATGTACACCAGGTCCCGGCCCCGGTCGCCGAACAGCTCCCGGAGGTTCGCGTACTGGCGGCCGCTCGCCGGGCAGAACGCGATGCCGCGCCGCTCCAGCTCGTCCAGGACGGGCCAGAACGTCGCCGGCACCCGGCCTCGTTCGTCCAGCAGCGACCCGTCCATGTCGGAGACGACCAGCCGGACGTCGAGGTCCTCCGGGAGGGCGGGCGGGTCGAGCACGGGCGTCACGGAGGTGGCGAGGGGCATGGGGCCCATTGTCTCGCGGCTGCGGAGAGGGTCGCCGCCGTCACCGCCCCTCGAGCAGCCGGCGCAGCACCGTGAGGTTGCTCGGCTCGACCTCACAGGTCGTCACCAGCATGGTCGGGCCACGCGTCCACACGGGCGCGGTCTGCGGGCTGATCAGCAACATCCTGGCCGCCGCCGGCACGTCAGGGGGGGTGTGGGCGCGCGAGTCAGGGCAGCGCATCCTGGGACGCGAAGGCCACCGGTCGGTGAAGCGGAGGACTGGGCCCCTCCACTTCATCGCCGGAGGCCTTCGCCTGTCAGGACGACCACCCGCCGAACGGTGGAATGATCTTCCTGGACGTCACGACTTGTCGGTTCGCTGATCGCGTCGCGGACGGCGACGCCACAAGAACCGCTGGGCCAACCAGTACACGACACCGAACGCCACGACGAGCACGTAGTCCTCGACGGTGTGCAGGTTGCCGGTCGCGGCCATGCCGGCGAGCAGAAGCAGGGAAGAGCTCACTGCCTCAAGAGCAGATCTGCTCATGCCAGCCCCTGGTCGCGGATCATGCGACTGGCTTCCAGCCCACGAGCGTGAGCATGGGCGTTGCGTGTGGCGGCATCGGGACGACGAGGAACTTCAGCTCGACCCGCTGCTTGTTCTTCGCTGCCGACTTGAACGTGTTGGCGATGCTCTTGATGGTGTCACCGGTGATTGCCATGCACGCCGCGGCTGCCGGGCCGTTAGGAATCGCGCCGCAGAGAATGCCGACGTAGTGGGCTCTGTCCGTGATGGGGCTCGCCGCGATCGACTTGGTCTCTTGCTGAGAAAAGTAGACGTAGATGCCCGTGCCGACGGTGACCGTCGGGTCGGCCACGATCGGGTAGGTCGCGCCTGGGCCGGGACGGACCATCTGGATCAGCTTCGAGCCCTCGACCGTGTAGCTCGTGTCGACGTCTCGTCCGGCTGCATCGACGGCCCACGGGGGAGCGACCTCGCCACGGGACATGACTACTTCCCCGTCGTCGTCACTGACGAGGAGGGCGCTGCCGTCATCCCTGAGCTTTGGTGCGATGCCGTCGCTGAAATCGTAGGTGAAGGTGTGCGGCGCCTCGGGATCGGCGATAACGGTCTGAAGCCGAACGTCGCCCGCAGTCGTGGTCTGCACAGCCACGTCGACCCCCCTGCCGACCGCCGGGAAGACGACCGTGCCGTCGGTGGCAGTCTGCGCGGACGTGACGTTGACCTCGGCGGGCAGATCGATCCCGAACGGAGCGACCAGTCCGTCAGCATCTTCGATGGTGACGGGCAGCTCCGGCGAAAGCGGAATCGTCGTCACGGCAGTCTCCGTGATGAAGTGGATTGCCCCGTCTGCCTCAGATCCGACTTCGAGTGGGCTCGAACGCGGCGCGATCGCCTCAATGAGCTCAGCGGTTTGCTCAACCGGGTCCGACGTAGGTGCGGCATGGGCCGAGCCGCCCGCGGTGATGAGTAGTGCGAGGATCGCGACCGCGACCATTTTCCTGCGAGATGGATGTTGCATCGTTGCGCACTCCAGCCGAATGGAAACGGCCCCCAACACGAGGCACGTTACGTGGCCCGTGCGTTGTGCATGAGAGTTCTGGCCCTGGCTAACTCGAAGGCGGGCGCCCATCCGGGCCGCGCCTCGTGGTGGGACGTAGCCACAAGAGGCAAAGGTCCTGGACTGCTCCGCGTCTCGTTCGAATCTCGGAGTGATCGAGTCGATGTGCGTGCGCCCGGGGCTCGTCCCCGGGTGAGGGGAGCGGGCACGTCCACACCAGCGACGAGGCCCGCCGGCACCCACTTGCCCTGCACTCCTCCGCGTGAGTAGGTCTACCGCCGAGCTCGTGAGCCGGCACCAGCGAGTCCGCTGCCCCGCCCCTGCGGGGCTCCATGACCATCCCTGGCTACTGGAGGGCGCCGCGCACCGTGCTGTCTGCCGAGCCGGCCGCATCCGGGGCTCGCCTCTTGCGCGCCCCGGTCGCCTCCAACGCCCTCGACGGCGCCGCCGAGCACGCCGGGTGGCCGGTGCCCGACCTCGCCGCGGTGGCCGCGGCGGTCTGACTGCTACCGGGCGTCGAGCAGCCGGCGCAGCACCGTGAGGTGGCTCAGGTCCACCTCGCGCGTCGCGGTCACCAGCGTCGTGGGGCCGCCGGCCACCAGGTCCGCCAGCTGCGCGAACGCCTCCGCGCCCGGCCCGCCCGCCAGCTCGGCGGCGTACCGGTCCGCGAACTCCTCGAACGCCTCCGCGCGGTGGCCGTACCACCGGCGCAGCTCCGTGCTCGGCGCGACCTGCGGCAGCCACGCGTCCACGCGGGGGTCGTCCTTCCGGACACCACGGGGCCAGAGCCGGTCCACCAGCACCCGGCGCGTGGCGCCGTCGGGCTGCTCGTAGACGCGACCGACCTGGACCATGGGCCCATCATGCTCCGCCGGCCGGCCGGGACGGCAGCGCCCCGGCCGGCCCGCGACCGCTCAGTAGGTGAACCCCGACACCCGCCCCCGCAGGTCCGTCGCGATCCGCGCGAGGTCGTCGATCGAGGTCCCCATCGACCCGAGGACCCGCGTGCTGGACGCCGTGGCCGTGGCCACGCCGGTGATGTTGCTCGCGATCTCCCCCGACCCCGTGGCCGCCTCGGCGACCGACCGGGACATCTCGGTGGTGGTGGCGGTCTGCTCCTCCACCGCGCTCGCGATCGTCAGCTGGTAGTCGTTGATGCTCGCGATGATGTGCGAGATCTCCCCGATCGCCGCGACGGCCCCGGTGGTGTCGTTCTGGATGGCCTCGACGCGGCGCGCGATGTCCTCCGTCGCGCGGGCCGTCTCCTGCGCGAGCTCCTTGACCTCCCCGGCGACGACGGCGAAGCCCTTGCCGGACTCGCCCGCCCGGGCGGCCTCGATCGTGGCGTTCAGCGCCAGCAGGTTCGTCTGCTCGGCGATGCTCGTGATGACCTTGACGACGTTGCCGATCTCCGTGCTCGACGTGCCGAGGCGCGCGACCTGCTCGTTGGTCGCCGCGGCGGCGTCGGTCGCCCGGCCGGCCACCTTGGCGGCCTGCGTCGCGTTCTGGGCGATCTCCCGGATGCTGGCGCCCATCTCCTCAGCGCCCGCGGCGACGGTCTGCACGTTGCGCGACACCTGCTCGGCTGCGGCGGCGACCACCCCGGCCTGCGCGGACGTCTCGTCGGAGCCGGCCACCACCTGCGCGGAGGACGCGGCGAGCCGCTCGGCGGCCGCGGCCACGTCGTTCGCGGACCCGACGATCTCCGCGACGGTGCCGCGCAGGGCGCCGGCGGCCCGGTCGAGCGACGCGGCCGTGCGGCCGATCTCGTCACCGCCGCCCACGCCGCTGCGCGCCGTGAGGTCGCCCTGGGCGAGCGCGTCGGCCACGCGGCGCACCCCGTTCATCCGCGAGCTGAGCCGCCGCGCGACGACCAGGGCCACGAGCGCCGAGAGCACCGCGCCGATCACGAGGCAGCCGAGCACCAGCCACGTGCGCTGCCCGGCGTCCGCCGCTGCCTGCTCGTCCGCGGCCTTCGACGCGGCCACCTGCAGCTCGACCAGCCGCTCGATGCCGTCCGTCACCGCCTGCCCGATCGGCGCGGTCTCGTTCTGCAGCGTCTGCGCCCGGTCCTCGTCACCGGCCGCCCGGGCCGCCGCGGTGTCGGCGATCTTCTGCTGGTACGTGACGACCTCGTCGTGCACGGCCGCGACCGCGTCGGCCTGCTCGGTCGTCAGCCCGTCCTGCTCCGCGTACTGCGCGGCCAGGTCGCCGACCTGCGTCAGTGCGGCGTCGCGGGCGTCCTGGAACCCCGCGATCATCTCGGCGTCGCCCGTGGCGACCTGCTGGTACAGCGCCGCGATCGTGTTCTGCCGGGCGGTGACCATCTGGAACCGCATCTCCCCGGCGAGGGCGGTGCCCTGGACGTCCTCGTCGTACATCCGGTGCGAGACGTCGGCCATCTGCCGGACCGAGGACACGGACACGAGGCCCACCACGACGGTCGCGAGGACCGCGATCGCGACCGTGAGCAGGATCTTCGCGGCGAAGCCGAGCCCGGCCACCCTGGCGCCCACCCGTGTTCCGCGCCTGTCGTCCGCCACCGTCGTCATCGACCCGCTCCTTGGGCTCCGGCACCGCTCGTGCGGCGGCGCTCCGCCGTTCCGATCGGCGCTGGGGCGGGTGATAAACCGGTTAAGAGGCGGAACGACCCGAACGGGGGACGGCGGAGGGGCGGTGCGGGTGACACCGGAGCGCCGAGTGCAGGCCCCGCTTCACCCGGCCGGTCGCACGCGACCGCTCACGCGAGCACGCTCGAGGACCGCACCACCAGCTCCGGCTGGAACACCACGTGGTCCCGCACGGGGTTCCCGTCCGGCTCCTCCCCGCACGCGGGGAGACGACGTGACCGGGAGGGTCTTCGCGGGGACCAGGGAGGGCTCATCCCCGCACGCGGGGAGACGACCGCCGGCAACGGTGTGCTCGGGTCCGGGTTCGGGGGCTCATCCCCGCACGCGGGGAGACGACCGATGCTGGACAGATGGCCCCGGCACCACGACGGGCTCATCCCCGCACGCGGGGAGACGACCGCGGCTCGCACGCCGATCTGCGCACGTCCGAGGGCTCATCCCCGCACGCGGGGAGACGACGGAGTGCCCGCAACGAGCACTTCGCTGTCGCTGGGCTCATCCCCGCACGCGGGGAGACGACGCAGCGCAACGCGGCGATGGCGACGATTTTCGGGGCTCATCCCCGCACGCGGGGAGACGACTTCTTCGTGAACAGGGCGCGCAGCTTGGCCAGGGGCTCATCCCCGCACGCGGGGAGACGACGCCCAGCAGGATCCACTTGACGACGCTCATGCCGGCTCATCCCCGCACGCGGGGAGACGACCGCCGACTGCTGCCGGTGGGCATCTCGGCGTCGGGCTCATCCCCGCACGCGGGGAGACGACACCCGGACCCGGTCGATCGAGATCGCCCCGAGGGGCTCATCCCCGCACGCGGGGAGACGACCGCCGACTGCTGCCGGTGGGCATCTCGGCGTCGGGCTCATCCCCGCACGCGGGGAGACGACACTCCCGCGTACGGGGCGATGACCGCACCGACGGGCTCATCCCCGCACGCGGGGAGACGACCTGACCGGCGTCGCCGTGCTGGCGGTGAAGACGGGCTCATCCCCGCACGCGGGGAGACGACACGTACGACACGTTCCTCGGGCAGATGGACCAGGGCTCATCCCCGCACGCGGGGAGACGACGTGATCTTCCCGGCGTTGAGCGAGGTGACCGGGGGCTCATCCCCGCACGCGGGGAGACGACCCGGGCGAACTCGCGGTCACCGTGCGACCCAAGGGCTCATCCCCGCACGCGGGGAGACGACACCCGTGACCGGTTCATCGAGACCGCGCAGCAGGGCTCATCCCCGCACGCGGGGAGACGACCTGAACGGCCGCGAGCTGAAGTTCCTCGCGGTGGGCTCATCCCCGCACGCGGGGAGACGACGCGATGCGCTCCTCCGCGCGGACCGTCACGAGGGGCTCATCCCCGCACGCGGGGAGACGACGAACCGCGGACGGAGTCCTTCCGGGTGAAAGGGGGCTCATCCCCGCACGCGGGGAGACGACTTGGACGGGTTCGCCGCTGCCCATGCGAGGCTGGGCTCATCCCCGCACGCGGGGAGACGACGTGGGAGCTCAACCTGTGAGCGCGGAGTCGGCGGGGCTCATCCCCGCACGCGGGGAGACGACGACCTGGCGATGATCGAGGACCGGATCAACACGGGCTCATCCCCGCACGCGGGGAGACGACGACCTCAAGGGCGCGACCGAGCCGACGCGCACCGGCTCATCCCCGCACGCGGGGAGACGACGCGATGTCGATGTACTCCCCGGTCGCGAGCGTGGGCTCATCCCCGCACGCGGGGAGACGACGAGCTCGCGTCGGTGGGCCAGCGCCTGCAGGAGGGCTCATCCCCGCACGCGGGGAGACGACGTGTGCGTGTGGCCCGACGCCCACGCGATCACGGGCTCATCCCCGCACGCGGGGAGACGACGAGCTGGTCGATCTCGTTGGCCTGCTGGGCGCGGGCTCATCCCCGCACGCGGGGAGACGACATCGTCACCCAGACGATCACGGTGCCGGCGGGGGGCTCATCCCCGCACGCGGGGAGACGACTTCGTGAAGTCGTTGCCCGTGACGATGTAGTTGGGCTCATCCCCGCACGCGGGGAGACGACGACGTGAGTCCGATGTTCGCCAGGATCAGGTACGGCTCATCCCCGCACGCGGGGAGACGACCCGGAGGGGCACCCGTTCATCGGGCGGGGCCTGGGCTCATCCCCGCACGCGGGGAGACGACGTCTGCGGCACTAGCGCCGCGATCAGGCGCCGGGGCTCATCCCCGCACGCGGGGAGACGACAAGATGGACAACCTGAAGGGCGACCTTGAGCAGGGCTCATCCCCGCACGCGGGGAGACGACGACCTCGATGGCGTCGTGTACGTCGGCGGGGAGGGCTCATCCCCGCACGCGGGGAGACGACGCCCCGTCGCCCTTCGCGCCGTAGTCCTTCACGGGCTCATCCCCGCACGCGGGGAGACGACTTGTCGCAGGTGCAGGGCGGCCCGGAGATCGACGGCTCATCCCCGCACGCGGGGAGACGACCTCACCCCGCAGTCGAAGGAGGCGCAGGCCCAGGGCTCATCCCCGCACGCGGGGAGACGACTGGCTCTCCTCAGTTCGTGAGTCGCTTCGCGAGGGCTCATCCCCGCACGCGGGGAGACGACCGGCCCGCGGTAGCCTGCGACACGAGGCCCATGGGCTCATCCCCGCACGCGGGGAGACGACACGGGCGTCTCACCAGCGGCGGCCAGCCGCTGGGGCTCATCCCCGCACGCGGGGAGACGACTCACGTCGATGGCGACGAAGGAGATCGAGCGGCGGCTCATCCCCGCACGCGGGGAGACGACCACAGGAGGTCACCCAGGATGTCCCCGAGCGCCGGCTCATCCCCGCACGCGGGGAGACGACTTCACGGCTGCGGTGTTCAACCCTGCGTCCCGGGGCTCATCCCCGCACGCGGGGAGACGACAGGCTTCCGTACCCCCCCGAGGGACCCCCCGCCGGCTCATCCCCGCACGCGGGGAGACGACCATCACGACTCCACCCCCTCGACGCGCACGCCGGGCTCATCCCCGCACGCGGGGAGACGACGCCGGGTGAGGACTCGGTGGGCGAGCGGATGCGGGCTCATCCCCGCACGCGGGGAGACGACTCCCCGGCCTTCTCCGCCGCCGGGATCAGCAGGGGCTCATCCCCGCACGCGGGGAGACGACGAACCCCGGGTACGTCCGCACGCTCGACCCGGCGGCTCATCCCCGCACGCGGGGAGACGACGCAACCCGTCACCCCCTCGGGAAGTCCGGCACGGGCTCATCCCCGCACGCGGGGAGACGACGGCTTCGTGAGGCACCCGCACGCGCACCCGGCCGGCTCATCCCCGCACGCGGGGAGACGACCGGCGGCCGCATGACGAGCGGCCTGCCCTACCCGGCTCATCCCCGCACGCGGGGAGACGACTCGCCGTTCCCGGCGCCCGCGACGGCCCAGTAGGGCTCATCCCCGCACGCGGGGAGACGACCCGATCCCCCCTGGTGGCTCGGTGACGTACGCGGGCTCATCCCCGCACGCGGGGAGACGACCTCGCGACGCTGGCGGTGAAGAAGTTCGCGGACGGCTCATCCCCGCACGCGGGGAGACGACTCAGCGGCCTCCAGGTCGCCGGCGGCGTGGCGGGGCTCATCCCCGCACGCGGGGAGACGACGAGATCAGCGTCGCCTCGTCCGTGCCCGAGCCCGGCTCATCCCCGCACGCGGGGAGACGACTTCGGGGCCGGGCCGATCGCCTTGGACCACACGGGCTCATCCCCGCACGCGGGGAGACGACACTTCCTGACCTGTGACGATACCCGCTCGACGTGCGTTTTCACTTCACTCCGCGCACCCTCGCAGAGGGCTGTCGCGCCCGCCGCTGGGCGCGACGATCAGCGCTGATGAACCTGTGCCGCTACCGTCCGATCCGCCGACGCCGCCCGGCGTTGCTCCACCCCGCGGCCGGTGCCGGCGCGTCGGCCGACTCCGCCCCGTGCGGCCGGAGCATCAGCGTGAGCCCTTCGACGTCGACCGGCTCCCAGTGGTGCCCGTGGCTGCGGAGGGCGAACCCCTGCTCGGTGCGGGCGGTGTGCGCCATGACCGCGCGGCCGCGGCCGGACAGCTCGACCACGCGGTCCCAGAGCTCGTCACGCACGCGGGTGCTGACCTTCCCGACGAAGACCCCGGCGGAGACCTCGATCAGCCAGCGGGTGAGGTGCCCGCGCAGGCCCTCCGGGCAGGCGGTCAGCACGAGGACGATCACCAGTCCGGCTCCGCGTAGGACGTGCCACCGGCGACGACACGATCGCCCCCGTCCCAGAGGTGGACCAGGTCGGCGTCGGGCTCCTCCTCTGGCGGGTCGGTCGGGAGCAGGAGAGTGCGGATGTCGCGTGCGCACGTGTCGAGCAGCGCGCCGTCCCGGAAGCGGTCGCGCATCGCGCGCCTGGTCTCAGCGCCGATGTCCATCGAGGTGTGCGCCGCGACCTCGAAGGCGCACGGGATGGCGTACTCCGCCTTGTACAGGTCGGCGACGTCGAAGACGAACGACCGTACGTGTCCGGTATGGACGAAGCCGAGGCCGGGGGAGCAGCCGAGCGCGACGATGACGGCGTGGGTGATCCCGTAGAGCGCGGTGGTCGCGGCGGACAGAGCTTGGTTGACGGGGTCGCCGGACTCGAAGTCCGTGGGGTCGTAGCGTCGGTTCTTCCACTCGATGCCGTGCAGGGCAGCCTGCTCGCGGTAGCAGCGGCGGACCCGCGCCCCTTCCCGTCCACGGAGCTGCTGCATCGTCAGGGTGGTCGTGTCCTCGCCGGGGAAGCGCATGGCATACATCTCGCGGGCGACTCTCAGTCGCGACGGACGGTGCGTGACGAGCTCGGCCTGCGCCAGCAGCAGCGTGGACGAGCGCGCCAGGGACCGGCCGTGCGCGTAGTAGCGCACGCCGCGCTCCCCGACCCAGACCACCGTGGCGCCGCAGTCGCCGAGCAACATCATCGCGTGGTGGCTGATCTGGACGCCGGGGCCGAGCAGCAGCGCCCCGACCGAGGCGGCGGGGATGTGCACCGTGCCGCGTTCGTCGGTGGCGGTCACCGCGTTGGACTCGCGGTGCACGACGCAGCGCTCCAGGTAGAGGAACGACAGCCGGTCCTGCGCGCGGGTCAGCTCGCCGAGCTCAGGCGGGCGGGTGCCCGGGATGCGCGCCATGTCACGAGCGATCCGCGGCGAGGGTCAGCAGTCCGCAGCCGTAGGCCTTCGCGGGGCCGATGCCGGTGACGAGAGTCTGCCGCAGCGCGGCCGCGTCGGTGACCTCGAGCCGCCCGTCGTATTGGACTGTGCTGATCGTGACCGTGCGGGACCGCGGCATCTCCGTCTCGCGGCGGTCGAACGAGGCGATGTTCCGCCGGGTCACCACCAGGTCGCCCGTCGGGTCCTCCGGTCCGGTTCCGGTGATGCGGAACCCGAGCCGCTCGCACCGCTCGCGCAGCCACGTCGCCTGGTGACCGACCGACACGTGCCCCACGCGCTTCGCGCGGGAGTCGTCCGAGCCGCGCACGTAGCGCGTGGGGTTCGCCGCGAGGCGGAACGCCCAGGTCTGCCCGGCGTCGAGACGGGCGAGGAGCTTGTCGTACGACTTCACCGTCCCGCGCTCCGTGGTCGGCCACCCGGCCTGCTCCGCGAGGTGGGCGAAGTCCGGCTCGTCCGGGCTGACGACGTAGAGCAGCACACGCTCGGCGTCGTGGTCGAGGCGCCAGAGCACGCGGGCCGATCCCGCGCGGTCCCCGGTCGGCGGCGTGGGGAAGGAGGCGAGCACGGCCGCGTGCAGGCGCTGCGGACTGCTCAGCAGCCGCCGTGCGCCCCGGCGGCGCGGGTTCAGCTGGAGACGGGACAGGTACACGGCGGTCACTCCAGCTCGGTCATCGGTTCGTGGGCGAGTCCGGCGACGGCGGGTGGCCCACCGGCGCGCAACGGGATCACCCCGTGCGTGACGGTGCGCCAGCCGTACTGCCGGTTCTGCGGGTCGAACGACCGCGGTTCGTCGCGCTGGGTCGAGGTGCCGAGCACGCGGAGCCCGGGCGCCGCCCCGCCCTCGCCGTCCATGCGGAACTCCAGGTCCACCGGGTCGCCGTCCAGCTTCCGGCGCCACCAGGCAGCCGCCTGCCACGGCTCGTCGATGAGCACCTGCTCGAGGGCCGCCTCGCGCAGCCGAGGGGCGAGTGGCTCGGACGGCGGGCAGGACCGCCGGCCCAGGTACAGCGGGAACACCGGGGAGCGCAGCGCGTCGACCAGTGACTCGAGCAGCGCGCGATCCGCCTCCAGCGCCACGACGTAGCGGGCGTCCGCGCGGTAGTACCGGTACGACAGCGGCATCGACGTCCCGCCGTCGAGCGTCCGCGCGGTCTGGAAGTCCCGCAGCAGCTCCCCGGGCTGGTCGATCCGCACCCCGAAGCGGAGCGAGAGCAGGTCCTCGAGCGGGTCCGTGCGCCGCAGTCCTCGGGCCGCGGCGAGCAGGCCGATCACCCCCGACTTCGTCGGCGCGTCGTCGGTGGCCCGGGTGGCGAAGCGACTGCCGCTGCCCCATGCCTGCATGGGGCCGGCGAGGGTGAGTGCGAGCACCGTCACCGCGGTGCTCCGGCGCGCGCGGCGACGACGTCGCCCACGGACGACGCGAGCGCCGGGAGGGTGGTCCAGGACAGCCGCAGGTCCTCAGCGCGGTCGGCGTCCCACACGTCCTCCAGCCCCGTGCGGGCGTCGCCGACGGCGAGAGCCCACGTCGCGACAGGACGCTGCCCGAGGACCTCGGACACCTCGACGGCACGACGTGCGAGCCGCCGGGCGGCGACCGTGGCGCGCGGCGTGCCGTTCTCGGCCGTGACCGGGTCCTCGAAGGCGCCGACGAGGTTCACGGACTGGCTGTCCCGCGCCGTCACGACGACGACGTCCGGCAGCGTGCGGTTCGCGAACGTGTTCTGCTTGCCCGTGGGCATCGACGTCACGAACGCCTGGATGAACGCCTCGACGGCCCGCCGGGTTGCCTCGTCGTCGCCGAGGTTGTCCCGAAGCCGGTCGACGTCGACGGTCGCGTACCGGTACAGCGTCGACGAGTTGAACTCGACCGTCCCGATCATCCCCGCGCCGGCGTCCTCGTCGTCGCCCTTCTCGTCGTCGACAGCGGTGAAGTAGTCGAACTCGTTGTCGATGCCGTGCACGGAGATGGCGTGGGCGACCTGGGCGCATGCGTCGACGCTCAGGTCCTTGTCGTCCGCGACCATCCGCCCGAACAGCGCCAGGTCGACGGAGTGGTCCCGCTTGAGCAGGTCCTTGCCCTCCTTGCCCTTGAAGGCCTTCATCGCGGCCTCGGGGTCCGGGGCGTCCGCGATCTCGACCGCCTTGGCGGCGAGCTGGTCGAGCTGCAGGTGGGAGAGGAACACCAGGTACTTGCTCTGCTGGACCTCGACGGGCTCGGCGCCCGAGCGCGTGCGCGTCGCCTTCTCGAGCTCGATGCCGGTCCCACGCACGACACCCTCGGCGAGCGACGGCGCCCGGCCGGCCAGGTCCGGGCGGCTCGCGGTGACCCGCTCCGCGACGACCTCGACGATCCGCTTGGTCCGGGTGCCCAGGTTCTCCCGGTCGAGCAGGTCGGAGAAGGCGAGGCGCGCCGCCCGCTTCCACGCCTGCGAGGACACCCGCGCCCGGCGCACGCCCCCGAAGACCGCGGTCTTGGGGCTCCCGGTGTCGTCCCGGTTGACGTTGCTCGGCGGGACGGTCTGCAGGACGTGCAGGTCGATGACGGTACGGCTCATCACGGCTCCTCGGAGGTGGTGCTGGCGGTCGGGTCGGTGGCGGCGTCGGTCGGTTCCGCACGCACGCGGTAGAAGTCGCGACCCCAGGACAGCCGGACGGCGTCGGCGCGCGCAGGGTCCTGCAGCCGGATCAGGTCGCGGGTGAACCAGCCGTAGTCGAAGCCCTGGTCGGCCGACCGCAGCAGCGTGACGAGGGCGCGCGCGTGGACCAGGGCCTCGGTCAGGTCGGAGGACGTGCCGAGGGCCTGGAAGCGCCGGATGACACCGGGGACCGGGGTGCCTGCTCGCTGCTTGATCCGGCCGAGAGCGGTGCCGAACGACACCCCGGCGACGAACATCCCGCGGCGTTGCGACTGCTGGTGCAACGCGTAGAGCGTGAGGGCGCCATGGATCGCGCGCTCGTCGCGGGTCGGGCCCTCGCCGCCGCCGCGGGCGTCCGGGTCCGTCGTGAGCTCCAGGATTTCCGGCACGGAGCCGACCTCCCGCCCGACGCCACGGCGCAGCTGCGCCAGCGCCGCCCGGGACCGCGGGTCGGCGGGTGTCCGCAGGTAGCCGGACTGGATGCGCGCGATCGTCGCGACGACGAACGAGGCAGCCGATCCGCCCCGGTGCCCGGGCGTCGCCGGAGGATCCGGGACGGTGACGGTGTCAGTCATGCGGCGCCTCCTGGGTGCGCGGGGGACGGGGGAGTGCGGCGAGGAGTGCCGCGTGGAACCAGGCGTGCGCCTCGGGTGCGGTGACGCGCCGCCCGGACACTTCACGTCCGACCCAGGCGGCCGGACCCGCGGCGTCGACGAGTGCCTGACCCAGCCCGTCGATCGTGCGTCGGGCGCGGTCGTGCCACTCGGTGCGCGCGGCATCGACGTCGGAGTCGGCGCCGAGCGTCGACAGCCAGGACCGGAAGGGCTGGTCGAGCGCCCCGTACGCCTGCTCCGCGGCGCGGGCGCGGGCGCCGTCGACGAGTCGGGCGTCGGTTCCGCCCGCAGCGCGCACGAGGTTCGAGGCGAGGTTGCGCAGCGCGAGCACCGCGGCGTCGGTCGCGGCGACCGCGTCGACGACCATGCCCTGCGCGGCGGCCGAACCGTCGGCGAGCAGGTCGAGGCGGACGGTCAGCCGGTCGTCCACGACGTCGTCGACCACCGAGTTGTTCGACCCGTAGACCATGCCGACCGCGTGCAGCGTGACCGGGGCGGGGCGCTCCAGCGCGCGACCCGCCCACGCGACGACGCCCGCGGTGACGCGCGGAGGCTTGTCGTCGTCGCGGCCGCGCGGCGCCACGTTCGGCAGGATCGCCGCGAGCCCGCGCCACAGAGCACGGCTCGGGTCGTGCTCCAGCGGCATGTACACGAGCGGCATGCCGAGCTTCTTCTCCTGCGCCTCGCTGCGCCGCCAGGCGGTCATCGGCTCCCGCAGGTGCTGGTTCTGCGGGGTCAGGGGGTCGCCGTAGCCGATGAGCACGCCGGTCACGCCGTCGCCCTCGCGGCGGAGCAGCATCCGGCGGCTCGGCCAGGTGAGCAGGTCCACCGGGCCGTACGGGCGTCCCGCGACGTCGGGCGAGGGTTCCGGGCCGGGCGGGTCGGCCTCCCAGGCCGCACGGTCCGCCGGGCCGGACTCCACCAGGTCCGGCAGGCTCAGCGGCACGAGGTTCAGCAGCAGGGTCTCCCAGAGCGTCTCGCCCTCGACGGCCATCCCTCCGAGGTATCCCGCCCACCCGAGGCCGAGCGGGTAGACCTTGCCGCCCTTGCCCCGCGGGTCGCCGATGAAGTGCGACTTGATCCCGCTCACGTCGTACGCCTGCGCGTGCACCAGCCACCGCGCGGCCTCGGCCGGGCTGATCGACGCGAGCCCACGTCCGGCCCGCGTCGAGAAGAACCGATGTCCTGCAGGCACGTCGGCGATCAGCCGCTCGAGGCCGAAGAACTCGCCCTTTGCCGTGTGCAGGCCGGCGACCTGCAGGAACGGCGTCTTGTCGTGGAACAGGTCGAACCGGTCCGCGTGGCCGCGCAGGTACGCCTCGATCTGCGACACCGGCGGGCCGCCCGCCTCCCACAGGTCGTGCCAGGCGTCCTCGTCCGCGGGGCCGTCCACCGCGCGGTGCAGCACGGCGAGCGCGAGGCGCAGGAGGGCGAAGCCCTGGGTCGGGAGGTCGCCGACGACCCGCCGGAGGTCAGGGGCCCTGTGGAACAGGTCCAGCAGCGACACCTCGACCGTCGCTCCGTCGACCGTGAGGCACGGGATCCAGGGCTCGTCGAGGAGCGAGTACGCCTGCTCGGTCATGGGGCCTCCGGGGCTTTCGGCACGAGGTGATCGGTGGGCGGCCGGTCGTCGGCCACCACCAGCCCGAGCGTCAGGTCGTAGTGCAGGTGGTGGTCGGCGAGCCGGGCGCTGCGGTCGTCGTCGAGGACGAGGGCGAGCTGTCCGGAGAGCAGCGGCGTGCGCTGCCACCCCTCGAAGTAGTCCTGCTCCAGGGACGCGATGACCCGCTCGGCGACACCAGGTCGGCACAGCGCGTACGGCAGCCGCAGCGTGCACCGCGCCAGCGTCCGGGCCAGGTCCCGAGGCACGGGATGTGCGCGCAGCGGCAGCATCTCGCCGCCGCCGGGCACCCAGTCGGGGATGCGGTCCACCCCGTCGTCCCCGCGCTGCACGACGACGACCTCGATCGAGTCGGATCCGTCGCGGACGAAGCCCTGTGCCTGCAGGGAGTCTTCGTCGACCACCCCGGCGGAAAACCGGGCGCCGTCGTACAGGTCCGTGCCGGCGGCCCGCACCGGGGCGATCGTGAACGGGGCGGCCGCCCGCTCGCGCTCAGCCTGCCGGCGCCTGAACTCGTCACGCGCGGTGGTGGCCGGCTCTCGCCAGTCGTCCGGCACGGGCACGTCGTCCGCGTAGGCCGCCTGCACCAGCGGCGCGATGTCGTCGGGTAGCCGCAGTGGCTGTCCGTCGAGGTGCGTCCCGAGCACCGCGAGCCCGGCCCACGGGAGCCACGTCCCGTAGACGGCCCGGGTGCCGCGTTCCGGCGCGGGCGGGGTGGTGGACCAGTCCGCGCCGGTGACGTACGCGTGCGCCTCGCGGAGCGGCGCGGGCCGGTCCGACTCGACGGTGCCGCGCCGGTGCCGGTGGAGGCGGCCGAGGCGCTGCAGGAGCAGGTCGACCGGGACGACGTCGGTGACCATGAGGTCGAAGTCGACGTCGAGCGACTGCTCCACCACCTGCGTCGCGACGACGACGTGGCGCTGCGGCCGAAGAGCCCCGGGCCCGGGTGGCCCGAACTGCTCCAGCAACCGGCGGTCGGTCGCCACGCGGTCCACGGAGAGGAAGCCCGCGTGCGCGACGGAGACGTCGTCGGCGCCCAGGATCTCCGCGACGTACCGGGCGGTCTCCTGCGCGCGGCGGACGGTGTTCCGCACCACGACCGCGCAGCCGCCGTCACGTAGCCGGTCGGCGAGCAGGTCGCCGAGCGCCGGCAGGTCGTCGGTGAGGCGGTGCACGTGGACGGTGCGGCTGTCGTCCCCGCGAGGCAGCGCGTGCACGCGGGGGCCGTGCTCGCCGGTGACGACCGCGCAGGGGTAGCCGATGTCGCCCGTGAGCTCGTCGGTTCCCCCGGTCGTGGCCTCGCCGGACCTTCCCCGCTCGTAGGCCCGGTAGAGGTCCGCGCGGCGCGCCCCCGGCAGGGTCGCGGACATCAGGACCACGGGGGTCCCCGAGGCGCCGAGCCACTCGAGGGCCCGGTCCAGGAACGTGGACATGTAGACGTCGGCGGCGTGCACCTCGTCGATGACGACGACCTTTCCGACGAGCGACAGGTGCCGGAGCATCGTGTGCCGGGCGCGCAGGGCCGCGAACAGGACCTGGTCGATCGTGCCGACGACGAAGCTGCTCAGCGCCGCCTGCTTGCGCCCGCGCGTCCACTCGCCGACGGCCGGGCGGACCGTTCCGTTCCTGGCGCGGTGCGGTCCGGTGTCGTCGTACACCGGGGCCCGGAGCTCGACGCCGAACGGCAGGGCGGCCAGGTCGTCGTTCAGGGCGGCCTTGCCGTGGACGAGCGCCACGGATTGCGCGTGCGCCCCCGACTCGTCGGGTACGCGCTCCAGCCAGTCGAGCATCCGCCCGAACATCGCGTTCGACGTCGCCTGCGTGGGGAGCGCGACGAAGCACCCCGTCGCGCCGGTGCGCCGGGCGAGCGTCTCGGCCGCGAGGAACGCCGCCTCCGTCTTCCCGACCCCCATCGGCGCCTCGACGATCATGAGGCCGGGCGCCGTCATCTCGTCGGCGAGCACGGCGACCGCGCGCTGGACGGGTCGTGGTCCGGCGGTCGCCCAGGGGAACCGCGCGCGGAACCACTCGCCGGCGTCGTCCGGATGCGGCCCCGGCACCCAACGGCGGCCGAGCCGCACCGCGCGCAACCCTGCCTCCGCGCGCGGGTTCGGCGCGCCGGCCGGTGGGGGCGCGGGGACGTCGTCGACGTCGAGCAACGGGAACGCGTCGCCCGAGGCGATCCAGTCCGCCATGACGACGGTCCCCGCCAGGAGCATCTGCACCGTCTGGGGGAGCAGCAGCGAGGACCACGACGAGTCGGCCGGGTCGACACCCGCGCGCTCGGCGGCGCGGTCCAGCAACGCGTCCTGGACCTCGACCCAGGGCCCCGATCCCAGCAGGTCCGGCCGGCGGGGCGCGGTGGTGATGCGGGACAGCTCCGGGAACGACCCGTGGTGACCGGCGACCAGGCCCGTGACCTGCCGACGCGCGCGGCGCGACCAGTCGCCGCGGTCGCGGAGCCAGCGGTCGAGGATCGCGGCGCCGGCGATCTCGTGCCGGAGCAGGCTCCGGTCGGTCTGCACGGCCGGGCCGATCCGGAGCCCGGCCCGTTCCATGCGTGCGGCGAGGCGTCGGACCTGGACCGCGAAGGCCGGCGTGGCCTTGCCGACGTCGTGCACTCCCGCGATCCACACGAGGAGCCGGCGCGCCCGGTCGGGGTCGCCACCCGCCCCCGCGGCGAGGTGGTCCCGCACGGCGGGCGGCAGCCACCGGTCGAACAGCAGCCCGGCGACGTCGCCCGCGTCGTCGAGGTGGCGCCACAGCGGGCTCCACTGCTCCACCTCACCGTCGTAGGGCCAGGATTTCGCCCACGTCGTCGCAAGCGTCAGCACGGTGCACCACCGCGTGTGACCGGTCGCTGAGCCAGCTCCCCCATCCGGCTTGTCTACCCGAGGCGCCACGATCCGGCGGGCGAGCGCCATCGACGCACTCACCTGAGGCGGCTCGGCCGGACCGACGACTCTGTCAACGGGACGATCAGAAGAGACCTAGGTCCTGCGCGAGGCGGCGAACCGGACCGATCGACCTCCGCGGCGAGCTCTCACAGCTCGGGCACCACCCGTCTCACCAGCAGGCGAGCCCGCGGTCCGGCGGACCCGAGGTGGCGGTCGCGGCGGGTCGACCCCAGCAGCGCGTGCAGCATGCGCGCGGCGTCGCGTGCCTCCCGCCGGTCCGGCCAGTCCCGCGTGGTGCGCCCCGCGAGGTTCGCGGCCTCCAGCAAGCGGTGGATGTCGACTGCGTCTGCCGCGGCGAGTCGCCCCTGGTAGGCGTGCGCCTTCATGACCAGCGCTGCCGCCACGTCCGGTAGCAGCAACGCGGTGCTGATCTCGGTCCCGTCGGTGAGTCGTGCCGTGATCGAGACCTCGGTCGCCGGCTCGAGCAGGGCCACGTGGAGGCCCGGGATCTCGTCCACGACGAGGTCGCCGTGCGGCTGGTTGGTCACGAGCCGACCCACATACGACGGCGCGAGCACGTCGATCACGAGCTCGCGGTCCCCGTCCTCCCGGACGAACCGGTTGCCCTCGGTCTGCGAGTAGCCAGCGGCGCGCAGCGCGGGAACGAGCTGCTCGTCGCCGCACACGTCGAACGGCACGCCCATGTCCGCATCCGCCGTCTCGCGTGGCGGGGCGAGGCCGTTCGCCCCATGGTGGTGCACGAGCAGCGTGACCGCGAGACCGCCGACGAGCCGGTAGGTCGCACCCATCCGCGCTGCGACCGAGGCGATGTCCGCGGCGGCGAGCCAGCCGGCATCCGTCGCGCGCGACGCCGAGGTGAGAGCGAGCGCGTTCACGCGGCAGCCTCGGCGAGCAGCCGAACCAGCAGGTGCTCGGCTGCGGCGTCGTCCCCTGACTGCACGAGCGTCACCCAGGTGCGCCACGGGTCCGCCAGGACCAGTCCGTCGCGCTCGCGCGCCTGCGTGAGCGCTCGCGGGTCGTCCGGTACCGCGATGATCACGGACGCTTCGGCCTCGCTCACCGGCGTGCAGCCGGCTGCGCTCAGATCGACCAGGCGATCCGTCCAGATGATCGAGCGGGTCGGGCGCGACCAGGGGGCGTACGAGTCTGCTGCCACCTGACCGGCGACCGCGTAGGCGACCCCGGCGTGCGTCAGGAGGTCGGCGATCTGCCGCGTGGCGGGCACCGGCTCGTCCAACGTGAGCCATGCAGCAGCCGTCCTCGGGCGCGGGTACTCCGCGGCGAGCCAGTGGGCGATCGCGCTCGGGTGCGTCGTCGTCCACCCGGACGGGCGCTGTGCGACGAGATGACGCAGCCGCAGCCGCGTCAGCGACTGCGACACCCTCGCCTGGGTGACGCCGATCTCGCGAGCCAGGGCGGTCTGGGACCGCGGGGTCCGGTCGCCCAGCAGTGTGTACGCGAGAGCGAACGTGCCCCATGCGGGGCGTCCCGGGCGGCTCGGGGCGCGGTCGGGTGCCGAGTTCCGCTCGCCGCCTGCGTCCACGGTGTGGGACCGGCCGTCGCTGTCGATCAGCGTTCCGCTGACCGGGCCGTGCTCCGGTGCGATGAGGACGGACACGCGGGCCGTCAGTGCCGCATCGACCGCTGCGGGCGTCGCGGACGCGGTGATCACCAGCACCTGCGGCAGGTCCTCCGGCGTGCTGCCGGCAGGGTCGGCGAACCGTCGGACGCGTGACGGGTGCAGGGTCGAGACCGTTCTGACGTCGTAGGGCGTGGCAGGGAACGCCGGCCCACGCAGCACCACGTCCGCCCGAAGGCTCGAGTCGGCGGTGGGCAGGATCTCGTGGCTCTCGGCTAGTGCGGACCACACGTCTGGCATAAGCATCGTCAGGCTCCGTCTGCTATTGCTTATACCGTAGCTCAGAGTCGCGTGGATGTCCTGGTGGGGTCGCGCAAACGCGGAAGTTGACCGACGGGCCGCCGACGCGATGACGCGCGCGACTGGGGTCATCCGTCTCCCAGTCCCACACGTAGGGCTCATCCCCGCACTCGGGGAGCGGACTGGTCGCACACCACGGGGATGGCGGACCGCGGAGGCTCATCCCCGCACGCGGGGAGCGGACTCGTCTGCGGGTAAGCCGATGACGCCCTACGCGGGCTCATCCCCGCGCGCGGGGAGCGGACGCCGGATGGGTCGGGCTCATCGCGGGTCTGACGGGCTCATCCCCGCATGCGGGGAGCGGACATGGACGCTGCAGGCCAACGGCTCCGCGGCGAGGGCTCATCCCCGCACGCGGGGAGCGGACGCAGCCGCCCTACTGACCCTGGTTCAGGTGCAGGGCTCATCCCCGCACGCGAGAAGCGGACCGGTACTTCGCCTGCGTCGCGATGTCGACGACGGGCTCATCTCCGCACGCGGGGAGCGGACGCGCGGGTCGGCCGGTAGCCGAACGCGACCGCGGGCTCATCCCCGCACGCGGGGAGGGGACTCGCCCTTGGTGAGGTAGAGGTTGCCCATCGGGGGCTCATCCCCGCACGCGGGGAGCGGACTGCCCGGGATGCGTACTTCGCGCCGAGCGAGACGGGCTCATCCCCGCACGCGGGGAGCGGACTCGTACGCCGAGATGCCGAGCTCCTTCATCTTGGGCTCATCCCCGCACGCGGGGAGCGGACTCCAGCGCTTCGTCGAACTCGGCGTCCGTGACGGGCTCATCCCCGCACGCGGGGAGCGGACGGATTGCCTACGACCGGCTGGTGGCGGCAGTCAGGCTCATCCCCGCACGCGGGGAGCGGACGAGTCGGTGACCCCGCGACCAGGCTCGGCCTCGGGCTCATCCCCGCACGCGGGGAGCGGACACATCCTGACCAGCGAAGATACCCCGGCCCTGGCCGCTTCTCCTTCAGTCCCAGCCGGGGGTAGGGCTATGAGCACGGCGACGCACCGGTGACGGAGGTGCGCGGCCACGCCTCAGCGGTCACGTCCAGCGGCTTTGCGACCGTCGCGGACGTCGCCGGCGACGCAGAGGCCCGCTCGGACTAAGGGGACGTCACGGTGCAGGGCGCGGGCACCGCTCACGCGAGCACGCTCGAGGACCGCACCACCAGCTCCGGCTGGAACACCACGTGGTCCCGCACGGGGTTGCCGTCGGCGTCCCGGGACAGCAGCAGATCGGCCGCCCGGTAGCCCACCTCGTACGCGGGCTGCCGCACCGAGGTCAGCGGCGTCGCCAGCTCGGCGGCGATCTCGATGTCGTCGTACCCGACGATGGCGGTCCGGCCGAGCAGCTCGGGGCGGCGCCGGCGGATCTCCCGCTGCACCCCGACGGCCACGAGGTCGTTGACGCAGAACACGGCGCGCGGCGCGGGGTCCTCGTCCAGCAGCGCCGCGAACGCCGTGGCCGCGCCGCCGGCGTCCAGCGACGGGATGCGGACCTCCCGCACGACCACGTCGGGGTCGAGGCCGCGGCGCTCCACGGCGCGGTGCAGGCCGGCGAGGCGGTCGCGGCACTGCCGGATCGCGTGCGGGCCGTTGAGCATGAGGATCTCGCGGTGCCCGAGGTCGAGCAGGTGCTCGCCCGCCATCCGCCCGCCCGCGACGTCGTCGACCGCGACCGAGGAGATCGCGTCCGTGGGGGAGGGCATGTCGAGCAGCACGGTGTGCACGCCACGGCCGGCGAGCGCGAGCAGCGGGCCGAGGTCGTCGCCGGTGGGGACGACCAGCAGGCCGGAGACGCCGTGCTCCTCGAACAGCCGCAGGTAGCGGGCCTCGCGCTCGGGGTCGTCGTCGCTGGACGCGAGCATGAGGGTGTGGTCGGCGAGCGCCAGGCGGTCCTCGACGCCGCGGGCGGCCTCCGTGAAGAACGGGTTCCGGATGTCGAGGACGATCGCCCCGACGGTCGTGATCGTGCCGGCGCGCAGCTGGCGGGCGGAGGCGTTGGGGACGAACGAGAGCCGCTGGATCGCGTCGAGCACGCGGTCGCGCGTGGCCTGGGCGACCCGGTCGGGTCGATTCAACACGTTGGACACGGTGCCGACGGAGACGCCGGCGAGTCGGGCCACGTCGCCGATCGAGCTGCGGCGTGGGGCTGTGGTCCGCGGCACGGGCTCCTCCGGGCGTCCGGCGCCGTCGGGGGGCGGCTCTCGCCCCCGCTCGCGGGACTGAGCGGCAGCATAGACCGGGCCCCGGGGCCCTGAACCGATTCAGGGCGCCGGCGCCTCCGCGCGGTCGCGGCGCCGTCCCCGCGCCGTCCCCGCGCCGTCCCCGCGCCGTCCCCGCGCCGTCCCCCCGTCGTCACGCCAGGGGCGAACACGGGACGCCCGCGACACCCCCCGCCGTTAGCATCGAACAACGCCGCCTCGTCGTGCGTGTCGACCCCGGGTCAACGGGCCGGGTCGCACGGCGAGCACGTCGCTCGTGAGGAGTGCACATGTTCGAGAGATTCACGGACCGAGCCCGTCGCGTGGTCGTCCTCGCCCAGGAAGAGGCGCGGATGCTCAACCACAACTACATCGGCACCGAGCACATCCTCCTGGGTCTCATCCACGAGGGGGAGGGTGTCGCGGCCAAGGCGCTCGAGTCGCTGAACATCTCGCTCGACGCGGTGCGCGCCCAGGTGCAGGAGATCATCGGCGAGGGCCAGCAGGCGCCGAGCGGGCACATCCCGTTCACGCCGCGCGCCAAGAAGGTGCTGGAGCTGTCGCTGCGCGAGGCGCTGCAGCTCGGCCACAACTACATCGGGACCGAGCACATCCTGCTCGGCCTCATCCGCGAGGGCGAGGGCGTCGCGGCCCAGGTGCTCGGCAAGCTCGGCGCCGACCTGAACCGCGTCCGCCAGCAGGTCATCCAGCTGCTGTCCGGCTACCAGGGCAAGGAGCCCGTGGCCGCCGGCGGCCCGCAGGAGGGCCAGCCGTCCGGCTCCGCCGTCCTCGACCAGTTCGGCCGCAACCTGACGCAGGCCGCGCGCGAGGGCAAGCTCGACCCGGTCATCGGGCGCGAGAAGGAGATCGAGCGGGTCATGCAGGTGCTGTCCCGCCGCACCAAGAACAACCCGGTGCTGATCGGCGAGCCCGGCGTCGGCAAGACGGCCGTCGTCGAGGGCCTGGCCCAGGACATCGTCCGCGGCGACGTGCCGGAGACGCTGAAGGACAAGCAGCTCTACACGCTCGACCTCGGCGCCCTGGTGGCCGGCTCCCGGTACCGCGGCGACTTCGAGGAGCGCCTGAAGAAGGTGCTCAAGGAGATCCGCACCCGCGGCGACATCATCCTGTTCATCGACGAGATCCACACCCTCGTGGGTGCGGGTGCCGCCGAGGGCGCGATCGACGCCGCGAGCATCCTCAAGCCGATGCTGGCCCGCGGCGAGCTGCAGACCGTCGGCGCGACGACCCTGGACGAGTACCGCAAGTACGTGGAGAAGGACCCGGCCCTCGAGCGCCGGTTCCAGCCCATCCAGGTCTCCGAGCCGAACCTGCAGCACGCCATCGAGATCCTCAAGGGTCTGCGCGACCGGTACGAGGCGCACCACCGCGTCTCGATCACCGACGGCGCCCTCGTGGCCGCCGCCACCCTGGCCGACCGGTACGTCAACGACCGGTTCCTGCCGGACAAGGCGATCGACCTGGTCGACGAGGCCGGCGCCCGCCTGCGCATCCGCCGCATGACGGCCCCGCCGGAGCTGCGCGAGCTCGACGAGCAGATCGCCGAGACGCGCCGCGACAAGGAGTCGGCCATCGACGAGCAGGACTTCGAGAAGGCCGCGCGCCTGCGCGACCAGGAGAAGCAGCTCGGGCTGAAGCGCCAGGAGAAGGAGAAGGCCTGGAAGTCCGGCGACCTGGACGCGGTCGCGGAGGTGGACGAGGAGCTCATCGCCGAGGTGCTGGCGCTGGCCACCGGCATCCCGGTGTTCAAGCTCACCGAGGAGGAGTCGAGCCGCCTGCTCCACATGGAGGACGAGCTGCACAAGCGGGTCGTCGGCCAGGAGTCGGCGATCAAGGCGCTCTCGCAGGCGATCCGCCGCACCCGCGCCGGCCTCAAGGACCCGAAGCGTCCCGGTGGCTCGTTCATCTTCGCCGGCCCCACGGGCGTCGGGAAGACCGAGCTCGCCAAGGCGCTCGCGGAGTTCCTGTTCGGGGACGAGGACGCGCTGATCCAGCTCGACATGTCCGAGTTCTCGGAGAAGCACACCGTGTCGCGGCTGTTCGGCTCGCCCCCCGGGTACGTCGGGTACGACGAGGGCGGTCAGCTCACCGAGAAGGTGCGCCGCAAGCCGTTCTCGGTCGTCCTGTTCGACGAGGTCGAGAAGGCGCACGCGGACATCTTCAACTCGCTGCTGCAGATCCTCGAGGACGGTCGCCTGACCGACTCGCAGGGCCGGGTGGTCGACTTCAAGAACACCGTGATCATCATGACCACCAACCTCGGCACCCGGGACATCGCCAAGGGCGTCCAGACCGGCTTCCAGGCCGGCGGCGACCTGTCGACGTCGTACGAGCGCATGAAGGCGAAGGTCAACGACGAGCTCAAGACGCACTTCCGTCCGGAGTTCCTCAACCGCGTCGACGACGTGGTCGTCTTCCCGCAGCTCTCGCAGCCGGAGATCTTCGCGATCGTCGACCTGATGATCGCGAAGCTCGACGCCCGCCTGCGGGACAAGGACATGGGCATCGAGCTCACCGAGGCGGCCAAGAAGCTGCTCTCGGAGAAGGGCTACGACCCGGTCCTGGGCGCCCGGCCGCTGCGCCGCGCGATCCAGCGGGAGATCGAGGACGCGCTGTCCGAGAAGATCCTGTTCGGCGAGCTGCACGCGGGTCAGCAGATCGTCGTGGACGCGCACGGCGAGGGCATCCTCGGCGAGTTCGTCTTCCGCGGCGAGGAGCGCAGCTCCCGTCCGAAGGAGCCGGTGGCCGCCGGTGCGCGCACGGCCGGGACGCCGGGCTCCGGCACGGACGTCCCGCCGGCGCCGCCGATCGCGTCGTCCGGCGACGGCGGCACGGGCCTCATGCCCGCCTGACGCGGTCCGCTCACCCGGCGAGGGCCGGGTCCGCACCTCCCACGGTGCGGGCCCGGCCCTCGCCGCGTCCGGGGGCGATGTCGGAGGTGGGCGCTAGCGTCGCGGGCACAGCCGCATCCGGGGCGAGGAGCGCGGGCCACCTTCTCGCTGCCTGGAGGCCGCATGTCCGAGTCCGCCACCCGCCCGCCCGTCGGGATCGCGACCGTCGTCGTGGACCCGCGCGACGGCGTCGCCGTCCGCGTCGAGGGGCTGGCCGACGCCACCACCGGGCGGCCGCTCACCGCGGGGACCCCGATGCACCTGTGCTCGGCGGCCAAGGCCGTCGCCGCGGTCGTCGTCCTCCGGTTGGCGGAGCGCGGGGTGCTGGACCTCGACGCGGACGTCCGCGACCTCGTGCCTGTCGAGGTCACCGCACCCGGGGCGGCCGGGCCGTCGCTGCGCGACCTGCTCGCGCACCGCGGCGGCGTCGCAGACCCGGACGGCGCGTTCGAGCCGGGCGCCGGCCCCGCTCCCGCCACCGCGGACGTCGTCGCGGGGCGGACCGCCGCGCACCCCGGCCGGGTCCGGGTGACCGCGGCGCCCGGGACCGGGTTCGCCTACTCCGACGCCGGGTACTGCCTGGTCGAGCTCGCGGTGGAGGCGGCGACCGGGCAGGCGTTCGCGGACGTCGTGCACCGGGAGGTGGCGGAGCCGCTCGGCCTGCGGTCGACGGCCGTGTGGGCCGGGGAGCCGGGCGACCCGGCGACACCCCGGGGCGCCGCCGTCGCGCGGATCGCCGCGTCGGCCGCCGCCGGGCACCGGCCCGACGGGAGCCGCGTGCCCGGGGAGCGGCTGCACTACGCCGGGCTCGCGGCGTCCAGCCTGTGGTCCACGCCGGAGGAGGCCGGGGTGCTGCTCGCGGACCTGGTGCGGTGCTGGTCGGGGTCGGGCGGCGGCGTGCTGCTCGGGCCGGACGAGGTCGCGGCGATGCTGGACGACGCCGGCGAGCCGGGCGTCGGGCGCGGGGTGTTCGTGCTGGGGTCCGCCGAGCGGCCCTGCGTCATGACGCAGGGCTGGGGCGACGGGTTCCAGGGCCAGCTGCGCGGGTACCCCGCCGCGGGCGGCGGCGTCGCCGTGCTCGTGAACCAGAACCCGGGGGTGCCGCAGCCGGAGTCGGTGGTGGGGCGGACGGTCGCCGCGCTCGCAGGGGAGCGCGGGTGGGCGGCGGTGTGAGCCCGGCCGCCCACCCCCGGCTTCAGGCGGTCGGCGCGAACAGGTCCACCGCGGTCCCGTCCGGGTCGTGCAGCACCGCGTACCGCTGGCCCCAGACCGCGTCCCACGGCGCGAGGTGCCCGGCGAACCCGGCGTCCACCATCCGCGCGTAGGTCGCGTCGACCTCGGCGGGGTCCGCGCACGCGAACGCCAGCGCCACGCGGTGCCCGCCGGCCGGCGGCTGCCAGCCCGGGTCGAACGAGCGCACCACCTCGACGGTGTCCCAGGCCAGGCGGATCCCGCCGGGCAGGGTGACCTCGACGCGCGGGGCGGCGTCGGCCTCCGGCGGGAGGTCGACGCCGAGCGCCCGGTAGAACGCGAGGGTGCGGGGCAGGTCGGCGGCGACGAGGCCGATCAGGTCCAGGTGCGGTGTCATGCCCCCGACCGTAGGCCCGTCGCCCGGGCGGTGTCGTGGACGTTCCCGGCTCCGGCCGCCGTCCCGCCCGGCTGGGTGCTCGCACCCACGCGGTCCCGGTCCGGGGCCCGGGAATGCGCCTACCCTGTCCCGCATGGCCGGACAGGTGACGCTCAGCGACGTGGCCCGGGAGGCCGGCGTCTCGCTCGCGACCGCGTCCCGCGCGCTGAACGGCAGCGCGAACCGCACCGTCGGCGCCGAGCTGCGCCAGCGCGTGCAGGCGGCTGCGACCCGGCTGCGGTACTCGCCGGACGGGATCGCGCAGGCGATGGCCCGCGGGCGGACGACGTCGCTCGGCCTGGTCGTGCACGACGTCGCCGACCCGTACTTCGCCGCGATCGCCGCCGGCGTCACCGAGGCGGCGGACGAGGCGGGCCTCATGGTCACGCTCGCCTCGACCCGGCACGACCCGGAGCGCGAGGTGGAGATCGTCCGGCTGCTGGAGCGGCAGCGTGCCCGGGCGGTCATCCTCGCCGGCGCGCGGCAGGGCGACGAGGCCACCGAGGCCGCTGTCCGGGCGGCGCTCGACGCCTTCCGGTCGGTCGGCGGCACCGTCGCGGTCATCGGCCAGGACACCCTCGGCACGGACGCCGTCGTCGTGGGCAACCGCGAGGGAGCCGCCGACCTGGTCCGGGCGCTGCACGGCCGGGGCTACCGGCGGTTCGCGGTGCTCGGCGGGCCCGAGCGGCACGCCACCGCCGCCGACCGGCGCGCCGGGTTCGTCGAGGCGCTCGCCGAGCTGGGCTGCCCCCCGCCGCGGCACGTGGCCGGGGACCTCACCCGCGACGGCGGGTACGCCGCGATGGGCCGGCTGCTCGCCGACCGCGGGGACGCCGAGGTCGTGCTGGCCGCGAACGACGTCATGGCCGTCGGCGCGCTCGCCGCCGCGCGGGACGCCGGGGTCTCCGTGCCGGGCGACCTGGCCGTGGCCGGCTTCGACGACATCGAGACGCTGCGCGACGTAACGCCCGGGCTGACCACCGTCCGGCTGCCGCTCGCGCACATCGGCGCGGTCGCGACCCGGCTCGTGCTCCAGCCGCCGTCCGCGGACCCGTCCCTGGTGCCGGTGCCGGGCGAGGTCGTCCTCCGGCAGTCGACCCCCGGCCGCTGACCCGCCCCGCCGCTGCGGGCGGTGCGACGGCAGGCCGTGCGGTCGGCGGGGGCCTGCGGGCTCGGTGGGGTCAGCCCCGCGCGTCCGCCAGCACGCGCAGCGTGGCCGCCGCGAGGGCGAGTCGGTCCGCCACGTCCCCGTCGCTCGGCCGCGGCGCCACCTTCACCCCGAGGTGCACCCCCGCGCCGGCCGCGTCCAGCGCCGCCCGCACCTGCTCGACCCCCAGCAGCGACGACCCCGCGTTCGCCAGCGCCGGGTCGTCCCCGCGTGGCGGCAGGTGCGCGTCCGTCCACGCCGGGCCCCACGGCCCGTCGACGGCAGCCGCCCCCGAGAGCACGAGCGTCGCGAGCAGCCCCGCGTCGGCCGCGGTCCGCAGGTGCTCGAGGGGGGTCGCCGCGGACCGCCCCTCGATCGCGGACCGCCCCCAGTTGATCCCGATCCCCGGCCCGTCCGCACCGGCGTCGAGCAGCCGGACCGCGGCGATCTCGGCGTCCAGCGGCAGGAACCCCTTCTGCGGGGCCTGCCCGGGCACGAGGGCGTCGCAGTGCTCGACGACCAGCCGCGCCCCGGCGCGGTCCCACTCCTGCACCTCGGCGAGCGACCGGGCGAGCGCCGCGCCGGAGCCCGCCAGCGGCCCGGGCGCCGACTGCACCTCGATCGCCAGCACCCGCGGCCGGCCCGAGCGGTCGGCCAGGGCGCGCGCGAGGTCGCAGGCCCGCCGGACGTCGGCGAGCGCACGCCGCCGGCCGCTCTCGTCCGCGGAGGCCAGCCCGTAGCCGGGGTCGAGCGCGCGCCGGTGCATCACCGTCGGCACGCAGGTCAGCAGCAGGTCGTGCGCGGGGGCGACGACCTGGTCGAGCCACGCGGGGTCGGCGTGCCGGCCGTCGTCCGGCGGCAGCGGCGCCTCCAGGCCCGCGATGTCGAGGTCCGCCACCCCCTCGTAGAACGCGCGCTCGGCTGCCGGGTCGGCGGGGGCGAGCGGGTAGGCGGCGAGCAGCGGGCGGGTCATGGCGTCTCCTTCGTCGCGGTCCGGGCGGATCGCGGCGGCGCCCTTGACGCCCGCCGCGGTCCGGCATAAGTTCCGTCATGCGGAACTCAGTTCCGCGGAGAGCATGGCAGCGTGGTCGTGCTCCCGGCAAGGGACCCGCCGACGGCGGCCCCCGGCCGGACCCCCGTCCGCATCCACCCGATGCCCCGACCATCCGAGGAAGCATGGTTCCCAGCACGGAGAGCAGCGCCCCGGCGCGCGTCGTCCCGCCCCCGCCCACCGAGCCGTCGTCGCCGAAGGGCCTGCGCAAGGCCGCCTGGGCGGGCCTGATCGGCACGACCCTCGAGAACTACGACTTCGTCATCTACGGCACCGCGTCCGCGCTGGTGTTCAGCGAGCTGTTCTTCCCGACCGTCTCCCCGGTGGTCGGCATGATCGCGTCGTTCAGCACGTACGCGGTCGGCTTCATCGCCCGCCCGCTCGGCGGCATCTTCTTCTCCCGGTACGGCGACCGGCTCGGCCGCAAGTTCGTGCTGGTGGCGACGCTGTTCCTCATGGGCACCGCCACGCTCGCGATCGGCCTGCTGCCGACGTACGCGCAGGTGGGCGTGCTCGCCCCGGTGCTGCTCGTGCTGTGCCGGCTGCTGCAGGGCTTCGGCGCCGGCGCGGAGCAGGCGGGCGGCATGGTGCTGCTCGCGGAGACGGCCGCCCGGAACAAGCGGGGCCGGTACTCCTCGCTCGTCATGGTGGGCGCCGCCGCCGGCTCCGCGCTCGGCGCGATCGCGTGGATCCTCGTGCAGCGGCTCGACGACGAGGCGCTGATGTCCTGGGGCTGGCGCGCCATCTTCATCTCGTCGATCCTCGTGACGATCCTGGCGCTGGTCCTGCGCCGCACGCTGAACGAGAGCCCCGTGTTCGCCGAGCTCAAGGCCGAGCACGCGCAGCCGAAGGCGCCGATCGGGGACGTGGTCCGCCACGGCCGCCGGCCGCTCCTGCGGGTGTTCCTCATCAACATCGGCGGCAACGCGCACTCGTACACGTACCAGGTGTTCATGGCGTCGTACCTGACCACCGTGCTGGGCGTGGAGAAGTCCCTGATCCCGCCGATGCTGCTCGCGGGGGCGTTCTTCGCGATGATCTCGGCCTTCGTGCACGGCATCGCGACGGACCGGTTCGGCCGCCGCCCGGTCAACCGGTTCGTGCTCACCTGCCTGACCGTGCTGCCGCTGCCGGCCTTCCTCATGATCACGTCGAAGAACACGGTGCTGATCTTCGTGACGCTGATCCTCGGGTTCATCGTCGCGGTGCAGGGCACCGTCGGCTCGCAGACGGCCTGGTTCCCGGAGATGTTCGGCACGCGGTACCGGTACGCGGGCGTCGCGCTCGCCCGGGAGTTCTCGTCGGTGTTCGGCGGCGGCCTGGCCCCGCTGATCTGCGCGGCGCTGCTCGGCTGGTTCGCGGACTCCTGGATCCCGGTCGCGGTGTACATGACCGCGATCGCGGGCATGAGCCTGTTCGTCGCGTGGCGCTCCCCGGAGACCCGCGGCCGCGACCTCAGCTCGCCGGACGACGCCGACGGCGGGGACTGGGTGTTCGAGGACCGGCAGGGGCCGACGGCGTGACCGCCCCGGTGACCGCCCCGATGGAGGTCCGGCAGGCCACGGCGCCGGAGCAGGTGCCCGGCATGTCCACCGAGGACTTGCGCGACCGGTACCTCGTGCCCGGGCTGTTCGCGCCCGGTGAGGTGCGCGCGGTGTACACGCACCACGACCGGCTCGTGCTGCTCGGCGCCGTGCCGGCGGACCTCCCGCTCGACCTGCCCGCGTTCGACCCGCTGCGCACCGCGACGTTCCTGGAGCGCCGCGAGGCCGGGGTCGTGCACGTGGGCGGCGGCGCCGGGGCGGTCACCGTGGACGGGGAGGCGTACGCGATGACGGAGGGCTCGGTCCTCTACGTCGGCCGGGGCGCGGGCGCGGTCCGGTTCGCGTCCGCCGATCCCGCCGATCCGGCCCGGTTCTACCTCGTGTCCGCCCCGGCGCACGCGACGCACCCGACGGTGCTCACCGGCCCGGACGGCGGGACGGTGCGCGAGCTGGGCGACGCCCTGACGTCGAACCGCCGCACGCTGCGCCAGGTGGTCCACGAGGGCGGGGTGCGGTCCTGCCAGCTCGTCCTGGGGGTGACGCGGCTGCACCCCGGGTCCACGTGGAACACGATGCCGGCGCACACCCACGACCGGCGCACCGAGGCCTACCTGTACGTCGGGTTGCCCGCGGACGCCCGCGTGGTGCATATCCTCGGGGAACCGTCACAGACCCGGCACCTGCTGGTCGCCGACGGGGAGGCGGTGGTCTCGCCCTCCTGGTCGGTGCACTGCGGGGTCGGGACGGCGGCGTACACCTTCGTGTGGGCGATGGCCGGCGAGAACCAGTCCTTCGACGACATGGACGGCTGTGCGATCACCGACCTGCGCTGATCGGCGGCGACCAGCGCGCGACCGAAGGGCCGACCATGCGCGCGACCAGCCTCCTGCCGAGCGAGGACCCGGCGGCGGACGGCGCCGCGCCGCTGAGCGCGAGCGGGAAGACGCTGATCGTGCTCGAGGCGGCGCTGACGCACGCGCGGTTCTCCGAGGTGGTGGCGGCCACGGGCCTGCCGAAGGCCACAGTGCACCGGATCATCGCGACGCTCGCCGAGCACGGGTTCGTCACCGTGGACGCCCGCGGGGAGTACCTGCCGGGCCCGCGGATCCTGTCGCTCGCCGGGCAGGCGCTGCGCCGGATCGACATCTCCCGGATCGTGCAGCCCCACGTCGACGACCTGGTGGCGCGCGTGCACTGCACGGTGCACGTGGGCGCCCGGAACGGCGACGAGGTGGTGTACCTGGTGCGCACCGACTCGGACAAGCCGTACCGGATGCCGTCCCGGGTCGGGGACTCGGTGTCGATGCACGCGACCGGCATCGGCAAGGCGATCCTCGCGCAGGGCGACGACGACGCGGCGGCCCGCTACGCCGCCCGCACCGGGCTGCCGCGCCGCACGGACAGCACGATCACGACGCTGCCCGGCCTGCTGCACGAGCTCGCGGACATCCGCGACCGCGGGTACGCGCTGGACCGCGGGGAGAACGTCCCGGGGGTCGCCTGCATCGCGGTCCCCCTGTTCGACCACACCGGGCAGGCCACGTACGGCATGTCCATCTCCACCCTGTCCCTGGAGCACTCCGAGGACCAGATCGTCGCCATGCACGGCGACCTGCGAGCCGCAGCCCGCGCCGCGTCCGCCGCGCTCGGGCACCGCACGACCTGACCGCACCCGCCGGTGCGGTCGCAGGAGGGAACCTCATGACCGACCGCACCGCCGGGGCCACGCACGTCGTGGTGACCGAGTGCGACCACGACGCCTTCGCCGAGGAGCAGGCCGCCGCCGCGGCCGCCGGGGCGACGTTCCGCGTGGCGCAGTGCCGCACCGCCGACGAGGTCGTCGCCGCGTGCGCCGACGCCGACGCGATCCTCGTGCAGTACGCGCAGATCACCGCCGAGGTGCTGGACGCGCTGCCGCGGCTGCGCGCGATCGGCCGCTACGGCGTGGGGGTCGACTCCGTGGACGTGGACGCCGCGACCGCCCGGGGCGTCGCCGTGTGCAACGTGCCGGACTACGGCACCGAGGCGGTCTCGGACCACGCGATCGCCCTCACGCTGTCCGTGGCCCGCGCGATCCCGCGACTCGACCGCGGCCTGCGCGCCGGGCGGTTCGAGCTGCCGGCCGTGCGTCCGGTGCACCAGGTGCGCGGCCGGACGTTCGGCGTGCTCGGGCTGGGGCTGATCGGCACGGAGACGGCCCGCAAGGCCGCCGGCCTCGGCTACGAGGTGATCGGGCACGACGTGCGGGCCACCCCCGGGTCGACGTACCACGGCGTGCGTGCCGTGACCCTGGACGAGCTGCTGGAGCGGTCGCAGGTGCTCAGCCTGCACGTGCCGCTCGACGACGCCACCCACCACCTCGTGGACGGCGCGGCGCTCTCCCGGATGCGGCGGGACGCGATCCTGGTGAACACCAGCCGCGGGGGCGTGGTCGACACCGCGGCGCTCGTGGCCGCGCTGCGGGAGGGGCGGATCGCCGGCGCGGGCATCGACGTGCACGAGGCCGAGCCGGTGCCCGTCGACCACCCGCTGACCGCGATGGACCAGGTCGTGCTCACCCCGCACCTCGCCTGGTACACCGAGGAGTCGTACGGCGAGCTCAAGCGCCGGACCATGCAGAACGTGCTCGACGTGTGCGCGGGGCTCCGGCCGGCGAACGTGGTCAACCCGGCGGTCCTGGCGGTGGCGTCGTGAGCGCCGCGGCCACCATGTCCGCCGTGGTCTGGACCGGCCCGGACGCGGTCGAGGTGCGGGAGGTGCCGCTGCCGGAGGTCCCCGACGGCTGGGCGCTGGTGCGCGTGGCCTACAACGGCATCTGCGGCACGGACCTGGCGATCGTGCACGGTGCGCACCCCCGCGCGCGGCACGGGCTGGTCCCCGGGCACGAGCTGTCCGGCTGGGTCGAGCGGGCCGGCGCGTCCGGGCCCGGCGTCGGGGAGCTCGTCGTCGCCCGGCCGCTGATCTCCTGCGGGACCTGCCGGGCGTGCGCGTCGGGGAGCCCGCACGTGTGCCGGGAGCTCGGGCTGTACGGCATCGACACCCCGGGGGCGATGGCGGACTACGTCGCGCTGCCGCCCGAGGTGCTGCACCCGGTGCCGGCCACCGTGGACGCGCGGACCGCCGCGCTCGCCGAGCCGCTGGCCGTCGCGGTGCACGCCGTCGCGCTGTCCGGGCTGGTGCCGGGGGACACGGTCGGCGTGCTCGGCGCGGGGCCGATCGGGATCCTCACCGCCCTGGTCGCCCGGCACGCCGGCGCGGCCCGGGTGGTCCTCGCTGAGCCGAGCGCCTGGCGGCGGTCGGTGGCCGCGGACCTCGGCCTGGACGTCGTCCCGGAGGGCGGCACGCTCACGGGGTCGGTCCGGGACGTCACGGGCGGGGAGGGCGCGGATGTCGTGTTCGACTCGGCCGGCCACCCCGCGGTCGCGCCGGAGCTCACCACCGCAACGCGGGTGCTCGGCCGGATCGTCGTCGTCGGCGTGCACAAGCAGCCCGCGCCGATCGACCTCCGGGACGTGTGCTTCAAGGAGCAGACGCTGCTGGGCGTCCGCGTCTACACCACCGAGGACGTGGACCGGGCGATCGAGCTGCTCGCGTCCGGCGCGCTCGGGCTCGACCGGTTCCCGACCCGCGCGTTCGCGCTGACCGACGCCGCCGCGGCGGTCGAGGCGGCCGCCGCGGGCACCGGCTGCCTCAAGGTCCTCACCACCCCCCTCGACGGAAAGGCCGACGCATGACCTCCCCCTTCGACCTCACCGGCAGCACCGCCGCCGTCACCGGCGGCGGCCGCGGCCTCGGGCTCGGCATCTCACGGGCCCTGCTCGACGCGGGGGCCGACGTCGTCGTGCTCGGGCGGGCCGGCGTGCCGGACGACCTGGTGGCGTACGCCCGGGAGCGCGGGCGCCGGGTCGCGTTCGAGCGGCTGGACCTCGCCGACCCGGACGGCGTCGAGCCGGCCGCGCGCCGGGTCCTCGAGGCGCACACGGTCGACGTCCTGGTGAACAACGCCGGGACGCAGGCGCGGCACCCCGCCGCCGACTTCCCGCTCGCCGACTGGGACGCCGTGCTGCAGGTCAACCTGCGCGCGGTGTTCCAGCTCTGCCAGACCTTCGGCCGGCCGATGCTGGAGCGGGGCGCCGGCAGCATCGTCAACCTCGCGTCGCTGCTGTCGTTCCAGGGCGGCTTCACCGTCCCGGCGTACGCGGCGTCCAAGGGCGCGGTCGCGCAGCTCACCAAGGCGCTGTGCAACGAGTGGGCCGGGCGCGGGGTGCGGGTGAACGCCGTCGCGCCGGGGTACATGGCCACGGACATGAACGCGGCGCTGCTCGCGGACCCGGTGCGGCTCGAGCAGCTCTCGGTCCGCATCCCGGCGGGCCGCTGGGGCACGCCCGAGGACATCGGCCACGTGGTGACGTTCCTGGCATCCCCCGCCGCCGCCTACGTCCACGGCCAGGTCCTCGCGGTCGACGGCGGCTGGCTGGCCCGCTGACACCGCCCGCCCGCCCGGCCGGCCACCCGCCCGGCCACCCGCCCGCCCACCCGCCCACCTGGCCACCCGCCCGGCCCTGCTCCGCGTCGAGGTTGCAGCAGCTGCGGGGTTCCGCGGCTCGAAGCCCGCAGCTGCTGCGATCTCGCCGACGCCGACGCCGACGCCGACGCCGACGCCGCGGACGGGTCGGGCGGGGTGGGTCAGGGGGCGAGCGTCGTGAGCAGGTCCGCGACCTCGACGGGGCGGCCCGGCAGCGGGTCGCCCCCGGGGCGGAGGGCCGCCCGCAGCAGCGGGGCGCGGCGCTCCAGAAGGGCGGCGTTCAGCTCGTCCGGCAGGCCGGGCAGCGGGCGCAGCGCGGCGGCGAACATGAGCAGGATCTCCGGCACCCCGACGTCCGCGCGGATCAGCCCGCGGTCCTGCGCCGCGCCGACCACGCCCGCGGCCGCGGCGGCCGTCCGCGCCCGCTCGTCCACCAGGTCGGGGGTGAACACGTCGGCGTCCCGGGCGCGGGGCGCCAGCGCGGGCAGCAGCATCGGCAGCCCGGACTCGAGGATCCCGTCGAGGAAGCCCTCCCACGCCGCGCGCGGGTCCGGCCCGTCGAGCGCGGTGCCGGCGGCGGCGACGAGCCGGCCGACGTGCGCGAGCCGGTCCGCGATCACGGCCCGGACCAGCGCGGCCCGGTCGGGGAAGTGCCGGTACACGGTGCCGACCCCGACGCCGGCCGCGCGGGCGATCTGCTCCATCGGCTCGTCGAGACCCCGGGTCGTGTAGAGGGCCCGGGCGGCATCGAGGACCCGCTGCCGGTTCCGTGCCGCGTCCGCCCTCACGCCGGTCACCCTAACCCGAAATAACCGGAAGCGGAGGTTCCGGTTCGGGTGTACGGTGGTGCCGTTCGGGCGCCGCGGAGGGCGCCCCGGGACGCCGGGAGGCGAGCCGTGCGCGCGATGATCCTCAAGGAGTTCCGGGAGCTCCGCCGCGACCACCGGACGGTCGCGATGCTCGTGGTCCTGCCGCTGCTGCTGCTGACGATCTTCGGGTTCGCCGCGAACTTCACCGTCGACAGCCTGACCACGCTGGTCGTCGGCCCGGGGGCGCAGCAGGCCGCCGACGCGATCACGGCGTCCCCCGCGGGGGAGACGCTCGACGTGCGGGACGTGCGTCCCGGCGAGGACCGGGCCGACGCGGTCGACGCCCTCGCCGCCAACCGCTACGACATCGCCGTCGTGACGGGGGACTCCGGGACGCCGGAGGTGCTGATCGACGGCACCAACCTGTTCGCTGCGCAGGCCGCCAACGTGGTCGTCGCGCGGCTCGGCGACGCGGTCGACCCCGAGATCCTGTTCAACCCCGACCTCGAGACGTCCTGGGTGATGGTGCCCGCGCTGATCGGTCTGATCCTCACGTTCATCGGGACGATCATCACGAGCATCGGGCTGGTGAAAGAGCGCGCGGCCGGGACGCTGGAGCAGCTCGCGGTGATGCCCCTGCGGCCGGTCGACGTCATCGTCGGGAAGATCGCGCCGTACTTCCTGCTCGCCGCCCTCGACATGGCCGTCGTGACCGTGCTGGGCATGGTGATCTTCGGGGTGCCGTTCACCGGGAACGTCGCGCTGTTCGTGCTGGCCGGGGCGATCTTCCTGTTCGTCGTCCTCGGGATCGGCGTGTTCATCTCGACGGTGTCGCAGAACGCCGGCCAGGCGATCCAGGCGGCGATCCTCGTGCTGCTGCCGCAGATCCTGCTCTCCGGGATCATCTTCCCGCTCGACGCGATGCCGCTCGGCGTCCGGTGGATCGGGTACTGCCTGCCGCTGACCTACTTCACGCAGGTGTCCCAGGGCCTCATGCTCCGCGGCGCCGGGATCGACTCCCTGTGGCTGCCGATCGTGGTGCTCACCGCGATGGCGGCGCTGGTGTTCGGCGCGGCGGTGTGGCGGTTCCGGGCGTCGATCACGCCGCGCCGGCCGCGCGGTGCGGGCGCGGCCTCCGCCTCCGCCGAGCCCGTCGGGGCCGGGCGGTGACCGCCGTGGCCGCGCCCGCGGGCGTCGCGGGGGTGACGGGCGTGACGGTCCGGCGCGGCGGGCACGCGGTGCTCGACGACGTCACGCTGCCGGTGCCCGCCGGCGAGATCACCGCCGTCGTCGGCGGTGACGGCGCCGGCAAGACGACGCTCGCGCGTCTGCTCGTCGGGCGGGAGCTGCCGGACGCCGGCGAGGTGCGGCGGGCCGACCCGCGGCGCACCGGGTTCCTGCCCGCGACCTCCGGGGTGTGGGGCGACCTGAGCGTCGCCGAGAACGTCGACCTCGTCGCCGGCGCCTACCGGCTCGACCCCGCGACCGCCCGCGACCGCGCGGACCGGCTGCTCGCCGCCGCCGGGCTGGCGGACGTGCCGCACCGGCTGGGCCGCGAGCTGTCCGGCGGCATGCGGCAGAAGCTCGGGTTCTGCCTGGCGATGCTGCCGGACCCGGAGCTCGTCGTGCTGGACGAGCCGTCCACCGGGGTCGACCCGGTGAGCCGCGTGGACCTCTGGCGCCTGCTCTCCGCCGCCGCGGCCGGCGGCTCGGCGGTGCTCGTGACGACGACGTACCTGGACGAGGCGGAGCGGGCCGCGACGGTCCTCGTCCTGGACCGCGGCGTCGCGGTCTACCGCGGCGACCCCGCCGCCGCGGCGCCGCAGGTCCGGGGCTCGATCGCGGTCCGCCGGGTGGGCGCGGGCGGTGGCGGCGGTGCAATCCCCGCCGAGAGCGCGGTCGGCACGACGACGGGGGGCCCGCGCGAGCACGCCGTCGTCGCCGCGGGTGCGGGTGCGCCCGCGCTCGCGCAGTGGCGGCGCGGGGGTGCGGTGCACGCGCTCGTGCCCCCGGGGGAGGGGGCGCCGCCCGCGGACCTCGAGGACGCCGTGATCGCGCTGACCGTGGAGCGGCGCGGGGGTGCCGGCACCGCGGTCACGCAGCCGGAGCCTGCCGTCCCCGCCCCGGCCCGGCACCGCGCCGCGACCGCGGCCCCGGCCGCCCCGGCCGTCGACGCCGCGCACGTCGTCACCGCCTTCGGCGCGTTCCGCGCGGTCGACGACGTCTCCCTCACCGTCCGCCCCGGCCAGGTGCTCGGTCTGCTCGGCGCGAACGGTGCGGGCAAGACCACGCTCATCCGCACGGTCCTCGGCCTGCTCGCCCCGACGACGGGCACGGTCCGGGTGCTCGGTGGCGAGCCGTCCCGCGACACCCGGCGGCGGATCGGCTACGTCCCGCAGGGCCTCGGCCTGGCCGCGGACCTCACCGTCGCGGAGAACCTGGCGTTCGTCGCGGCGGCGTACGGCCTGGACGTCGTCCCGGAGCCGCCGGCCGACCTCGCGGCGCAGCGCGACCGGCTGGTGGGCTCGCTCAGCCTGGGCCTGCAGCGGCGGCTCGCGTTCGCCGCCGCGCTGTCGCACGGCCCGGAGCTCCTGGTCCTGGACGAGCCGACGTCGGGCGTCGACCCGCTGGCCCGCGCGGTGCTGTGGGACACGGTGCACGAGCAGGCCGAGGCCGGCGTCGCGGTGCTGGTGACCACGCACTACATGCAGGAGGCGGAGCAGTGCGACGCCCTCGTGCTGATGTCCCGCGGTCGCCGCGTGGCCGCGGGCACGCTCGCAGACGTGCTGGACGGGACGACGGCGGTCGAGGTGACGACGCCGGACTGGCAGGCGGCGTTCGGGGCGCTCAGCGCGGCGGGGCTGCCGGTGACGGTGGCCGGGCGGGCCGTGCGGGTTGCCGGGGCCGGGGCCGCCGACGTCGGCCGGGCGCTCGCCGCCGCGGGGGTGCGCGGCGAGGCCCGGTCGGTGCCGGCCCGGCTGGAGGAGGTGCTGACGCTCGCCTCGCGGTGAGCGCCGGCCGCCGTCAGCGGAACGCGCCGACCGCCTCCGGGAACGCCTCCGCCAGCTCGCGGGTCTCCTCGTGCTGCGGGTCGGACAGCAGCGTCCGGACGGTCCCGGACTCGACGACCCGGCCCTCGGCGAGCACGTGCACGGTCCCGGCCAGGCGGTCCACGAGGCGCAGGTCGTGCGACACGACGAGCAGCCCGACGCCGGTGCCGGCGATCGCGACGAGCTCGTCCGCGACCTGCTCGCGCAGCGCGGGGTCCAGCGCGGTGGCCGGCTCGTCCAGCACGAGCACCTCGGGCCGCGTGGCCAGGGCGTCGGCGAGCGCGAGGCGCTGCTTCTCGCCCCCGGACAGCGAGTGCAGCGTGCGGTCGAGGTAGCGCGGGGCCAGGCCGACCCGGGCGAGCACGTCCGCGGGCTCCTGCCCGGTGGCACGGCCGGCCTTGCGCGCGTCGTTCAGGGTCGCGGCGAGCACCTTCTGCACCGACGTGCGGGAGTCGACGCCGACGATGCCGTCCTGGTGCACGGCCCGGACGACGGACCGGAAGGCCTTGGCCTCCTTGCGGGACAGCTTCGCCACGGGGCGGCCGCCCCAGGTCGCGCGGCCCTGCGTGGCCTTGTGCCGGCCGAGCAGCACCTGCACGAGGGTGGACTTGCCGGCGCCGGAGCGGCCGATCAGGCCGACGGTCTGCCCGGGCTCCACCGACAGGCTCGCGCCCGCGAGCACCGGCGCGCCGCCGTAGCCGGCCCAGACGTCGTGCGCGGCGAGGGCGGTCATCGGGCCACCCCCGCCCGGTGCGTGCCGGTTGCGTGCTGGTGCGGCGTTCCCACGGTGCGTCCCTTCGAGCGATGACTCCGGTGTCCCCAACGGCCGAGCCCCCCGCGAAGTTTCCGCGAGGGGCTCGTGCCGCAGCAAACCGGGGTCGTCAGGCGCGCCCCGCCTCGCGCCGGCGGGCGGGCGGCAGGTCCTCCATGTCCTCGAGCTGGACGCCCTTGGTCTCGGGCACCTTGGTCAGCACGAAGAAGAACGACAGCGCCGCGAACACGGCGTACATCAGGTACGGCCCGGTCGCGCCGAAGGTGTCCAGCAGCGGCGGGAACGTCACGGTGATGAGGAAGTTCGCGATCCACTGCGCGGCCGCGGCCACGCCCAGCGCGGCGGCCCGGATCCGGTTCGGGAACATCTCGCCGAGCAGCACCCAGACCAGCGGGCCCCAGGACGCCCCGAAGAACACGACGAACGCGTTCGCAGCCACCAGGGCCACCGGCCCCCACGGCGACGGGAGCGAGACGTCCTCGCCCGAGCCGGAGGCCTGCGTGAACGCGATCGCCATGATGGCCAGCGACAGCGTCATGCCGACGGACCCGGTCAGCAGGATCGGGCGCCGCCCCACCTTGTCGATGAGCGCGATCGCGATGAACGTCACCGCCACGTTCGTCACCGACGTGATGGTGGAGACCAGGAACGACTGGCTCTCGTCGAACCCGACGGCCTGCCAGAGCGTCGTCGAGTAGTAGAAGATCACGTTGATGCCGACGAACTGCTGGAAGACCGACAGCAGGATGCCGACCCAGACCACGGGCAGGAGGCCGAACCGGGGGCCGCGGAGCGTCGCCTGCGCCTCGAGGGCCTTGTCCTTCTCGATGGTCTTCTCGATCTGCGCGACGCGCTCGCGGGCGTCCTCGTCGGGACCGAGCACGGACTCCAGGACGGCGACCGCCTCGTCGCGCCGGCCCTGAGCGACCAGGTAGCGGGGGGATTCGGGGATCCGCAGCGCGAGGATGCCGTAGACGGCCGCCGGGAGCACCGCCACCAGGAACATCCAGCGCCAGGCCTCCCAGCCCAGCCACAGCTCCTCGGACGCGCCGCCCGCGGCCTCCTGCAGCAGCTGGTCCGACAGCAGGGCGGCGAAGATGCCGATGGTGATCGCGAGCTGCTGCAGCGACCCGAGCCGGCCGCGCAGCGCCGCGGGGGCGATCTCCGCGATGTACGCCGGAGCGATCACCGACGCGATGCCGATGCCGATGCCGGCCATGATCCGCCAGATGATCAGGTCCCAGACGCTGAAGGCGATCGCCGACAGGATCGACGACACGAAGAACAGCACGGCGCCGAGCACCATGACCTTCGTGCGGCCCCACCGGTCGGCGAGCTTGCCGCCGATCCACGCGCCGAACGCGCAGCCCAGCAGGGCCACCGCGACGGCGAACCCGGTCAGGGTCGCCCCGAGGTCGAACTGCCCCTGGATCGCGTCGACCGCGCCGTTGATGACGGACGAGTCGAACCCGAACAGGAAGCCGCCGACCGCCGCGGCGACCGCCAGGCCGATCGCCTTGTTGTGCGACGGGTGCCGCCCCGTCGTCCCCCCGTGTGCCTGCGCCATGACGCCTCTCCTCGCTCCGCTCTGCCTGCGGTGACGCGCCCCGGCGGATCGCCGCCCGAGGGCCATCCCACCTTTCACCCGACCCGCACATCTCGCACCCGGAAGCGGGGCGCGGTGGTGGCCGTCCTGCGGGGTCGCGGCCGGAGGGCGGACAATCGGGGGGGTGACGTCCGACTCCTCCCGCCCCCGCTTCCGCCGGCCCGCGATGCTCGACCCGCGCGAGGCCGACGAGCTCCCCGGCGACCTCGACCCGGCGCTGCGCTCGGAGGTCGCGCACACCACGGCGGCGGCGATCGTGCACCGCGGCCGGTCGGGCGGCGACGACCCGGCGCTGGTCGAGCGGCTGGTCCGGCTTGTGGAGACCGAGGGCCTCGACGTGGTGGCGGCGCTGTGGGCGGACTGCCCGGCGACGACGCTGCCGGGGACCCTGTGGCGGCTGTACGTGCTGCGCGAGTGGGTCCGGCGCGACCCGGAGACCGTGGCGGACCGGTACCGGCAGGGCCTGCACACCGCCCCGGTGCACCACGTGGTCGCCGGCGTCGCCAGCCCGCCCGGACCGGACGAGGTGCGGCAGGTGCTCGACGCGGTGCTGTCCGGCCTGTGGACGGGCGACCTCGACGTGGCGCTGGAGCGGGGGGCGGCGTTCTGCCGGGTGCTCGGCACGGGCGCCGCGTTCGACGCCGACCACCTGGACCTGGCCGCGGACGACTCGTCCGCGCGGCTGACCCGCAGCGCGGGGTCGCTGGTCCGCACCGCCGAGGAGCTGGAGCACGCCGCCGGGCTGTGGCGTGCGGGCGCACTGGAGTGAACGCCGCCGGGGTGGCCGGTGTGCCGTGGGATTCCTCACCCCGCCCGCCCGCGACGCGGCGGGAGCCGGCGCGTAGACTCGAACGCGACGCCGGGCCGCGGTAGCCCCGGGCTCCAATTCCAGCCGCTCCGAGCGGCCACGCGCCGAGAGGCGCTTCCCGGTCCGGCGTCCTCAGACCCCCGGTGCGGCTCCCGCCGACGTGAGACCTCCGTCCCGGTCCGCCGCCGAACGTGACGAGCGCGACACCCCGGGAACGCTGTGCGTTCACCCTGCGTTCACCTTCGGGGTTGTCAGTTCACCCGGCGGCTGCCCTAGCCTGTGCCTGACAAGAGCCCTCTTCCCCGGAGCCTCCCGTGCGCCTGCGCCTCACCCCGCGCGACACCTCGTTCTTCGATCTCCTCGCCGCCTCCGCGGCGCACCTCGTGACCGGCGCGAACCTGCTGGCCGAGCTGCTGGGGGCCGACCGTCCCGCCCGCAAGGCGCTCGCCAAGCAGCTGGCCGAGGCCGAGCACCTCGCCGACGAGGCGACGCACTCGATCATGCGGCGGCTGAACCAGACGTTCGTCACCCCGTTCGACCGGGACGACATCTACGGCCTGGCCTCGGCGCTCGACGACTGCATGGACTTCATGGAGGAGGCGGCCGACCTCATCGTCCTGTACAAGCTGGAGGCCCTGCCGGCGCGGGTGTCCGACCAGGTGCAGGTGCTGCAGCGCGCGGCCGAGCTCACCGCCGACGCCATGCCGCGGCTGCGGTCGATGGACTCGCTGTCCGAGTACTGGGTCGAGGTCAACCGCCTCGAGAACCAGGCGGACAAGTCGCACCGCAAGCTGCTCGCGCAGATGTTCGACGAGATCACCGACCCGATCCTCCTGATGAAGCTCAAGGAGGTCGTGGAGAAGCTCGAGGACGCGGCGGACGCGTTCGAGAAGGTCGCGAACATGGTCGAGACCATCGCGCTCAAGGAGTCCTGAGCCCCGGTGGAACTCGCGCTCGTCGTGGTCGTGGTCGCCCTGGCGCTCGGCTTCGACTACACCAACGGCTTCCACGACGCCGCGAACGCCATCGCGACGTCCGTGTCCACGCGCGCCCTGACGCCCCGCGTCGCGCTGCTCATGGCCGCGGTCATGAACTTCGCGGGCGCGCTGCTCGGCACCGAGGTCGCGGAGACCATCGCGACCTCGATCGTCGACCTCAGCGACGCCTCGTCGCACCAGGCCCTCGTGGTCGTGCTGTGCGCCCTGGTCGGCGCGATCGTGTGGAACCTCATCACGTGGTGGTTCGGCCTGCCGTCGTCCTCCACGCACGCGCTGATCGGCGGCCTGGTGGGCGCCGGCCTCGCGGGCGGGCTCGTGATCTACGGCTCGGCGATCGTCGACAAGGTCGTCCTGCCGATGATCTTCTCGCCGCTGATCGGCTTCGGCCTGGCGTTCCTCGTCATGGTGGGCCTGCTGTGGATCGTGCGGAACGCGTCGCCGTCGCGGACGACCCGCCGGTTCCGGCTCGCGCAGACCGTCTCGGCCGCCGCGATGGCCCTCGGCCACGGCCTGCAGGACGCGCAGAAGACCATGGGCGTCATCTTCATGGCGCTGCTCACGGTCGGCTGGGCGGACCCCGACGGCGGGATCCCGCTGTGGGTCAAGCTGTCGGCGGCCGCGGCGATCTCGCTGGGCACCTACTCCGGCGGCTGGCGCATCATGCGGACGCTCGGCCGGAAGATCATCGAGCTCGACCCGGCGCGCGGCTTCGTCGCCGAGTCGGTGTCCGCGGTGGTCCTGTACGTGAACGCCTTCGCGCTGCACGCGCCGGTGTCGACCACGCACACGATCACCTCGGCGATCATGGGCGTCGGCGCGACCAAGCGGCTGTCGGCGGTGCGCTGGGGTGTCGCGAAGAACATCGGCGTCGCGTGGGTCCTCACGATCCCGGCGGCGGCGGCCGTCGCGGCGCTGGTCTACTTCCTGCTGAGCCCGTTCCTCAACTGACCCGGGGCGGGGCCCCGGGCCGGGGCGGCAGGCTGCGGGCAGGCGGGCACGTTGCGGACGGCCGCAGATGATCGGCAGGTGCCGCCCCGGCCGCCCTGGCGGGCCGCGCCGGGCCGGGGTTCAGACGAGCGGCGTGTGCACCTCGACCGCCTCCACGTGCGGGTCGTCGGCCGCGCCGGAGACGTGGCACACCAGCACCTGACCGGGCCGCAGGTACGGGTCCGCAGCGGGCAGCGCGGCGCGGACCCGCGGGCGGGCGTGCGCGGCGACCACGTCGAGCACGGTCGGCAGCACCGGGCGGTGCGTGCACACGGCGACGTCGGTCCCCGCCCGGAGCCGGTCGGCGACGACGCCGGCGGTCTTCTCCGGCGACTCCTCGTGCGCAGCCTCGGTGAGCGGCTCGTCCTCGGTCGCGGCGAGGCCCGCGGCCGCGGTGTACGGCGCGACGGTGCTGCGGCAGCGTGCCCACGGGCTGGTGACGACCTCGGCGACGCCGAACCCGGACAGCACCGGCACGAGCGCGGCGGCCTGCCGCTTCCCGGCGTCGGTGAGGGGCCGGGTGGCCTCGCCCTTGCCCCAGGACGCGCGGCTGCGGGCGCGGCCGTGCCGGACCACCACGAGCGCCCGCGTGTCGAGCCGCCCGCGGGCGTGCGCGTCCACCAGGGCGTCGAGCGGGACCCGGTCGTCCTCGCGGGTGAGGCGGCGGCGGGCGACGTCGGCGTCCATCCAGCGCACCCGGTCGATCTCGTCGGCGGAGGCGTGCTGGGCGGGCGGCCGCGCGTGCACGGCGGGCCGGTCGGGGCGGCCGGCGACCTGCGCGGACCAGTAGTGCACGCGCTTGAACCGGCCGTCGGCGAGCGGGTACTCGAGGCCGGGCAGCGGGCGGCCGAGCACGACGTCCAGCCCGGCCTCCTCCTCGACCTCGCGGACGGCGGCGGTGACGACGTGCTCGCCCGGCTCGAGCTTGCCCTTCGGCCAGGACCAGTCCTTGTACCGGGGGCGGTGCACGAGGACGACCTGCAGGCGGCCCTGCCGGACCCGCCAGACCAGGGCCCCCGCGGCCTCGACGACGGGGACAGCCTTCACCGGGCGGCGCCCAGCCGGCGGCGCTGCCGGTAGATCAGCATCGACTGCAGGTCCCGCAGCGGGCCGTCGGGTCCCTCGGAGTGCCGGGTCCAGGCGCCGTCCGGGCCCAGGTGCCACGACGACGTGCCGTCGTCCATCGACTCGTCCAGCAGGTCCACGAGCTCGGCGATCTGCTCGGCGTCGGCCAGCCGCACCAGGGCCTCGACGCGGCGGTCCAGGTTCCGGTGCATGAGGTCGGCGGACCCGATGTACACCTCCGGCCCCGGCAGCCGCGGGCCGTCCGTGTCCCGCCCGGTGTCCGCGACCTCCGGCGTCACCCCGGCGTCCGCCGCGAACGCGAACACCCGCGCGTGCTCGAGGAACCGTCCGAGGATCGAGCGCACGCGCACCGTCTCGGACAGCCCCGGGACGCCCGGCCGCAGCGCGCAGATGCCGCGGACGCACAGGTCGATCGGCACGCCGGCCTGGGAGGCGCGGTACAGCGCGTCGATGGTCTCCTCGTCGACCATCGAGTTCACCTTGATCTTGATCCACGCCGGCCGGCCCTCGCGCGCGGCCTGCGCCTCGCGGTCGATCCGCTCGACCAGCCCGGCCCGGACGGACCGCGGCGCGACCAGCAGCCGGTGGAACCGGGACTTCGGCGCATAGCCGGAGAGCTGGTTGAACAGGCGCGTGAGGTCCTGCCCGACGTCCGGGTCGGAGGTCAGCAGGCCGAGGTCCGTGTAGAGGCGCGCGGTCTTCGGGTTGTAGTTGCCGGTCCCGACGTGGCAGTACCGGCGCAGGCCGTCCGACTCCTGCCGGACCACCAGCGACAGCTTCGCGTGCGTCTTGAGCCCGACGATGCCGTACACGACGTGCACGCCGGCCTGCTCGAGCTTGCGGGCCCACTCGATGTTGGCCTGCTCGTCGAACCGCGCCTTGATCTCCACCAGGGCGAGCACCTGCTTGCCGGCCTCGGCAGCGTCGATCAGGGCGTCCACGATCGGCGAGTCGCCGGAGGTCCGGTACAGCGTCTGCTTGATCGCGAGGACCTTCGGGTCCGCGGCGGCCTGCTCGAGGAACGTCTGCACCGAGGTCGAGAACGAGTCGTACGGGTGGTGCAGCAGGATGTCCCGGGTCCGGATCGCGGCGAACACGTCGGTCGGGGTCGCGCTCTCGACCTCGGCGAGGAACCGGTGCGTGGTCGGGACGAACCGCGGGTACTGCAGGTCCGCCCGGTCCAGGTCCGCGATGAGGTTGAGGCCCGTGTGGTCGAGCGGCGCGGGCAGCTCGTAGACCTCCTCCTCGGCGACCCCGAGCTCGCGCACCAGCAGCTGGCGGATGCGCGGGCTGATCGTGTCCGCGATCTCCAGGCGCACGGGCGGGCCGAACCGGCGGCGCAGCAGCTCCTTCTCCATGGCCTGGAGCAGGTTCTCGGCGTCGTCCTCCTCGACCTCCACGTCCTCGTTGCGGGTGACGCGGAACGTGTGGTGCTCCCGCACCTCCATGCCGGGGAACAGGTGGTCAAGGTGCTGCGAGATGACGTCCTCGACCGGCACGAACGACATCGGGCCGCGGTCGGTCGGCGCCTGCGCGGCGGCGGCGCTCGGGCGGCCGCGCGCGTCGACGGCGATGTACCGGGGGAGCAGCGGCGGCACCTTGACCCGGGCGAAGTGCTCCTTGCCGGTCGCCGGGTTCACCACGACGACGGCCAGGTTGAGCGACAGCCCGGAGATGTACGGGAACGGGTGCGCCGGGTCGACCGCCAGCGGGGTCAGCACCGGGAAGATCTGCTTGCGGAAGAACTTCCGCAGCCGGTCCTGCTCGGCCTCACCGAGCTCGTCCCAGCGGACCAGGGTGATGCCCTGCTGCGCGAGCTCGGGCTGCACCTGCTCGGCGAACACCCGGGCGTGCCGGGCGGCGAGGTCGTGCGCCCGCACGCTGATCGCCTCGAGCACCTGCCGCGGGCTCAGCCCCGAGGCGGCGGTCACGGCGAGGCCCGTCGCGATGCGGCGCTTCAGGCCGGCGACGCGGACCATGAAGAACTCGTCCAGGTTCGACGCGAAGATCGCCAGGTACCGCACGCGCTCCAGCAGCGGCTGGCCCGGGTCCTCCGCGAGCTGCAGCACCCGCTCGTTGAACGCGAGCCAGGACACCTCGCGGTCGAGGAACCGGTCCGTCGGCAGCGGCGGGAGCTCCGCGTCGTCGAGCACCGCGGTGCCGGGGCGGGGCGAGGGGGCGATGTGCTCGGCGATGTGCGCGGCGAGCTCGGGCGCCAGCGGCCGGGTGCGGGCGGTCGGCGCGGAGGTCACGGGCACGGGGGCGGTGGTGGCGCCCGAGCCCGAGCCGCCGTCGGAGGCCGTGCCGTTCGACGACGCCGCGTCCTCCGTGGCCCCGGCGGGACGCGTCCGGGACGCGGTGGACCGGCCCCGCGCCGCGGGCGCGGACGCGCGTCGACCGGTTGCCGCCGTGGCGGCGGACGGGCGTCGGGTGCGGCCCCGCGGGGTCCCGTCGGAGGAGGAGGCGTCGTTCATCCCCACATGGTTGCACCCGGACGTGTCCGGCGGGTGGCCGGAGGCCGTCCCGCTGGGGACCGCGCACGCGGCGGGTGCCTGTGGAGGACTCGGTGCCCCGTCGTGGCGCGGGAGTCAGCCCGCGCGGTACACGACGTCGACCGCCGAGCGCGCGAAGCCGGCCGCCCGGTACACCCGGATCGCGGCGTGGTTGTCGCCCTCGGTGTACAGCACGACGCGGCCGACGCCCCGCCCCGCCAGGTGCGCGAGCATCCGGGCGGTCAGCGCGGGCCCGAGGCCCTGCCCGCGGGCGTCGGGGTCGACCCCCAGCGCGTAGATCTCACCCTCCGCGGGGTCGGCGACCTTGGTCCAGCCGAAGCCGAGCAGCGCGTCGCCGCGGACGGCCAGCAGGAACCCGGCCGGGTCGAACCACGGCTCGGCGGCCCGGTCGTCGAGGTCGGCCCGGGTCAGCCGCCCCTGCTCGGGGTGCGCCGCGAAGGCCCGGGCGTTGACCCGCACCCACGCGTCCTCGTCCCGGCCCGGCCGGAACGCCCGCACCGCGACGCCGTCGGGCAGCGGCGGGAGCTCCGGCACGACCACCGGGTCCAGGGCCATCTGCCACAGCTCCCGCACGACCGGCAGCCCGCGCGCCGCGGCGAGCGCCCGGGCCGCGGGCAGGTCCCCGTGCGCCCACACGGAGACGCCGTCCCCGCCGCGCTCCCGGACCGCCGCGACCGCCGCGTCCAGCAGCGCCGATCCGACGCCGCGCCGCCGGTGCGCCGGGTGGACGACCAGCTCGGCCGTCGCCAGCGCCGGGTCCCGGAGGTCGACCTGCGCGTACCCGGCGGTCGCCCCGTCCGGTGCCGCGGCGACCAGGTGCCGCACGCCGGGCCCGCCGCCGTCGAGCCACAGCAGCGGCTGCTCGGACAGCGGCGGTACCCCGTCGGCGGCGCCCGCGGCGTCGGCGAGCGCGCGCACGGCGCCGGCGTCGTCGCCCGGGAGCGCCCCGGAGGCCTCGATGGTCGCTTCACCCACGCCCCCATCCCACCACCCCGTGTCGACCCCGTGCCGCTGCCTCGTGCCGCCACCCCGTGCGAGGGCGGTGGAGGGGAGCGGCGGGCCGGGAGCCGCGGCCGGTCGCGCCGGGCGCGGGACGGGAGGGGCGCGCCCCGCGGGTGCGGGGCGGGAGGGGCGGGCGCGGCCGGGCGCCGCGGGGGAACGTCCGCGGGGGCCGCCGCGTTGGACCTCGTGTGCCCGACGTGACCCCGACCGACGCCTCCGCGGACGTCGTGGTGGTCGGTGCGGGCCAGGCCGGCCTCGCCGTGGCGGCGCACCTCGCGCGCTCGGGCTTCGTCCCGGCGGGGACCGCGGGCGGCCCGACGTACGTGGTCCTGGACGCCTCCGCCGGCCCGGGCGGGGCGTGGCGCGAGCGCTGGCCCGGTCTGACCATGCGCACGGTGAACGGCGTCTACGAGCTGCCCGGCCGCGCCCTGCCGGAGTTCCCGGCGGACGAGCCCGCGTCGAGCGCGCTGACCCGGTACTTCGGCGACTACGAGCGGGACCTGGCGCTCGCGGTGCGCCGGCCGGTCCAGGTGCGCGTGGTCCGGGACGACGGCGGGCTGCTGGCGGTCGAGACCGTGGAGCGGCCGGGCACCGACGACAGGCGGCACGACCGCGCCCCCGCCGGGGTCCCGACCGCCGTGCCGGACCCCGACGACGGCCTCGGCTGCGGCGTCGGCGCCGCCCGCCCGGTCCCGGTCCCCGCGCCCGCCCCGGACGCGCCCGCCACGCCCGCCGCGCCTCCGCCGCCCGCGCCCGCCCCGGCCCGCCGCCGCCTCGCCCGCACCTGGCACGCCCGGGCGCTGGTGAACGCCACCGGCACCTGGACCCGTCCGTTCTGGCCGTCCTACCCGGGGCGGGACGACTTCGCCGGCACCCAGCTGCACACCCACGACTACCGGACCCCGGAGGAGTTCGCGGGCCGCCGGGTGCTCGTCGTCGGCGGCGGCATCTCGGCGGTGCAGCACCTGCTCGCGATCCACCCGCACGCGGCGTCGACCACGTGGGTCACCCGCCGCCCGCCGGACTGGCGCGACGAGGAGTTCTCCCCGGAGCTCGGCCGCGCCGCCGTCGCCCGGGTCGAGGACCGCACCCGCGCCGGCCTGCCGCCGGGCAGCATCGTGTCGGCGACCGGCCTGCCGCTGACCCCGGAGTACCGCGCGGGGATCGCGGCGGGCGTGCTGCGCGCCCGGCCGGTGTTCGCGCGGCTGGTCCCGGACGGGGCGGTCTGGGACGAGGCGGCGGCGCGCGGCCCGCTCGCGGACGGCTGGGTCACCGGCCCGGTGCGCGAGGCCGCCGACGTGGTGCTCTGGGCGACCGGGTTCCGTCCGGCGCTGGACCACCTGCGTCCGCTCGGCCTGCGGAACCCCGAGGGCGGCATCGTGATGGACGGGACTCAGGTGCTCGCGGACCCGCGCGTGCAGCTCGTCGGCTACGGCCCGAGCGCGAGCACGGTCGGGGCCAACCGCGCGGGCCGCGAGGCGGTCCGCCGCATCCGGGCCCTGCTCGACGTCTGACCCGCGCGCTCAGACCCCCGGGCAGCCGCAGCTCTCCCGGCGGACCACCTCGACCGGCAGGCGGTGCGACTCCGGCTCCCCGGCGGCCGTGCCCGCGTGCCGGACCAGCACCTGCACCGCCAGCCGCCCCATCGCGACCATCGGCTGCCGCACCGTCGTCAGCGAGGGACGCGTCAGCCGTCCGGCGAGGATGCCGTCGAACCCGGTGACCACCACCCGCTCGGGCGCGGGGATGCCCCGGGCGGCGAGCAGGTCGAGCACGGCGAGCGCGTGCTGGTCGCTCGCGCAGACCAGCGCCCGCGGCAGCCGGTCGGCGTCCGCGAGCTCGGCGACGACCTCCAGCCGGTGCGGCTCGGCGAGGTCGGTGGGGTCGAGGGGCTCGGCGGGCTCGGGGAGCCCGGCGGCGGCGAGCGCCTCGCGGAACCCGGCGAACCGCTCGGCGTAGTCGGGCGTGGTGAGGCGGCCGACGAATGCGAGGTCGCGCAGGCCGTGGTCGCCGACCAGGTGGCCGACGAGGTCGCGCATGCCGGCGCGGTTGTCGACGGTGACGTGGTGCAGGCCGTCGGCGACGGGCGGCATGCTGAAGGCGACGACCGGGATCCGCCGGGCGACGTGCTCCAGCGCCTCGACGGGCGTCGGCCCGGGGAACATCGCGAGCCCGTCCACGCGTCCGGCGATCTCGGTGACGGCTGCGCCGGTGCCGGAGCCGCTGCTGAGCAGCAGGGCCTGCCCGCGCTGCCAGCACTCGAGCTCGACGCCGCGCTGCACCTCGTCGACGTACAGCGGGAAGGCGCGCGGGTCGGAGTCGGGGTGCTCGCCGGAGGGCGGCGGGGCGGCGGCCGCGCCGGACTGCGGGGCGGCGAGCATGAGGTCGAACGCGTAGAGCCCGAGCGCGCCGGTGCTGCCGTGCGCGAGGCCGCGGGCGCTCGCGGACGGGACGTAGCCGAGCTCGCGCGCGGCGGCGAGCACGGCGTCGCGCGTGGACTCGCGGACGCGCTCGGGCTGGCGGAACGTGAACGACACGGTCGCGATGGACACGCCGGCGCGCTCGGCGACGTCGTAGACGGTGGGTCGACGCGGCACTGCTGACCTCCTCGGGGCGCTCCACTTGCGAACGGCATTCTATGCGCTTAACATCACATCCGATCGATCTAAGCGCATAGACCCGCGAGGCGCACCCCGCGTCCTCAGCCGCCGCACCGTCCGTTCGAGGAGGAACGAACCATGATCCGTCCCGCCGCGCGCGTCGCCCTGGTGACCGCGCTCGCCCTGACCGCGCTCACCGCGTGCGGTCGCTCCGACGACACCGGGAGCACCGGAAGCACCGACGCGTCCACCCTCGGATCGGGGGAGGCCAGCGGCGAGCTCACCGTGTGGGCCATGGGCACCGAGGGCGAGGCCCTGCCCGACTTCGTGCAGGACTTCGTCGACGCCAACCCCGACGTCGACATCGAGGTCGTCCCGATCCCCTGGGACGCCGCCCGCGACAAGTTCCAGACCGCCATCGCCGCCGGCACCACGCCCGACGTCGCGATGATGGGCACCACCTGGATGGCCGAGTTCGGCGACGCGTTCGCCCCGGTGCCCGACGGCATCGACACCAGCGACTTCTTCGCCGGCTCGGTCGACACCACCGAGCTCGCCGGCCAGGCCGTCGGCGTGCCGTGGTACGTCGACACCCGGGTGCTGTACTACCGGACCGACCTCGCCGAGCAGGCGGGCTGGACCGAGGCCCCGGCCGACTGGGACGAGCTGCAGCAGATGCTCACCGACATCAAGGACAAGACGGACGCCGAGTACGGCATCCGCCTGCTGGCCTCCGGCAACGACGCGTTCCAGGGCTCGCTCTGGGCGCCGTGGTCGAACGGTGCCGCCCTGATGGACGAGGACGGCTCCGAGTGGACGCTCGACACCCCGGAGATGGCCGAGGCGTACGAGTACTACACGTCCTTCTTCGACCAGGGCCTCGCGAACGCGCAGGCCGACCGCACGCCCGGCGCCACCGAGGCCGACTTCGTCGACGGCCGCGTCGGCGCGTTCATCGAGGGCCCGTTCATGATGGGCTCGCTCGAGCAGCTGGGCGGCGAGGAGTTCGCCGACAAGTACGCCACCGCGCGCATCCCCGCCGGGAAGACGTCCACGTCGTTCGCGGGCGGCTCGAACCTCGTGGTCTTCAACGACTCCGACAACCAGGACGCCGCCTGGAAGCTCGTGGACTGGCTGACCCAGCCCGACGTCCAGGTCGACTTCTACGAGCTGACCGGCGACCTGCCGTCCTCGCAGTCCGCGTGGGACGACCCGGCCCTGGCCGACGACGAGAAGCTGGCCGTGTTCGGCGAGCAGCTCCAGGACACGCAGTCCCCGCCGGTGAACACCGCGTGGGTGCAGGTCGCCGCGGCGGCCGACTCGGCGCTGGAGCGGATGATCGTCAGCGGCGAGGACCCGGCCGAGGCGCTCGCCGCGCTCCAGGAGCAGGCGACGTCGATCGGCGTGGGCTGACGCCATGAGCGCGACCGCCACCCGTGCGGCCGGGACCCCGCGTCCCGGCCGCACGGCCAGCCGCAGCAGCGCCCCCGAGCGGGGGCCGGTCGCCGCTCGGCGCCGCCGTCAGGGCCGCGTCGCGTGGATGTTCGCCGCACCGTTCGTCCTGGTGTTCGGCTTCTTCATGCTCGTCCCGCTGGTCTCGTCGTTCGGCATGTCGTTCACCGACTTCACGGCGCGCGACGTGCGCAGCCCGCTCGCGGTGAACTTCGTCGGCCTCGACCAGTACGTCACCCTGTTCGGCGACCCCCGGTTCCTCAAGTCGCTCGGCGTCACCGCGACGTTCGTGGTCATCGGCATCCCCGTGACCATGGCCGTGGCGCTGCTCCTGGCCGTGGCGCTGAACAACGGGATCAGCCGGTTCCGGTCGGCGTTCCGCGTGGGGTTCTACGCCCCCGTGGTCACCAGCATCGTCGCGGTGTCGGTCGTGTGGCGGTACATGCTCCAGCCCGACGGCCTCATCAACACCGCGCTCGGCTGGGTCGGCATCGACGGCCCGGCCTGGCTCACCGACACCACGTGGGCGCTGCCCGCGCTGATCCTCATGGCGGTCTGGCGGAACGTCGGCACGCTCATGGTCATCTTCCTGGCGGGGCTCCAGGCGGTCCCCGCCGACGTGCAGGAGGCCGCCGTCATGGACGGCGCGAGCCCGTGGCGCCGGCTGGTCAGCATCACGCTGCCGCTGCTGCGCCCGACCCTGCTGCTGGGCGCCGTCCTCATCTCCGTCGGCTACCTCCAGTTCTTCGAGGAGGCCTTCGTGATGACGCAGGGCGGGCCGCTCGACTCGACCCTCTCCACGGCCTACTACACGTTCGAGCAGTTCGGCTTCGGCAAGTACGGGCAGGCGTCCGCCGCGTCCTACGTGCTGTTCCTGGCGATCGCGCTCATGAGCCTGCTGCAGTTCCGGCTGCTGCGGTCCAAGGACTGAGGGAACCCATGGCCACCATCACCAGCCCCGTCACCCCGACGGTCCCGGCCGCGCCGCAGCGGCCGCGCCGCCGCCGGCGGTTCAGCACCGGGCGCGCGCTCACCTACACCGTCCTCGTCGTCGGCGTGGCCGCCTGGCTGCTGCCGTTCGCCTGGATGGTCCTCGGCTCGGTCAAGACGCAGCGCGAGATCCTCACGAAGCCGCCGACCTGGTGGCCCGAGAACCCGACGCTCGACAACTTCAGCACCTGGTTCAACGAGCTGCACTTCACGCAGTACTTCACGAACTCGTTCGTGGTCGCCGTCGTGACGGTGCTCGGGAACCTGCTGTTCTGCTCGATGGTCGGCTACGCGCTGGCCAAGATGGACTTCGCCGGCAAGAAGGTGCTGTTCACGCTGGTCATGACCATGCTCATGGTCCCGGGCGTCGTCACGTTCGTGCCGCTGTTCGTCATGGTCACGAAGCTCGGGCTGCTCAACACCTACCCGGCCCTGATCCTGCCGTTCGTCACCCAGCCGGTCGGCGTGTTCCTCATGCGGCAGTTCATGCTCGGGATCCCGGACGAGCTCATCGAGGCCGCCCGGATGGACGGTGCCGGCGAGCTGCGCATCTTCGCCCGCGTGGTGATGCCGCTGTGCGGTCCGCCGCTCGCGACGCTCGGGATCCTCACGTTCCTCGGCTCGTGGAACAACTTCCTGTGGCCGCTCGTGGCGTCGCAGAGCCAGGACATGTACACGCTGCCCGTCGCGCTGTCGCTGTACTCGACGGGCCAGCGGGGCACCGACTACGGCCTGCTGCTCGCGGGGGCGGTGCTCATCATCACGCCGATCCTGCTGCTCTTCCTCGCGCTGCAGCGGTACTTCATCCAGGGCGTCGCGACCACCGGCCTCAAGTAGCCGGCTCCGCCCGACCGCCCACGCACCACCGAGAACGAGGTCACCCGACGATGACGACCCGCACCCCCGCGCGCCCGCAGCCCGCCACGACCACCCTGGACGCCCCCGGCGGGCTGGAGATCGCGCTCACCCGGGCCGGGGACGTCCGGACGGTCCGCGTCCCGGGCGGCCTGCTGGTCAACCAGTACGTCCCCGGGCCGCACGACGCGGCCGTGGGCGGTCTGCACCTGCGGCGGCACGGCGCGGACGGCACCGTCGCCGCGGTACCGCTGACCGGCTCCCGGTCGGAGGCCCGGCACGTCGCGGGCGACGGGTGGGCGCGCTGGGACGGCGCCGGCCTCGGGGCGCGGTGGACCGTGCACCTCGTGCTCGACCCGGCGACGACGGCGTGGGTGTGGCGGGTCGACCTCGCGGCGGAGTCCGTGCCCGACGGCGCGACCTACGACGTCGCCGTGCTGCAGGACCTGTCGCTGTCGCCCGAGGCGGCCGCGCAGTCCTCCGAGCCGTACGTCAGCCAGTACGTCGCGCACCGGCTCGCGGACGACCCGCGGTTCGGCCGCGTCGTGCTGTCCCGGCAGACGATGACCTCCGCCCCGGCGCTGCCCCTCGCGGCCGCCCTGCTCGTGGAGGGGGCCGTCGCCGCCGGCACCGACGCGTTCGACCTGCACAGCCCGCGCGCCCGTGCCGGCCTGACCCCGGCGTTCCTCACCGGCGAGCCGTGGCCGGACCGCGTGCGGCAGCACGAGGCGGCGACCGCCGCGCTGCTGTCCGCCCGCACCGACCTGGCCGCGCCGTGGACGCTGCACGCCGTCACCGGGTTCTGGCCGGACCGGCGCGGGGACATGACGGCGGCGCTGGCGGACCTGCCGGCGCTCGCGGACGCGCTGGTGGCCCGCGCGGCGTCGGTGGCCGCGACGACCGCCCCGGCGGGGGTCGCCCGCGACGAGCGGTCGCTGCTGGCCACGGCCCCCCTGCTGTCCGGCGCGCCGCTGAGCGACGACGACCTGCTCGCGCTCGCCGACGGCGCCCGGTACCCGGAGCGGGACGCGGCCGGGGCGCTGCTGTCGTACTTCGCCGCCGACGGCGCCCACGTGGTGCGCGGCGAGAAGGACCTGCTGCTCGACCGGCCGCACGGGCACGTGCTGCTGTGCGGCGACGCGCTCGCCCCGGACCGCCCGGTGCTGTCCACCACCGTGTTCGCGCACGGGGTCGTCGGCTCGCACACCGTCCTCGGCAACACGTCGTTCGACCGGTTCGCGAGCGTGCACCGGAACCACCTGAACCTGCTGCGCTCGAACGGCGTGCGCGTGCTGGTGCGCCGGGACGGGCGCTGGCGGATGCTCGGCCAGCCGTCGGCGTTCGTGCTCGACGTCGGCGAGGCGCGCTGGCTGTACCGCTGGGCGGACGCCGAGGTCGAGGTCCGGACCGTGGCGGCCGGGGACCGCGCGGCGCTGCTCACGGAGGTGCGCGCGACCGCCGACGTGGACCTCCTGGTCACGACGGACGTCGAGCTGGGCGAGCGCGACTGGACGGCCTCGCCCGCGGGCACCGGCGCCGTCGCGTTCCGGGCCGGCGCGGGCACCGCGGTCGCGGCCCACCACGACGCGCTCACCTACGTCCTCGCGGCGTCCCCCGGCGCGGTCCTGGCCGGCGACGGCGCGCTGTTCGCCGACGGCGACGACCGCGGCACCTCCGTCGTCACCGTGCGCGCGGACGCCACCCGGCTGCTGCGCGTCGTCGTCACCGCCGACCTGGCCCACGGCGCGGAGGCCGGCCCCGATGCCGCCGTCGTCGTCGCGGGCGGGCTGGACCGCGCCGCGCACGCCGCCCGGCACCGGGCCACGCTGGCTGCGCTCACGCGGGACGTGCGGATCGACGCGGGCTCCCGGCTGGCCGAGCTCGAGGTGCTGCTGCCCTGGTGGGCGCACGACGCCCGGGTGCACTTCCTGGTGCCGCACGGCCTCGAGCAGTACTCCGGCGCGGCCTGGGGCACCCGCGACGTCTGCCAGGGCCCGTTCGAGCTGCTGGTCGCCGCCGGGCGGTTCGCCGGCGCGCGCGACGTGCTGCTGCGCGTGCTGTCGCGGCAGTCCGTGGACGGGACCTTCCCGCAGTGGTTCATGTTCGACGACTACGCCGAGGTCCTCCAGGAGCACGCGCACGGCGACGTCGTGGTGTGGCCGCTGTTCGCGCTCGGGCAGTACCTGCAGGCCACGGGCGACCTCGGGGTCCTCGACGAGGTCGTGCCGTTCCGGGACGGCGACCCGGCCCCGGTCACCGCGCACCTGGCCGCGCTGCTCGAGCACCAGCGCACGCACCGGGTCCCCGGCACGGCGCTGCCCGCGTACGGCGAGGGCGACTGGGACGACACCCTGCAGCCCGCGCGCCCCGAGATGCGCGAGCACATGACGTCGACCTGGACCTCGGCGCTGCTCGCGCAGGCGCTGGGGCTCGCGGCCGAGCAGCTGCGGGAGGCGCCCGGCGCCGACGCCCGCGACCTCGCCGACCGGGCGGCCGCGATGGCCGACGAGGTGCTGGCCGACATCCGCCGCCTCCTGCTGCCCGACGGCGTGGCGGCCGGGTTCGCGACCGTCGAGGACGGCGTCGTCACCCCCGTCATCCACCCCCGCGACACCACGACCGGCCTGAGCTACCGCCTCATCCCGCTGACCCGGACCGTCATCGCCGGCGCCGTCGACCCCGAGCAGGCCGCGCGGCACGAGCGGCTGGTCCGCGAGCACCTGCACTTCCCGGACGGCGTGCGGCTGACGAACCGCCCCGCGCGGTTCGCGGACGGCGAGGTCGAGTCGTTCCTGCGCGCCGAGCAGGCCGCGTTCTTCGGCCGCGAGGTCGGCCTGATGTACGTGCACGCGCACGTCCGGTGGGTCGAGGCGCTGGCCGCGCTGGGCCGGGCCGCGGTCGGCGAGGAGCTGCTGCGGCTGTCCCCGGTCGGCATGCGGGAGCGGGTGCCGAGCGCGCTGCCCCGGCAGCGCACCTGCTACACGTCGTCGTCCGACGCGACGTTCCCCGACCGGTACGCCGCCGCGGCGGGCTTCGACGGCCTGCGCACCGGCGACGTGCCGACCGCCGACGGCTGGCGGGTGTACTCGTCGGGCCCCGGCATCTACATCCGGCAGGTCCTGCACGGCCTGCTCGGCCTGGAGGAGCGCGCGGACTCCCTCGTCGTCGCGCCCACGCTCGCGCCGGAGGACGACGGGCTCGAGGTGTCGGTCGTCCTCGGCGGCCGGCCGCGCCGGGTGCGGTACCACGTGGACCCCGCCGCGCCCGCGGTCGAGCTCCGGGTGGACGGCGCGCGCGTCACCACCGGCGTGCGGCCCCGGCCGTACCGCACCGCGGGGGCCGTCCTGCCGCTCGCGCTGCTCGGCGACGCCGCGGTGCTCGACGTCCGCACGCCTGCGGGCTCCTGACCTCCACCACCGACCGAAGGACCGACACATGACCGTCCGCCGCTTCCCCGAGGGCTTCCTCTGGGGCGCCGCCACCGCCGCCCACCAGGTCGAGGGCAACAACGTGAACTCCGACTGGTGGGTCCGCGAGCACGCCCCCGGCACCGACCTGGCCGAGCCCTCCGGCGACGCCGCCGACTCCTACCACCGGTACCCCGAGGACATCGCCCTGCTCGCGTCGCTCGGCCTGAACACCTACCGGTTCAGCATCGAGTGGGCGCGCATCGAGCCGGAGCAGGGGTACGTGTCGAAGGCCCAGCTCCAGCACTACCGGCGGATGGTCGACACCTGCCGCGAGCACGGCCTGACCCCGTCGGTGACGCTGCACCACTTCACGCACCCGCGCTGGTTCGCGCGGCTCGGCGGCTGGCGGAACCCCGTGGCCCCCGACCTGTTCGCGCGGTACACCGAGGCGGTCCTGCCCGTGCTCGGCGACGACGTCGAGTGGGTCTGCACCATCAACGAGCCCAACATGGTCGCGATGACGCGCGGCGAGGAGGGCACGGAGATGACCGCGTCCCGCCTGCCCGCGCCCGACCCGCAGATCACCGACGCGCTCATCGCCGGGCACCGCCGGTCCCGCGAGGTGCTGTCCGGCGTCGGGCAGGTGCGGTCCGGCTGGTCCGTCGCCACCCAGGCCTACCACCCGGCCACGCCCGACGCCGTCGAGGCGACCGCCGCCTACGGCTACCCGCGCGAGGACGTGTTCCTCGACGCCGCCGCCGGCGACGACTGGATCGGCGTGCAGGCCTACCTGCGCACGTTCATCGACCGCGACGGGAACCCGCAGCCCGTCGCCGACGACGTCGAGAAGACCCTCATCGGCTGGGAGTACTTCCCGCCGGCCCTGGGCATCGGCGTCCGGAACGCCTGGCGGCGCACCGGCGGCGTGCCCGTCGTGGTCACGGAGAACGGCATCGCCACCCAGGACGACGCCCGCCGCATCGACTACACCCACGACGCCCTCGTCGGCCTGCACGACGCCATGGCCGACGGCATCGACGTCCGCGGGTACCTGCACTGGTCGGCGCTCGACAACTACGAGTGGGGCTCCTACGCGCCGACGTTCGGCCTGATCGCCTGGGACCGCGAGACGTTCGCGCGCACCCCGAAGCCGAGCGCGCACTGGCTCGGCGGCGTGGCCCGCACGGGCGAGCTGACGCACCCGGCGCGCTGACCCGGTCCCGGTTTCCCGCGCCGGCTCCCCGCTCCGGGGGTCGCGGCGGAGACCGCCTCAGCCCTTCGGGGTCGCCAGGCCCTGCTGGATGAGGTCCATCACCGACGAGTCCGCCAGCGTCGTCGCGTCGCCGACCTGGCGGTGCTCCGCCACGTCCCGCAGCAGCCGGCGCATGATCTTCCCGGACCGGGTCTTCGGCAGCTCCGGCACCACGAGGATCGTCCGCGGCTTCGCGATCGGGCCGATCTGCCGCGCCACGTGCGCCCGCAGCTCGGTGGCGACCTCCTCGGGTGTGCCCGCGGCGGCGTCCCCGCGCAGGATGACGAACGCGACGACCGCCTGGCCCGTGGTGTCGTCCGACGCCCCGACGACGGCCGCCTCGGCGACGGACGGGTGCGAGACGAGCGCCGACTCGATCTCCGTGGTGGACAGCCGGTGGCCCGACACGTTCATGACGTCGTCGACCCGGCCGAGCAGCCAGATGTCGCCGTCCTCGTCCTTCTTCGCCCCGTCGCCCGCGAAGTAGGTGCCGGCGAACCGCGACCAGTACGTGTCCCGGAACCGCTGCTCGTCGCCCCAGATGCCGCGCAGCATCGACGGCCACGGCTCGGTGAGCACGAGGTACCCGCCGGAGCCGTTCGGGACCGGGTGCGCGTCGTCGTCGATGACGTCGGCGGCGATGCCCGGCAGCGGGGTCTGGGCCGAGCCGGGCTTCGCGGTGGTCACGCCCGGCAGGGGGCTGATCATGATCGCGCCCGTCTCGGTCTGCCACCAGGTGTCGACGACGGGCGTCCGGTCGGCGCCGATGACCCGCCGGTACCAGGTCCACGCCTCGGGGTTGATGGGCTCGCCGACCGAGCCGAGCACGCGCAGGCTCGACAGGTCGAACTGCCCGGGCACGTCCTCGCCCCACTTCATGCAGGTGCGGATGGCGGTGGGTGCGGTGTACAGGATCGACACCCGGTACTTCTGGACGATCTCCCACCACCGGCCGCGGTGCGGGGTGTCGGGGGTGCCCTCGTAGATGACCTGGGTCGCGCCGTTCACCAGCGGGCCGTAGACCACGTAGGAGTGGCCGGTGACCCAGCCGACGTCGGCGGTGCACCAGTACACGTCCGTCTCCGGCTTGAGGTCGAAGACGTTGAGGTGGGTCCACGCGGTCTGCGTGAGGTAGCCGCCGGTGGTGTGGAAGATGCCCTTGGGCTTCCCGGTGGTGCCCGAGGTGTAGAGGATGAACAGCGGGTGCTCGGCCTCGAGCGGCACGGGCGTGTGCTGGTCGCCCGCGGCCTCGACGGCGTCGTGCCACCAGACGTCGCGGCCCTCGGTCCAGGGCACGTCCTGGCCGGTGCGCCGCACGACGAGCACCGAGCGGACGACGTCGCCGCTGCCCTTCGCGAGGGCCTCGTCGACCGTGGGCTTGAGGGCGCTCGCGGCGCCGCGCCGGTAGCCGCCGTCCGCGGTGATGACGACCCGGGCGTCGGCGTCGAGGATGCGGGTGTGCAGCGCCTCGGCCGAGAAGCCGCCGAACACGACCGAGTGCGGGGCGCCGATCCGGGCGCACGCCAGCATCGCGATGACGGCCTCGGGGATCAGCGGCAGGTAGATCGCGACCCGGTCGCCGGTGCGCACGCCGAGGTCGGTGAGCGCGTTGGCGGCGCGGGACACCTCGCGCAGCAGGTCGGCGTACGTGAGCGTGCGGGTGTCGCCGGGCTCGCCCTCGAAGTGCAGCGCGACGCGGTCGCCGTGCCCGGCCTCGACGTGCCGGTCGACGGCGTTGTACGCGGCGTTCAGCCGGCCGTCCGCGAACCAGCGCGCGACCGGCGGGTTCGTCCAGTCGAGCACCTCGTGGAACGGCTCCGCCCAGTCGAGCAGCGAGCGCGCCTGCTCCGCCCAGAACTCCAGCGGGGACGAGTTCGCCCAGGAGTACAGCTCGGCGTGCGCGTTGGCCTGGGCCGCGAACGCGGGGTCCGGCGGGAACCGCCGGTCCTCGGTCAGCAGGTTCTCCAGACTCTCCCGGCGGGGCTCGGGGGTGCCCCCCTCGGGTGCGGCGGGCGGGGCGGAGTTGTCGAGGGCCACGTGTGCCTCCACGCAGGCGACGTCGGTGTCGATGCGGCGCGGCGGGGGCGCCGCGTCTCTCGGCACTCTAGTAGGACTTACGTCCCATGCACGGGCGAACTCGGGGCCGCGGGCGCGGGCCGCTGCCCCGCTGTCAGGCGCGCGGCAGCCAGCGCCGCCGGGCGACCGCGACCGTGAGCCCCGCCGCGAGCAGCAGCGCGCCGACCAGGAACACCGTCCCCGAGGTCGCCGTCACCGTCGTCTGCGTCACCGAGACGCGGGTCGTGTCCGTGGCGAACCAGCGGACCGTGTCGACGTGCGTCGTCGCCGGGACGTAGAGGTAGACGACGCCGACGACCGACGCGACCGCGCCCGCGGTCAGCGGCACCGCCGGGGTCCACAGCCCCAGCCCCACCACGGCGGCGAGCACGAGGACGCCCGCCGTCACCAGCACGACGCCCAGCGGGTCGTACGAGGCGTCCCAGCCCGGGGCCTGCACGCCCAGCACGCGCGCCTGGCCGAACAGCGCCGCCCAGACGCCGACCGCGCCGAGCAGCAGGCCGACGAGGACGCCGAGCAGGTGCCGGCCGGCGCCGCCGCCGGGCCGGCGCGCGAGGGCCGCGGCGACCGGCTCCGCGGGCGGGGCGGACCGGCGACCCCGCGGTCGGGTCCCGTCGGCGTCGGTGGCCGATCCGGGCTCCGGCGCGGGCAGCGGCGCGGTCGGGTGCGGCGCCGCCGCCGCCGAGGCGTCCCCGTAGGGCACCGAGGCGTCGGACGGCCCGGTCCCCGGCAGGTCGGCTGCCGCGGCCGGCTCCGGGGCGGCGGTGGTCCCCGCGACGCTGGCACCCGCGGTGAGCGCGGTGGCGGCCCGGGCCTCGGCGCCGCGGATGCTCGTGCGGCGGACGGGCTCGGCGGGCGGGACGGGCTCGGTGGGGGTGGTGGGCGTGGTGGTCGCCGCCCCGGCGGCCGGGGTCGCCGGCAGCGGCGCCGTCGGCGCTCCCGCCCCGTCCCGTGAGACGGTCGCGGCCGTCGGCCCGGCGGCTGCCGGGAGCGCCGACGGCACGGGCTCCTCCGGCGCGGGCGGCACGGGCGCCGGCCGGGACGCGCGGTGCGCCTTCGTGCCCTTGGGCTCGGTGCGGAGACCGCGCGCCGCGGCGGCTGCGGTGGGCGCGACCGGCTCCACCCCCGGCCGGGCCGCCGACCCGCTGCCCCCGGTGGGCGGCGTCGCGGCGGGCGCGGCGGCTGCGGCGGTCGTCCCGGGGTCGGCGGCCGCCCCGGGCTCCGCCGGCGCCGTCGTCGCCTCCGGGGCGTCCTCCGGGGCCTGCGCCGCGGTCGTCGGCTCGGCGTCGGTGGCGGGCTTCCCGCCCGGCTGCTCGCGGTCCGGCGTGGTGGTCATGTCTGCTCCGCCCTGCGGGAGCGGTCGGCGCCGCCCCCCGCACGTCCGTCGGCGACGTCACCCGTCCGGGCGCGTCCGTGCTCGGTACGACGGTAGAGCGCCTGGTCGCCCGCCGCCGGGTGACGCGCCCGGGGCGGGTGATCCTCGGGTCAGTGCGCGGCGACGGTCTCGCGCGCCGGGGCGTCCTCGGCCGCCTCGGCGTCGGCCGGGGTCGCGGGCACGGCGGGGGAGGCGGCGACCACGTTGGCGGCGCCGACGAGCAGCCCGCCGCCGACCAGGTTGCCGAGCCCGACGAACAGCACGTTCCGGGCGAACTCGCCGACGGTCGCCTCGGGCAGCCCGCCCAGGAGGCCGAACGAGAAGGTCGTCATGTTGGCGACGACGTGGTCGAAGCCGGAGGTGATGAAGACCATGACGCAGGCGAAGATCACGACGATCTTGGCGACCTCGTTCTGCAGCCGACCGGCGCACCAGATCGCCAGGCAGACCATGAGGTTGCCCAGGACGCCGCGGAAGAACAGCTCCGTGCCGGTCTCGTGGGCCTTGTGCTCGATCATCGACGCGATCATCCGGCCGCCGGGGGTGTCCGGCCCGAGCGCCCCGGAGAAGTGCAGGATCGTCGCGAGCACGAACGCCCCGAGCAGGTTGCCCGCGAGGCAGGCCAGCAGGGTCGCCCCGGCGCGCAGCCAGGAGATCGAGCCGCGCATCGCACCCTGGGTGAAGACCATCATCCCGGAGGTCGCGAGCTCGCCGCCGGCGACGACGACGATGGTCAGCGCGACGCCGAACACCAGGCCCTGGACGAGCGGGGTGAAGCCCGACCCGGCGTCCGCGAGCGGCCCGCCCGCGGTGGCCATGATGACGACGCCGAGGCCGATGTACGCGCCGGCGAGCATCGTGTTCACCAGGTACACGCCGGGGCGGCGGGCGAGGTCGGTCTTCGTCCGGGCCGCTCGCGTCTGGTAGTCGAGGGCCTCGGAGACGGTCAGCATGCCCTCAGCGTGCTGGCTCGGGCGCGGCCAGACATGGGACGAAAGGCACGTTCTGGGATTTCTCGCGGGAGAAATCCCGCACCGGACGCCGAGGGGCGGCAGCCGGACCGGTTTGCTCCGCAGGAAGTCCGCGCGCCGCGTCAGCCGCGGGACAGCCCCACCACGACCTCGTAGTGCCCCGTCTGCGGGAACATGTCCAGCACCCGCCCCCGGCGCGGCCGCAGCGACGGCATCGCCGCCAGGTCCCGGGCGAGCGACGCGGCGTTGCACGACGAGTACACGACGTCCCGCACCCCGGAGTCCTCCAGCCAGCCGGCCAGCGCGGGCCCGATGCCGCGCCGGGGCGGGTTGACCACCACGAGGTCCGGCGCCCGCCCGGCCGCGAGCGCGAAGGCGGTCGCGTCGCCGGCGGCGAACCGCACGTCCGGCAGCCCGCGCTCGTCCCGGCTCTGCTCGGCGCTCGCGACGGCCTCGGCGCTGGTCTCGATGCCGACGACGGCGCGGCCGGGCCGGGCGACGTGCAGCGCGAACCCGCCGACGCCGCAGTACAGGTCCCAGACGCTCGCGGGGTCGGCGGCGTCCACCCAGTCCCGGCCGATCCGGTACAGCGCCGCCGCGACCTCGGTGTTCGTCTGGAAGAAGCTCTGCGGCCGCAGGTGCAGGTCGACGTCGTTGACCCGCATCCGCAGCGTCGACCGCTCGGTGAGCACGACCTCCTCGTCGCCCTCGAGGGCGGCCTTGTGCTCGGGCAGCAGGTTCGCGGACACGACGGCGGCCCGCGGCAGGGCGGCGAGCAGCCACGGCAGGTGCTTGCGCAGCCGGGGCAGCGCCTCCGTGGACCGCAGCACGAACCGGATCATCAGCTCGCCGTCCGGGGACTGCGTGACGAGCACGTACTTGAGCTCGCCGCGCCGGGTCGGGACGTCGTAGGGCACCAGGCGGGCCCGGGTGACCAGCTCCGCCACCGTCGGCAGCGCGGCCTGGAGCGAGGCGGGGTACAGGCCGCAGTCGCGCAGGTCGACCCCCGCGCCGCCGGGGTCGAGGATGCCGAGCGTCGGGGCGTCGACCGTGCCGCCGACCGCCATCTTCGCCTTGTTCCGGAACCCCGACTCCGCGCTCGCCACCGGGTCCAGCCAGTCGACCGGCCCGAACGGCGCGAGCAGCTCGCGGCAGCGCTCCTGCTTCGCCTCGAGCTGCGCGGCGTACGGCTGCTCGATCAGGGTGCAGGAACGACACCGGGCGGCGTCGTAGTGGGGGCACTGCACCCCGGGATCCTACGCGGGCGAGCCCTCAGACCCCCGGGACGGGGACCACCGCGACGGCCCCGGTGTCCGGGTGCGGGTCGCCCGCCCCGGCGACGTGCGCGACCGCGGCCGCCACCGTCGCGGCGACGTCCGGGTGGAACACGCTGGGGATGATGTACGCCGGGTTCAGCTCGTCGTCGCCGACCACCGAGGCCAGCGCCCGGGCGGCCGCGAGCAGCATGTCGTCGGTGATGACGTGCGACCGCGCGTCGAGCAGGCCGCGGAACACCCCGGGGAACGCCAGCACGTTGTTGATCTGGTTCGCGACGTCGCTGCGGCCCGTGCCGACGACCGCGGCGTGCCGTGCGGCGACGACCGGGTCCACCTCCGGCCGGGGGTTCGCCAGCGCGAACACGATCGCGCCCGGTGCCATGCCGGCGACGTCCTCCTCGGTGACGATGTTCGGCGCGCTCACCCCGACGAACACGTCCGCCCCCGCCAGGGCGCCGCCCAGCGGGCCCGTCACGCCGCGCGGGTTGGTGTGCGCGGCGATCCACGCCAGCTCCGGCGACTCCAGCGGGCGGCCGGCGTGCACGATGCCGTCGATGTCCGCGACCACCACGTCCCGGACCCCGGCCGCGAGCAGCAGCTTCAGCACGGCGGTCCCGGCCGCGCCCGCGCCGGACAGCACCAGCCGCACGTCCTCGATCCGCTTGCCGACCACCTTGAGCGCGTTGGTCAGCGCGGCCGTCACGACGATCGCCGTCCCGTGCTGGTCGTCGTGGAACACCGGGATGTCCAGGCGCTCCCGCAGCCGCCGCTCGACCTCGAAGCACCGGGGTGCCGAGATGTCCTCCAGGTTGATCCCCGCGAACACGGGCGCGACCCGGACCACGGTCTCCACGATCTCGTCGACGTCCGTGGTGTCCAGGGCCAGCGGGAACGCGTCGATGCCCGCGAACCGCTTGAAGAGGGCCGCCTTGCCCTCCATCACCGGCAGCGCCGCCAGCGGCCCGATGTCGCCGAGCCCGAGGACCGCCGTGCCGTCCGTGACGACCGCGATGGTGTTCCGCTTGATGGTCAGCCGGCGGGCGTCGTCCGGCCGGGCCGCGATCGCCTCGCACACCCGCGCGACGCCCGGCGTGTACGCCATCGAGAGGTCGTCGCGGTTGCGCAGCGGCACCTTCGACTCGATCGAGAGCTTGCCGCCGAGGTGCATGAGGAAGGTCCGGTCGCTGACCCGCTCGACGTCCACCCCGGGCAGCGCGCCCAGCGCCGCGACGATCTGCACGGCGTGCTCCTCGCCGCTGGTCGCGCAGGTGACGTCCACGGTGATCCGCTCGTGCCCCGAGGCGGTGACGTCGAGCGCCGTGACGATGCCGCCGGTCTGCTCGATCGCGGACGTCAGCTCGGACACGGCGGTCGGCCGGGCCTCGACGTGCAGGCGGGCGGTGATGGACGACGAGACGCTCGGGGTGGAGACCATGGGGCCAGTGTGGCGCGGATCACGTCGGGACGCCCGCAGCGTCCGGCGGCGACGCGGAGTGGACGGTTTGAACCGACACGCGTGCGGCGTGTCCGCTCGGACCTTCCACTCCGGCGTCGTCGGCCCGGCTCGTAGGGTGGCCCGCGTGACCGCCGACCCCCTCGCCCCGCTGCTCGACCTGCCCGGCGTGGGCGACGCCGTCGACCGGGCGCGGGCCGCGTGCGAGGAGCTGCGCTGGCACGAGGCGTTCCGCCGCCGGTGGCGCGAGGTGCGCGCGGAGGCGGACCTGCGGGCCGCCCGGGCGAGCGCCGCCGCGGACGGCGCGCGGGTGCCGCTGGACGCGCTGCGGGCGGTCGCCACCGGTTCGCCGGCGCCGGGCGGAGCGGACGCCGACCTCGCGGCGGGTGCCCTGCGGGCCACCGTGCTCGCCGGGCGCTGGCGGCCGGACCTCGGCGCGCGCTCGGCCCCCGCGCTCCCGCCGCTGGGCCAGGTGCTCGCCCGGCTGCACACCGCCGCCGCCGCGGGCCGGACCCCGGACGAGGACCTGGGCCGGGTGCGCGGCGCGGGGGTGGCGCCCGGGGACCTCGGCGGCCTCGGCCCGGCACCGGGCGGCGCGGAGGCGGCCGCGCGGCTCGCCCTGCTGACGCGGACGGTCGAGGCCACCCGCGCGCCCGCCCTGCTGGTCGCGGCCGTCGTGCACGGCGAGGTGCTCGCGCTGCGCCCGTTCGTCGCGGGCAACGGCGTGGTGGCGCGGGCGGCGGCGCGGCTGCTGCTGGCCGCGCGCGGGCTGGACCCGACCGGCGCGGTCCTGCCCGAGGCGGCGTGGGCCGCGGCGCTGCCGCCGTACCTGGCGGGCGCGGCGCGGTTCGCCACCGGGACCCCGGACGGGGTGGCCGCGTGGGTGGCGGGGTACGCCGACGCGGTCGTGGCCGGCGCGGGCGAGGCCCGGGCGGTCGCGGACGCGGTGCTGGCGGGGCGGCTGACGCCGGCGGGCTGAGGCCCGGCCCGGCCTCAGGCGTCGGCGCCGAACCGCGCGTGCTCCGCCCCGGCGCCGGCCGCCAGCTCCCGCACCCCCGCCCGGTCGACCTTGCCCGTCCCGGTCGCGGGCAGCGCGTCGACCAGCACGAGCCGCCGCGGCAGCTTGTGCCGCCCGATGGTCCGGGCCGCGTACGTCCGGAGGTCGGTGAGGTCCGGCACGGTGCCGGGCGCCGGGACGACGACGGCCGCGACCGTCTCGCCCCAGACCTCGTCCGGGACGCCGACGACGGCGCACTGCCCGACGCCGGGGCAGCCGTCGAGCGCGGCCTCGACCTCGGCCGGGTGCACCTTCTCCCCACCGGTGTTGATGACGTCGCCGATCCGCCCGCGGATCCGGTAGGCGCCGTCGGCGTCCCGCACCGCGACGTCACCGGTGCGCAGCCAGCCCGGCTCGGGGAACGCCCGGGCGGTCGCCTCGGGGTCGCGCCAGTAGCCGGCGGTCACCTGCGGGCCGGACACCCAGAGCTCGCCCGGCTCCCCGGGACCCTCGACGTCGGCGCCGGTGCGCGGGTCGACCAGGCGCAGGCGGACGAACGCGAGCGGCTGCCCGACCGTCGTGCCCCGGTCCGCCACGCGGTCGCGCGGGACGCAGGTGCACGCGGGGGCGGTCTCGGTCATGCCCCAGGACTGCTGCAGCGGGACGCCGCGGTCGAGGAACCGCCGGAGCAGCCCGGCGGGGAGCGGGGCGCCGCCGACCAGCGCGGTGCGCAGGCTCGACAGGTCGGTCGCGTCGAACCACGGCGACCGGGCCAGCGCCGCGTACATGGCGGGCACGCCGAACAGCGACGTGACGCGGTGCCGGGCGACGTCGGCGAGGACGGCGTCGGCGTCGAAGGCCCGCCGGACCACGACGGTGCCGCCGGTGCCGAGCGTGCGCAGCGCGAGCCCGTTGAGCCCGCCGATGTGCGACATCGGCGCGACGGCGAGCGTCGTCCCGCCACGGCCCGTGCCGAAGGCCGCGTCCGCGCCGAGCGCGCTCCACCACAGGTTCGCGTGTGTGAGCCGCACCCCCTTCGGGCGGCCCGAGGACCCGGAGGTGAACAGCAGCAGGGCGGTGTCGTCGGGGCGGGCGCGGTGCCGCGCCGGGGCGCCCGGGTCGCCCGCCGCGAGCAGGGCCGACCACGGCTGCCAGCCGGGCCGGGGCTCGGGCGGGCCGGCCAGGGGGTCGTCGTCGACCTGGACCCGCAGGGCGCCGGCGGCGCCGGGCCAGGCGTCGGCGTCCGCGACGTGCGCGGGCTCGGCGACGACAGCCCGGGGCGCACACCGGTCGAGGAGCGCGGCGAGCTCCGCGGCCGAGGCGCGGAACCCGAGCGGCACCGCGACCGCCCGCAGCGACGCGCACGCGAGCAGCGTCTGGAGCAGCGACGCCCCGTTCCGCCCGACGTGGGCGACCCGGTCCCCGGGCGCGACCCCCGCGACCCCGAGGGCGTCCGCCAGCGCGCGCACCGTCGCCGCGAGCTCGCCCGCGCGCGTGACCGTCGTGCCGTACACCAGGCTCGGCGCGGCGGGGTCGTGCACCGCCACCTGCTCGAGCGCGGCGGCGGTGCTCAGGTCGACGGGCATCGGCTCCTCCGGTACGGGTCGGCCGGCCCGGCCCACGGGGGTGGGGGCCGGGCCGGCCGGGCTTGCGTGGACTAGCGCGCGGCCGCGGGCGCCGGCGCCGGTGCGGCGTCCGCCGCGGCGGTCATCCGCGCGAGGTGCGTGCGCTGGATCCCGCGGAACGCGGTGGCCAGGCCCACGCCGACCAGCGCGAGGACGATCGCGATGACGAACGGGACCGTGAAGTCGCCGCCGCGCTCCGCGGCCATGCCGGACGCGAGTCGCGGGGCGAAGAACGCGGACACCGAGTACGCGACGAACACCATGGCGTAGTTGACCCCCTGGTAGCGGGGGCCGAAGTTCGTCATGGTGAGCGCGGGGAACACGCCCATGACGCCGCCGAAGCAGAGCCCCAGGCCGATGATGCCGACCGCGAACCCGGCCGTCGAGGACACGAGCACGAGCACCAGCAGGCACAGGGCGACGACGCCGTAGATGATCGTCAGCGCGGTGGTGTAGCCGAGCCGGTCGGACACGGCCCCCCAGAGCACGCGGCCCAGGGCGTTGCAGGCGGAGTACACGGAGACGAACACGGCGGCGGTCGCGGCGGTCAGGCCGAACATGTTCTGCCCGATCGGCGACGCGTTGGACGCGATCATCAGGCCGGAGAACGCGCCGAACGCCATCATCACGAAGATCGCCCAGAACGCCGGGGTGGCCAGCGTGCGGCGCCACGGCACGGCGAGCGCCGGGCGGCCGGCGGGCGGCGTCCAGCCGGCGGGGACGAACCCGACCGGGGCGGCGCGCAGGAACAGCGAGGCGACGACGACCACGACGGCGTACGCGGCTCCCATCCAGACGAACGCGGACCGGACGCCCGGGCCGGCGATGATCGCGTTCGCGACCGGTGCGGCGATCACGGACGCGGCACCCATGCCGCCGGTGATGAGGCCGGCGGCCAGGCCGCGGCGGTCCGGGAACAGCTTCATCGTGTTGCCCAGGCAGCCGGAGTACGCCAGGCCCTGGCCCAGGCCGGCGAGCAGGCCGTAGGACAGGTAGAGCGCCGTCAGCGACGTGGCCGCGCCGGTCAGCGCGAACCCGGCGGCGAACATGAGGCCGCCGGTCAGCACCAGCCAGCGGGTCCAGCCCCGGTCGGTGAGGATGCCGCCGACGATCATCGGGATCGGGCCGACCGCGGCGTTGATGGTGAACGCCATCATCACCTGCGGCATGGTCCAGCCGTGGGCCTCGCTGAGCGGGCCGGCGAGCACGGAGAACGCGTAGATCGCACCCGTGCACATCAGCACGGCGACCGAGGACCAGAGGACGGCCCAGCGGTTGATCGAGGGGGTCGACGACGTCGTCGAGGTCATGGCGGTGGTGCCTTTCCGGCGAGAGGGGTGACGCGGGAGAGGTGGTGCGGGTGGTGCGGGAGGCGGGTCAGCCGACGAGGTCGGCGAGCCCGCCCCACTTCTCGGTGAACAGCCCGGCGGGCATGGTCCGCAGGTCGGGGGCGACGTCGGGCACGAAGTCCATGAGGTCGAGCACGTCGCGCTGCAGGTCGATCCCCGGCGCGATCTCGGTCACGGTCATCCGGCCGTCCCGCAGCTCGAGGACGGCGCGCTCGGTCACGTACCGCACGCGCTGGCCGGCCCGGGTCGCGACGGCGCCGGAGAAGGTGATCTGCTCGACGTCGGCGAGGAACTTGCGCGCCCGGCCCTCGGTGACGATCCGCAGCGTGCCGTCGACCACCTCGGTCTCCAGGCCGCCGGCGGTGAAGGTGCCGGCGAACACGAGCGTGCGGGCCGACTGCGAGATGTTGATGAACCCGCCGCAGCCCGCGACCCGGCTGCCGAACTTCGACACGTTGACGTTGCCGTGCGCGTCGGTCTGCGCGAGGCCGAGCACGGCGACGTCGAGGCCGCCGCCGTCGTAGAAGTCGAACTGCGCGTGGTGGTCGACCAGCGCCTCGGGGTTCCAGGCGTGGCCGAAGTCCTTGAGCCCGGCGGGCACGCCGCCGACCGCGCCGGCCTCGGTGGTCCCGAGGATGACGTCGCTGACGCCCTCCTCCGCGGTGACCGAGCCGACGTCGCACGGGATGCCGACGCCGAGGTTGAGGACCGCGCCGCGGCGCAGCTCCATGGCCGCGCGCCGGGCGATCACCTTGCGCTCGCCGAGCGGGATGGACGCGACGGACGACAGCGGGACGCGCAGCTGGCCGGAGAACGACGGGTTGTAGTGCGTGTTCTCGGTCTGGAAGTGGTTCTCCGGCTCGGAGACGACGAGGTAGTCGACCAGCAGGCCCGGGACCTTGACGTCGTTCGGGTCGAGCGAGCCGGCCTCGGCGACGGACTCGACCTGCGCGATGACGATGCCGCCCGAGTTGTGCACGGCCTGGGCGATCGGCAGGACCTCCATCTTGAGGCCCTCCTTGCTCAGGGTGAGGTTGCCGTGCGTGTCGGCGACGGTCCCGCGGATCAGGCCGACCTGGATCGGGAACGACGGGTAGAACAGCCACTCCTCGCCGGCGAGCTCGACGACCTGGACGTAGTCCTCGGTGGTGCACGCCGACATCCGCGCGCCCTCGACCCGCGGGTCGACGAAGGTGCCGAGCCCGACCTTGGTGATGACGCCGGGGCGGTGCGCGGCGATCTCCCGGTAGAGCTGGGTGATCACGCCCTGCGGGAGGTTGTACGCCTCGACCGCGTCCTCGGAGATGAGCTGCGCGAACGCGGGGGAGGCGATCGCGATGCCGCCCATCCAGCGCCGGACCAGGCCGCGGTGGCCCCAGTGGCTCATGCCCTTGTCGCGCCGGTTCCCGACGGCGCTCGCGTGCACGACGTGCAGGCCGTGCGGGGCGCCCGTGGCGAGGAAGCGGCGCTCGACGGCGGCCATCGTCTCCTCGTTGACGCAGGACAGGCCGAAGCCGGACAGGGCGACGGTGGCGCCGTCCGGGATCAGGGCGGCGGCTTCCTCGGCGGTGATGATCTGGGCCACGAGCGGACTCCTTCGTCGGCGGTGAACTGCTGCGCCGACTATTTCGGACTCGGACAGTCGGAAATTGGGACCATCGTCCCCGGACGGGCGCCGGAGGCCGCCGCACGATGGTGCAGCGCGGGCGACCACCGCCCCGCCCGCCCCGGTCGCGACGACGCGCGCCGGCGCCACCACCAGGAGGGTGCAGCACCATGGACTTCGGCCTGACGGACGAGCAGGAGCTCCTGCTCTCGAGCCTCGACGACCTGCTCGAGCGCGAGTGCCCCGAGTCGTACATCGCGGAGCTCGACGCGACGCACACGCCGCCGACGGCGTTCCGCAAGGCCCTGCACGAGGCCGGCTTCGCGTCGCTCGGCTTCCCCGAGGAGTACGGCGGCACCCCCGTCGACGCCACGACGCTCGTGCTGCTCGCCGCGCGGGTGGCCCGGCAGGGGCTGAACAACGGCTACGGCCTCGAGCTGCTGCAGGCGATGGACATCCTCGAGTTCGGCTCCGAGGAGCAGAAGCAGGAGATCCTCGGCCTGCTGGCCTCCGGCGACGTGCCGTTCGCGCTCGGGTTCACCGAGCCCGGCGCCGGCTCGGACAACGCCGCCATGGCGTGCACCGCGGTGCACCACGACGGCATGGTGACCTTCAACGGCACCAAGACGCTGATCACCAACGCCCTGCAGTCGAAGTACCTGCTGCTCATGGCGAAGGACCCGGCCGTCGCGAACCCGCGCGAGGCGATCTCGATGTACCTGGTGCCGATGGACGCGCCCGGCCTGTCGACGAACCGGCTGGAGAAGATCGTCTGGCACATCTCCGACTCCTGCGAGATCTTCCTCGACGACGTCACGCTGCCCGAGTCCTGCCTGGTCGGCGTCAAGGGCGCCGGCTTCAAGCAGCTCATGCGGAACTTCGAGATGGAGCGCCTCGTCATCGCCTCGCAGTGCTGGGGCCTGGCCGAGTGCGCCTACGAGGACGCCGCGACGTACGCCGCCCAGCGCGTGCAGTTCGGCAAGCCGATCGGCCAGTTCCAGCTGATCCAGCAGAAGCTCACGGACATGGCCATCAAGGTCGAGAACATGCGGAACTTCGTGCTGCGCACCGCCTGGATGCTCGACCAGGACGTCCCGCTGAAGAGCCAGGGCGCCATGTGCAAGCGGTACTGCGCGATGGCCGCGTTCGAGGTCGCCGACGAGGCGATGCAGGTGTTCGGCGGCGTCGGCGTCACGGTCGGCACCCGCGTCTCGCGCCTGTGGCGGGACATCCGCGGCCACCGGTTCGGCGGCGGCACCGACGAGATCATGGTGCACATCGCCGGCCGGCAGATCGTCAAGGACCACAGCTGAGCGCCCCGCGCCCCCAGCCCTGACCCCCCGCCCGGAGGAGAACCCCATGAAGATCGTCGTCGCCTGCAAGTGGGCGCCGAACCCCCAGGACGCCGAGGTGCGCCCGGACGGCACCGTCGACTGGAGCCGGTCCAAGAGCGCCGTCAGCGAGCACGACCCGGTCGCCTTCGAGGTGGCCCGCCGGCTCGCGGACGCCACCGGCGGCGAGGTCGTCGCCCTGTCCGTCGGGCCGGCCGCGGCCGACACCCCGCTGGCCCGCAAGGCGATGCTGTCCCGCGGCGCGGACCACCTGGTCCTCGTCGCCGACGACGCGCTGGCCGGGTCCGGCAGCACCGGGACGGCGGCGGCGCTCGCCGCGGCGGTCCGGTCGATCGGCGACGCGGACGTCGTGCTCACCGGGCCGGAGTCCGTCGACAACGGCGACCGGCAGGTGCCGATGACGCTGGCCGGGTTCCTCGGCTGGCCCGCCCTCGGCGGGGTCTGCGACGTGCAGGCCGCCGACGGCGGGCTCGTGGTCGAGCGCGCCACCGACCGCGGCGTGCAGGTGCTCGACGTGTCCGGCCCGGCCGTGCTCGCGGTCGCCGCCGACGCCGTCGTCCCGCGCGTCCCGGGGATGAAGGACATCCTCGGCGCCGCCAAGAAGCCCACCGACGTGCTGCCGCTCGCCGGCCTCGACGTGCCGGCGCCGGCAGCCGTCGCCGAGATCGTCGGCACCGCCCGGCCCGCGCCCAGCGCGCGCGGCCGGCACGTCATCACCACCGCCGACCCGGCCGCCGCGGCCGCCGAGCTGGTCGACGCCCTGCGCGCCGCCGGCGCGCTGTGACCGCCGGCCCCCGGCGAGAAGGAGCAGAGACGATGAACGAGAGCACGCAGGACGTCCTGGTGCTGGTGGACGGCGACGTGGCGGTTGCGGGCCCTGTCGCGGTGGCCCGCGCCGCCGCGTCGCACGGCGAGGCGGTCGTGGCCGTGGTCGCCGGGACGCGGGCGGTGGCCGACGCGGTCGCCGCGTCCGGCGTCGACCGGGTGCTGTGGCTGGGCGAGCCCGGCGACGGGGTGCCGGTCGAGGCGCAGGCTGCCGCGGTCGCCGAGGTGGTCGCGGGAGCCGCGCCGCGGCTGGTCGTGGCCGCCACGCGGGACGCGGGCCGGGCGCTCGCGGGAGCGGTGGCCGCGCGGTGCGGCGCGCCCGTGCTGACCGGCGCGACCGAGGTGGGCATCGCCGGCGACGCCGTGGAGGTGCGCCGGGACGTGCACGGCGGCATCGCGGTCCGCACCGAGCGGGTCACGGGTGGGCCCGCCGTGGTGACGGTCGCACCGGGCGGGGTCGCCGCCCCGGCGTCCGCGGTGCCGGTCGAGGAGGTCGTCACCACGGCGCCGGCCGCCGCCGTGCGGGTCCGCGAGGAGCGGGCCTCCGGCCGCGCCGCCGTCGACCTCGGCGGGGCACGGGTCGTCGTCGGCATCGGCCGCGGGCTGAAGGCGCGCGAGGACCTGGCCGTCGTCGAGCGGCTGGCCGCGGCGCTGGGCGGGGAGGTCGCCTGCTCGCGGCCGCTCGCGGAGGGCCACGACTGGCTGACCAAGGACCGCTACATCGGCATCTCCGGCCAGCACGTCGCCCCGGACCTGTACGTCGCCGCCGGCATCTCGGGCCAGGTGCAGCACATGGTCGGCGTCGCGGGCGCGAAGGTCGTCGTCGCGATCAACTCCGACGCGGACGCGCCGATCTTCGCGCAGTGCGACCACGGCGTCGTCGGGGACCTCTACGCCGTGCTGCCCGCGCTCGCCGCGGCCCTGGAGGCCTGAGCAGCATGGCCGACGATCCCGACTTCGACGTCGTGGTGGTGGGGGCCGGCCCGGCCGGCTCCGTCGCCGCGCACCGGCTGGCGTCCGCCGGCCTGTCCGTCGCGCTGATCGAGCGCGGCGAGGCGCCCGGGTCCAAGAACCTGTCCGGCGGCGTGCTGTACGGGCGCGTCCTGGACCAGGTGCTGCCCGGGTTCGCCGACCAGGCGCCCGTCGAGCGCCGGATCACCCGGCACGTGACGACGTTCCTCACCCCGGACTCGGCGGTGTCGCTCGACTACGCATCGCAGCGGCTCGCCGAGCCGGTGAACGCCGTCACGGTCCTGCGGGCGAAGTTCGACCCGTGGCTCGCGGAGCGTGCCGAGGAGGCCGGGGCCTACCTCATGCCCGGGGTCCGGGTCGACCAGCTGCTCACCGAGCCCGGGTCGACGCCCGGCTCGGTGCGCGTGCTGGGCGTGCGGGCCGGGGAGGACGAGCTGCGCGCCCGCGTCGTCGTGGCGGCGGACGGGGTCAACTCGTTCCTCGCCCGGGAGGCCGGGCTGCGCGCGAAGGAGCCGCTGAACCACCTCGCGGTCGGCGTGAAGGCGGTCGTCCGGCTGCCCCGCACCGTCATCGAGGACCGGTTCGGGCTCACCGGCGACGAAGGCGCCGCGCACGCGCTGGTCGGGGACTGCACGCGCGGCGTCGGCGGCGGGGCGTTCCTCTACACGAACGCCGAGTCGCTGTCGGTCGGGGTCGTGCTGCGCCTCGACGACCTCGTGGCCTCCGGGCACACCGCCGCCGGGATCTTCGAGCACCTGCTCGAGCACCCGGGGCTCGCCCCGTACCTGCGGGGCGGCGAGGTCGTCGAGTACGGCTCGCACCTCGTGGCGGAGGGCGGGCTGGCGATGCTCGGCACGCTCGCGACCGACGGCCTGGTCGTCGTCGGCGACGCCGCGGGGCTCACCATCAACTCGGGCCTCACGGTCCGGGGGATGGACCTCGCCATCGGGTCCGGGATCGCCGCCGGTGACGCCGTCGCCGAGGCCATCGGCGCCGGCGACGTCACCGCCGCCGGGCTCGCGGGCTACCGCCGGCGGCTCGACGAGGGCTTCGTCGGGCGCGACCTGCGCACCTACGCCAAGGCGCCGAAGTTCCTCGAGCGCCCCCGGATGTACGGGGCGTACGGCGAGCTCGCCGCCGACCTGTTCCACGACGTGTTCAGCCTCGACACCACGCCGCGCAAGCACCTCGCGGCGGTCGCCCGGACGGCCCTCGGGCGGTCCGGGATCGGGATCCGGACGGTGCTCAGCGACGGATGGGCGGGGGTGCGTGCCCTGTGAAGGCGCAGACGATCCCGGAGCGGCTCGGGGCCAACCGGTACGAGGTCGACGAGGAGGAGTCCCACATCGTCGTCGACCAGGAGCTCTGCCGGACCACCGGCACGGGGAAGCGGATCATCGCCGTCTGCCCCGCCGGGGTGTACTCGGAGCGGGACGGGCAGATCGACGTCGAGTACGCCGCGTGCCTGGAGTGCGGGACGTGCCTGGCGGTCGCGGCGCCCGGGGCGCTCACCTGGCGCTACCCGCGCGGCGGGTTCGGGGTGCGGTTCCGGGAGGGCTGAGCCCGGGGTGCGGGCTCGGGGGCTCCGCTCGCCGCCGCCGCGGGTGCCGTGGCGGCGGCGAGCTGCAGGTCCACCATGCGCTCGAGGTACGCCGGCATCGTCGAGCGGACCCGGTCGAGCAGGTGCGGCGGCGTGACCAGGACGTGCATGAGCACCGAGCCCTCGATGGCGTCCAGCAGGTGCACGGCCGACGTCCCCGGCGGGAGCTCCCCCTCGCGGATCGCCCGCTCGACGCGCTGCCGCTCGCTCAGCACGAACCGCGTGATCGCCTCGTGCCGGACGTCCGCGAGCGGGACCGGGAACGCGCGCGCCTCGACGTAGAGGCGGAGCATCGCCAGGCCGTCCTTGCCGAGGTAGAGGTCGGCGCGGCGCTGGGCGTGGGCGACGAGGTAGTCGCGGAGGGAGTCGGCGGGGTCGGTGGCGGCGTCGTCGGCGGCCGCGGGGGCGGCGTCGGGGGCGGCCGCGGGGGCGGGGTCGGGGGCGGCTGCGGGGTCCGCCGTGGGGTCGGTGGGCTGGTCGGCGGGCTCCGCCTGCACCTGGCGCAGCGCGTCGGCGAGCATCGCGGCCTTGTTCGGCCACCGCAGGTACAGCGACGACTTGCCGACCCGCGCGCGCGACGCGACCTCGGCGATCGTCAGGCCGGTCCAGCCCTTCTCACCGAAGACGTCGAGCACCGCCGCCAGCGCGCGCTCCTCCAGGTCGGGCGCCCGGGGACGCCCCGGGGGGCGCTGGTCGTCCGGCGAGGTCACCCGTCGGAGGGTAGTCGCCGCGGGCGCCGGGCGAGGACGTGGTCCGGTCCGTGGCGGACCCCGGACACGGACGACGGCGCCCGGTGGGGGACGCCGTCGCCGAACGGGACGACCGCGAGGGTTATCAGGCGTGCACATGGTCAGTCGATGCGGGATCGAGCCCGTTCGACGCGTCCTATGCGTGGACGGATCGCGCGTGGGTTCCCTCGGGTCGTTCAGTTGTGCTCCCCATCACACCCCAGCGCCTCGGGTGGGGGAAGAGCGGGCGGCGAACTCCCAGGTGGGCGGGCCGGTCCGACCGCATCGTGAGAACCGAGTCCGCGACCCGGACCGCCGCCGGGCGGAATGCGACGTTTGTCCTGGTGGTGGCGGGCCGGCGACGTCAGGCCGGACGGCGCCGGAACCACCAGGCGCCGGCGAGCGCGCCGACGACCAGGGCCAGCGCCACGGCCGCGGCGAGCTCGGCGCGCGGGCCTGCGGCGCCCGTCAGCTGGCGGAGCCGGACCGGCCGTCGCCGCGCCCGCACCAGCACCTGCCGCCGGAACGTCACCGTCGACCAGCCGCGCTCCGCCGCCATCCGGCGCAGCGCCCGGTCCGGGTTCACCACGAAGGGATGGCCCACGGCGGCGAGCATCGGGGCGTCGGTGGCCGAGTCGGTGTACGCCGAGGACGCCGCCAGGTCGTACCCGCGCCGGCGCGCGAGGTCCCGCATCGCCTCCGCCTTGGCCTCGCCGTACGCGTAGAACGCGATCTCGCCGGTGTACCGCCCGTCGGCCACCGCCATCCGGGACGAGATCACCTCGTCCGCCCCGATGAGCCCGGCGATCGGCCGCACCAGCTCGTCGCTCGACGCCGAGACGACGACCACGTCGTGCCCGGCCGCGTGGTGCTCCGCCACCAGGTCGAGCGCCTCCGCGTACAGCACCGCGTCGATGGCCTCGTGCAGGCTCTCGGCCACGATCGCGGACACCCGCTCGACGTCCCAGCCGGTCACCATCGCGGACAGCTGCGCCCGCACCCGCTCCGTGCGGCCCTCCGTGGCCGACCCGAGCAGGAACGCGATCTGCGCCCCCGCCGACCGCACCATCGCCCGGCGGCTCAGCAGGCCGCCCACCAGGAACGGGCGCGCGAACGCCGTCGCCGCCGACGTGGCGATGACGGTCTTGTCCAGGTCGAAGAACGCGGCCGGCCGCAGCGGCGGGCGCGCGTCGTCGGGCGTGGCCGGCGGTCCGGGGGTGTCCGGCGCGGCGGGGGTGTCGGTCATCGGGACGGGGCCTCCTGGGTCGAGCGTAACGAGCCGCGGGCCGCCTGCCCGCTCGGGGAGCGGGCACCGACTCCTCCACAGGCGCGCCGGGCGTGCGCGGTCCCCAGGGGCGGGGCGCCGCGGCTGGTGGGGGATGCGGGGGCGGGCGAGGGTCGGGGCGGTGGTGGACCGGCCGGGCGGGGTCGGCGCGGGGAGCGTGGTCGACGGGACGAGGAGGCGGCGGATGCGGGACGGACGCGGGGCGTCGGGCGGAGGACGGCGGAGCGCGGGCGGAGGGCGGCACGGCGCAGGACCCGCGGGGGACCACCGGCCGGTCCGGGGCGGCGTGCTGCGCCCGGACGGCCGTTCGGGCGGGGACGGACCACCGCGAGCGGACGGCCCACCCGGCGGGGACCGCCGCCTGGGCGACGACCGCTCGCCGGGCGACGACGCCCCGCGCACCGGCGGCGTCCGCGGTGCCGACGGCGTGGGCGTCGTCGGGGTGGTGGGCGCCCGCGGCGGTGCCGGGGCGACCACGCTGGCCGCCGTGCTCGCGCGGTCGCTCGCCCGTCGCCGGCCGACGGTCCTGGTGGAGGCGGGCCCGGGCCCGTCGCTCGACACGGTGCTCGGCCTGGAGGCGCATCCCGGGCTGCGCTGGCCCGACCTCACGGGCGCGCGCGGGGCGGTCGACCCCGCGCTGCTCGCCGGGAACCTCATGCGCTGGGGCCGGTGCGCCGTCCTGCCGACCGACGACGACCGGCCCGGCCCGGCGCCCGCGGACGCCCTGCCCGACGTCCTCGCGGCGCTCGCGCGGGCCTACGCCTCGGTCGTGGTCGACCTGGACCGGACCGCCGTGCTGGCGGGGGGCGACGGTCCGGGCGCGCGGGCGCCCCTGGCCGCGTGCCGGAGCGTGCTGCTCGTGACGCCCCGCGACGTGCCGGCGGTCGCCGGCGCGCGGCTGGTGCGTGACGCCCTCGCGGACCGGGTGGCGGGCGTCGGGCTCGTGGCGCGCGGTCCGGCTCCGGGCGGTCTCGGCCCGGACGAGGTGGGCGCGGCGCTGGGGCTGCGGGTCGTCGGGTCGCTGCCGTGGGTGCGCGGGCTGGGTGAGGCGGTCGACCGCGGCGTGGGCCCCGTGCTGCCGGGGGCCGTCGCGCGCGAGGTCGGCCGGATCGCGGAGCGTCTGCGGTGACCGCGGTGACCGCGGTGACCGCGGGGCCCGGGACGCCCGGTGCACCCGGCGCGCTCGACGTGCTCGGCCTCGCCGGGCTGGTCCGCCGCCGGCTCGCGGAGGAGGGCGGCCCCGTGACGGCCGAGCGGGTCGCGGCAGCCCTGCGGGACAGCGGCCGGGTGCTCGGCAGCGCGGCGCTCGCGGAGGTGGAGCCGGCCGTCCGCGCGGAGATCCTGGGCGCCGGACCCCTGCAACAGCTGCTCGACGACCCCGAGGTGACCGACGTCCTCGTGAACGGACCGGGCGAGGTCTGGGCGGAGCGTGCCGGGCGGCTGGTGCGCGTCCCGGTCGACCTGGGCGACGCGGCGCGGGTCCGCGAGCTGGCCGTGCGGCTCGCGGCCGCGGGCGGTCAGCGGCTCGACGACGCGCGACCGGCCGCCGACGCCCGGCTGCCTGACGGCACCCGGCTGCACGCGGTGCTGCCGCCCGTGGCCGACGGCTGCACGCTGCTGTCGCTGCGGGTCGTGCGGCACCGCGCCTTCACGCTCGGCGAGCTCGTCGGCAGCGGCATGCTGGCGCCGCAGGTCGCGGACGTCCTGCGCCGCCTGGTGCGCGCCCGCGCGAACCTGCTGGTCTCCGGGGCGACCGGGACCGGGAAGACCACGCTCCTGTCCACCCTGCTGTCGTGCGCCGACCCCGGGGAGCGCATCGTCTGCGTCGAGGAGGCCGGCGAGCTCGCACCCCGGCACCCGCACGTCGTCCGGCTGCTCGCCCGGCGCCCGAACGTCGAGGGTGCCGGCGGCGTGGACCTCGCCGACCTGGTGCGGGAGTCGCTGCGGATGCGCCCCGACCGGGTGGTCCTCGGGGAGTGCCGCGGCGCCGAGGTCCGCGAGGTCCTCGGGGCGCTCAACACGGGGCACGACGGCGGCTGCACCACCGTGCACGCGCGCAACCTCGGTATCTAGTCCCGGGGGATGGGCCGCGTCGGTTCCGGGCTCGGCTCCCACGCCCCGACGATGCGCACGTCGCACCCGCGCGCGCCTTCGCGCCGGACGACCCACACCGTGCACAGACCGCGCAGCATCGGCGCGAGGTCCTCGGCCGGCGCCGACCCCCACGTCTCGAGCAGGCGCGCCGCCGCCATGGCGTGATCCGCGCTCGCGGAGGCGCGCCGGATGAGCCGCTCGAGGGTGGCCTGCGCGGCGCTCTGCTCGGCGACGAGCGCGTCGCGCGCCGCCTCGTAGGCGGACGTCGGCACGATCCGCCGCGCGTGGTCCACGGTGAGCTGCGCCAGCGCGCGGGCGGCGTCCGTGACCGCCCGTGCCGCCCGCTCCGCCTGCACCTGCGCCGCGGCGGACGACTGCTCGGCGCTCGCGGACGCGGCACCCATCTGCGCCTCGACGGTCGAGAGCCACGCCACGACGGCGGCCTCGGCCACGGAGTACCTGACGGACGAGCGCCGGCAGCCCGCGCGCAGGCACGAGAACCTGGGCGCCTGGGTCCCCCGCTTGCGGGTCTTCTCCCGCTCGTAGGTCAGTGTGTACCCGCACGCTCCGCAGCGGGCGACCCCGGACAACGGCGTAGAGGCGCGCCGGTGCCGCGGTGCGATGGTGGTCCGGTCGGCCCGGGCGTCGAGGTAGGCGTCCCACGTCGCGGTGTCGATGACCGCCGTGTGCGCGCCGGGCAGGTAGGTCCGCTGCGGGCAGCGGCCGACGTCGGTCCCCGCGGGGTGCCGGTCGGTGCAGTCCGGGTCGTGCACGCGCAGCAGCCCGGCGCCGAAGCCGCTGTCGAGCATCCGGCCCAGGGTGTCGTGCGAGTACAGCCCGCCGCGGCTCGTGCGGATGCCGAGCGCGGTGAGCCACGTGCACAGCGCCCGCAGCCCCGCGCCGGCGGAGTACCGGCGGTAGGCCTCCGCCAGGATCGGCGCGGTCTCGGGGTCGGGCTCGAACCGGCCGTCGTCGCCCGGCCGGTACCCGAAGCGCTGCCCGCCCGAGTGCGGCAGCCCGGCCCGGCGCCGGCGGGCGATCGTGGCCTTCCATCCCTCGCCGATGGCCTCGGCCCGGTAGGCGTGCATCTCGGCGAGCATGCCGCGCTGAAACCGGCCCGCCGCCGTCGTCTGGTCGATCGGCTCGGTGGCCGACTCGATCCGCCCGCCCGCGGCCTCGACCTGGTCGAGCGCGACCGCCCACCGCAGCCGGTTGCGCGCGGTGCGAGACAGCTCCCAGACGACGATGACGTCGACCTCGCCCGCCACGACGCGCGCGATCGCGGCGTCGAGCCGCGGCCACCACGCGGACCGAGCCCGCGACCCGGACTCGTCGATCCCCTCGATCGTGTCCACGACCTCGTACCCGCGCCGGGCGCAGTGCTCGCGCGTCGCGTCGCGCTGGAGCTCCGGCGCGATCATCCCCTCGCGTTCCTTGGACACCCGGATGAGGAGCAGCGCCCGCTCGGCGCGCTCCGGCACCGCCCGAAGCCGGGCATCAGCCCGCGACACGCAGATCCCGCCCTCGCTGCGTCGGGATCCCGGCCCGGAGCGCGTCCGCACGCCACGTCTCGACGACGCTCGCCGTCACCCCGAGCTCGCGCGCCAGCGCCCCCGGGTGCGGACCGACCAGCCGCTCCGCCGCGGCGTAGGCCGACGGCGAGATCAGCAGCCGCGCCCCGTGCCGGTCCGCCAGGCGCTCGCGGTGCTCGTGCTCGCGCGGGTCATCGGTCCAGGTGTGCCCGTAGTGCGCGTGCCCGAGCTCGTGCGCGAGCGTGACGCGCTGGACGGTCTCGGTCCGGCGAGGGTTGAGCAGGATCAGCCCGCTCGAGTGGTACTCACCGGCGCGCCGGCCGAGGTCCCGCCACGCGACCCGCACCCCTCGCTCCGTCGCGAGGGCAAGCAGCTCCTCCATCACGACACCGCCCCCTGAACGACCACTAAGGCTGGTCCTGCTGCGCCTCGACCTCGGCGTCCGGGTCGTACCCCTCAGCCGGGTCCGACGCCGCCGGGTTCAGCGTGATGAGCTTGTCGATCTCGTCATCCTCGGAGCGCCCGCGACCGAACGGCAGCACGGTGGCCCCGGCCGCCGCGCGCTCCTCGATCCGCCGCTCCGCCTCGCGCATGACCTCTCCGAGTGACAGGCCGAGCACCTGGGCGATCGCGCCGAACTCGCCGATGCTCGCCGGCGGCGGCTCCTGCCGAAGGATCTTGCCCAGGCGGTTCATGGACATCTCGGCGCTCGCGGCCATGGTGCGCCGGTTCATGCCGGACTTCTCGGCTGCTGCGAGCAGCAGGAACGCGACCTCGCGGTCGAGGTCCCGGATCGGCTTAGCGGATGTAGCCACGTGCCAGAACGTACCCATTTGGGTTCACGGGCGCAACCACCTTGACGCCTGGACCTGGATGGGTTCATTCTGTCCGCCATGCAGATGAACCCATCCAGGTCCAGGGCTCTGGACGCGGCGGTCGCCGCGGAGGTTCGCGCCGAGATCGCCCGCCGCAAGCCGGACATCACGCTCCGCGACGTCGCCGAGCAGATCGGCGCCCGCCGCGCCTCCCTCACCGCGAAGGTCAGCGGCCGCATCCCCTTCGCCCCGGCCGAGCTCGACGCGGTCGCCCAGGTGTTCGGCCTGACGGCGTCGACCTTCGTCCTCCGGGCCGAGGCCGCCTGCGCCTCCACCAAGGCGGCGTCGTGAGCCGCCGTCCGGCGTCCGCGGCGCCGGGCCGCCCCACGCGCGACGAGGTGATCGCCCGCGCCGACGCCCGATTCTCGGCGATCGTCCGCGAGCAGGACGCCCTCTCGATCGAGGACGCCGCGCGCGCCGCGCTCTGGCGCGGCGGCCCGTCGTTCGAGTCGATCGTCGAGCACCTGGCCGCGGTCCGCGACGCCCGGGCGCGCCGCGCTCGCGGCGAGCACGTGCCGCCGATCCCGCCCCTGTCGATCGAGCGCGCCGCGCGCATGGACGCCGCACGTGTCGCCCGCACCCCGGCGGTGGCGGCATGAGCGCCCCGGCCCTGCAGGCCGCGGTGTGGCCGCAGGACGCCCTCGTGCCCGCCGCCCGGGCCCGGGCGGCGCGGCACATCGCGGAGTCGCGCCGTCGCCGCGGCGAGCGCCGTGAGCACCCGATGGTGACGTTCGGCCGGGCGATGGACTGGGCGGCCCGCGACGCGGCCCGCGCGCTGCTCGGCGACGCCTACGGCGGGAGCACCCTCGACGCGATCGTCGACGCGATGGCGTTCGCCGAGCTCGACTCGCGGCAGCGCGCCGCCGAGGCCCGCTACCTCGCGACGCCGTTCGAGCAGCTGCACCCTCGGCGGTCGTCGTGACCGCCCCCCTGACGCGCTGGGCCGGGGAGGTCCTTCCCCCTGCGGCCGCCCCGGCCCGGCGTGACCGCGCGGCGCTGCGTGCCCGCTCGTGGCCGGCACGCGCCCTCGCCGCGGTGGTCGACGTCGTCCTCGCCGCGGTCGAGATCCGGGTGCTGCCGCTGCTGGACGCGCTGGCGGAGCGGGCCGGAGGCGGGCCGGTCTCGCGCCACCCGCGGCACCGCGCCGTGTCCTACGTCGAGCAGCTCGAGCGCGACCTCGCCGCCGCCGACTTCTCCCTGCCCGCCTACCTCGCCAGGGGTGTCCGATGAGCCACGAGTTCCCGAGCTACCACCGCGACTGGGCGCTGCCCGCCGCGGAGCCCCGTGAGCCCGCCGCGTCCCGCCCGGGCGTGAAGGTGGCGGTCCGCGCCGTCGCGCTCGTGGCGCTCGTGTCGGTCGGCGTCGTGTTCGTGCTGGCGGTGACCCGGTGATCCGCGTACTCGTCGTGTGCCTCGTGGCTGCGCTCGCGCTGGTGGTCTGGGTCGTGCTGGACCCGACGCCGTCGCTCGACGGCGCGGTCCTGCCGCCGGCGCTGGTGGTCGTCGCCGTCGCGCTCGTGGTGGCGTCGCACGCCGAGCGGACGCGGGGTCGGCCGTGAGCGCCGCGACCGCGAGCCGCGCGGCCGTCGTCGAGACGACGCTTCTCGACCTGACCGGCGACACCCCGGCGGCCCGGTTCCTTCACGTCATCGAGTCGATCCCGCCCCGGACCCGGTTCACGGTGAACGACATCAGGCACCGCCTCGACGCGGCCGACGTCCCGAACGCGATGCGAGGCGGCCTGATCTCGGCGGCGAAGTCGGCCGGGCTCATCGAGTTGTCGACGATCTCGGCGTGGGGTCAGCGGTACCCCGAGCGCGTCCCGTCGACCGGCGGGTCCGCGAAGCGCGCGACGGTCTGCGTCTACCGCCGCACCAGCCCCGACGCCGACCCGGCCACCGGCGGCGCGTCGTGAAGGGCCAGCGGACCCGGTGCGCGTCGTGCGGCGCCGAGGTCGTGCTGGTGCTCGTCATCCCCGAGCTCCCCTCCCGGTCCGGCCGCAGGCGCATCCCGCTCGACCCGACCTACGACCCGGCGACCGCCGTCCAGCGCCCGTCGCACGCCCTTCCGATCGCGGGCACCACCTGCCGGCCGATCACCACCGACCACCCGCTCATGCCCCACGAGCGCCCCGCCATGACCCACTTCGCGACCTGCCCGTCGCGCCACACCCCGGAGGTGACCTGGTGAATGCCGCGAAGGCCTCAGCGCCGCCACCACCACCGGTGTCGCGCGCTCGGTTGCGGGACTGCCTCCGGCGCCTCACCGAGCTTGCGCCGCAGCACGACGATCCAGGCCAGAACCTTGGTGTAGTCGTGATCCTTGCGAGCCGCGCGGACCTCGAAGCCGAACAGGGCGAACACGGCGAGATAGGTCCCCATCGACACGCCCATGATCATGCGCGCGCCGTCGGGCGCCTCGGCCTGCGTCTCTCCCGTCAGGAGGAGGTAGACCAGCACGGCACCGATGACCACGAGATTGATCATCGCGGTGATCTGAAGGATCCGACTCGCCCGCCGCATTCTGCGAGCGGTCGGCTGCGCGTCACGGACCGCCTCGAGTGCATCGATCTGGAGTTGCAGCGCGAGCGCTTCGTGTCCTCGCCCCGGCGGCGTCTGGTCGAGCAGCTCGCGGTGCCCTGCAGGCTTGCTCGGGCTGTAGCGCCTGACGAGCAGTCCGGCGAGCGCGATGAGGATCGGCACGGCTCCGGAGACGAGTGGTTCGATCACGGATCGGGATGCTGCCACGACGGCGCTCCCCTTCGCGCCGGGTCGAGTCCCGTTCGCTCGAACGGACGCCGCTACGCCCAGATGGCGGTGACCCGATGACCGCCCTGACGCGCCGCGAGCAGGCGCTGCTGCTCGACACCATCGGCCCGGGCTGGATGCTCGCATGGATGCTGCTCGACGACGCCGGCATTGACCACGTCCGAGCGAGCTGGCTCGGCGGGCACGTCCGGTCGCTCCGCTCGGGGATCGCCGACGACGGCCGCACCTTCTTTCAGGTCGGAAAGCGCGGGGTCGCGATCGGGAAGATCGAGCCGGAGCCCGCGGCGTTCGTGGCGGCGGAGACCATCACCTGGGCGAGCATCCGTGCCTACCGGGCGTCGGTCCCGGCTTCCGTGATGGCGGAGATCGCCGCCGCGCGCCGGGCGAGCGCCGAGCACGCCTACACGTCGTACCCGAAGTTCGAGCCCCCAGCGGACCCGGCCGCCTACTCCGACGCCTACTTCGAGCACCAGCGCGCGCTCGCTGACCCCTGGTACGCCGAGTCGAATCGCCTCACGCGCGCACTCGCCGACGCAGTGCTCCGCGCGTTCCCCCTCGCCGCCGCCCCCGTGGCTGACGACGAGCCGCTCGACCTTCTCGCGCTCCTCGCGCAGCTTGAGGGGGTGCCTGCATGACCGCCCCGTACTTCGCCGACGAGCACGTCACGCTCCACCACGGCGACTGCCTCGACGTCCTGCGCGAGCTCCCCGACGCGAGCGTCGACGCGGTCGTGACGGACCCGCCCTACGGCATCGCGTTCATGGGCAAGGCCTGGGACCAGCCCGGGGAGTTCGGGTCGCAGCGGCGCAACGGCCAGCCGGCCGTCCATGCCCGTGAGGCCGGACGTGACCGCGCGCAGAGCGGCGACACCGGCGCGATGGACGCCGGCCGCTACGACCTGTCGCAGCACGCGATGCGGAACTTCCAGCGGTGGTGCGAGGCATGGGCCACCGAGTGCTTGCGGGTGCTCAAGCCGGGCGGTCACTTCCTCGCGTTCGGCGGTTCTCGCACGTGGCACCGGCTCGCCGCGGCGGTCGAGGATGCCGGGTTCGAGATCCGGGACTCGATCGCGTGGCTGTACGGGTCGGGATTCCCGAAGTCGCTGGACGTCGCCAAGGCGATCGAGCGTTCGCAGGACTCGCGCCTGGTCGAGGAGTACCGGTTCACCGAGTGGATGCGCACCACCGGCCTCTCGGCGCGCCAGCTCGACGAGGCGACCGGCACGGTGATGGGCACGCACTACCTCACCGCCGGCGCACAGCCCGCGATCCCGACGGCGCCCCTGTTCGAGAAGATGCGCGGTCTCCTGCCGGAGGTCCCGGCGTGGGTCGAGCAGGTGATCGCGGAGCGGGAGGCGGCCAAGGCCGAGTCGCGGGGCCGCAACGAGGGCGTCCGTGATCGCTTCCTCGCGACGCTGGGAGACGACAGGGATCGCCCCGGCGCCACGAACCCCGCCGCCGAGGCCTGGCAGGGCTGGGGCACCGCCCTCAAGCCGTCGTTCGAGCCGATCGTCGTGGCCCGCAAGCCGCTCGCCGGCACGGTCGCGGCGAACGTGCTCGCCCACGGCACGGGGGCGCTGAACATCGACGCGTGCCGAGTCGCGACCACCGAGGACCGCTCGCGTCCGCCTCGGACCCCGAACGCGATCCTCGGCGGGGGGAAGGGGACCAACCTCACAGCGAGCGAGTCGAACCCGATCGGCCGCTGGCCCACGAACGTCGTGCTCGACGACGACCAGGCCGCCGAGCTCGACCGGCAGACGGGCGTGCTCACCTCCGGGAAGATGCACGCCGGCCAGGCCCGCAAGGGCCGCCAGGGGCAGGTCTACGCCGACATGGCCCCCGACGCGGTCCGCGCCGACACCTACGGCGACTCCGGCGGCGCGTCCCGCTTCTTCCCGGTGTTCCGGTACGAGGCGAAGGCCTCGACGTCGGAGCGGCCGCGCGCCGGCGAGGTCATGCACCCCACGGTGAAGCCGCTGGACCTGATGCGCTGGCTCGTCCGCCTCGTCACCCCGCCGGGCGGCGTGGTGCTCGAGCCGTTCGCCGGGTCGGGGACGACCGCTGAGGCGTGCGTCGTCGAGGGGTTCCGGTGCATCGCGATCGAGCGCGAGGCCGACTACCTGCCGCTGATCGTCGGGCGGCTGTCCAAGCCGATCCAGATGGGCCTCGGCCTGGACTTCGGGGAGGCCACGGCATGACCGCCCTCCTGCCCGTCGGCCTCGACCCCCGCGCCGTCGTGCCCCTGCTGGACCTGCCCGGCCTGCTGCTCGCCCCGACCGGCGGCCCCGAGCACCAGCTCGCCCGCGTCGAGTCGTTCCCGTCCGTCGAGCCCGGCGCCGCGGACCTCGACCTCATCCGCTGCCGCTGCGCCGGCCTGTTCACCACCGCGGCGTTCGAGCTGCACCGCAACGACCTCCACCCCGACGACGAGGAGCACTGACCCATGACCGCACCCCTGGTGTTCGTCGACACCGAGACGACCTCCCTCGCGGACGACCGCCGCGCGTGGGAGATCGCGATCATCCGCGTCGAGCCTGACGACGTCACCCGCGTCGGGCGCGGCATCACCCTGTACGTCGCCGACGTCGACCTCAGCCGCGCCGACGCCCAGGCCCTCGCGATCGGCCGCTTCTACGAGCGGCACCCCCGCTACGCCGACACCCCGAAGGACCCGCGCGTCCCGATGAGGACCCCGGCGCTCGCGGCCGCGCGGCACGAGCGCTCGGTCGTCGTGGCCCCCGAGCGGGAGGTCGCGCGGCTGGTCGAGCGGTGGACCCGCGGCGCGATCGTGGTCGGCTCGAACCCCGGGTTCGACACGCGCGTCCTCGCCTCGATGCTCCGGCACCACGGGCTGACTCCGGCGTGGCACTACCGGCCGATCGACGTCGCGACGCTCGCGGCCGGGTACCTGTACGGCTGGTTCGGCGAGGTCCCGTTCGACGGCCCGGGCGTCCTGCCGGCGACGACCGTCGACGTGGCGACCTTCGCGGACGCTCGGCCGGTGCGCCAGGTCGTGGAGCCCTGGCAGCTCGACACCCCGTGGTCGTCCGAGGCGCTGTCCCGCGCGGTCGGTCTGCCGCCTGCGCCGGAGTCCGAGCGGCACACGGCGATGGGCGACGCCCGGTGGGTGCAGCGCCTGTACAACCTGATCACTCGCGGCCAGGTCATCCCGGCTCTGCCGGCCGCTGAGGCCGAGCCTGTCGGCGGTGCGGCGTGAGCGCCGACGGCACGATCGACGTCCCGGTCTACCTGCAGGTCGAGCCCCGTGACCGCGGGTATAGCTTCGAGACGGGTCGCCACGACGGCACCGCCCGGTCGGCCGCCGTCGTCGCCACGACGGCGAAGCGACCCGCGAAGCCCCGGCCCGGCACGGTCACGGTGAAGGTGACCCTGCGCATCCCCGCCGCGGCGTTCGAGCCGCTGCGCCCCGAGGCCACCGTCGTCATCCCGACCGACCTCACCAACCCGCACCCGGTCGAGGTCGAGGCGCAGGACGCCACGGACGGCGGTGCGGCGTGAGCTCGCTCATCGTGGACCTCGCGGACCTGCGCGCCGCGCTGCAGGCGGTCATCCCGCACGCGTCCCGCGACAAGGACGACCCGTTCCTGCGGCGGGTGCGCCTGACGCCGTTCGGCGTGAACGTCGAGGTCTCCGCGACGGACCGCTCGACGATCGGCCTGGCCGTGGTCTCGCTGCTCGAATCTGACGGCGAGGGCGACGTCGTCGACCTGCACCCGGACGAGGTCGCTCAGGTCCTGACCGTGTTCCCGGCGCCGGCCCGCGGCGAGGAGTCCGCTCTGCGGATCGCGACGACGGACGCCGAGGTGACGTTCACCGATGTCGGGGGCCTGCTGGACGGCAACTCGCTGACCCTCGCGCGGATGACCCCCGAGGAGACGTTCCCGGACCTGCGCCGCATGTTCGCCGGCCGCCTCGAGGGTGCCGACGTCACGGGTGAGGCCTGGTTCCAGTCCGAGCACCTCAAGCGGTTCGCCGCCGCGCAGCGCGCCTACGGACGACCCCTGATCTTCGACCGCGTCCCCGAGCCCGCCCGGATCTGGCGGATCTCGTGCGGCGAGTCGTTCCTCGGCCTGCTGACCCAGGTCCGCACCGATGAGGACGCGACCATCGAGGCGAAGCGGTGGCGTGAGGCGTGGATCGAGCGCCTGGGCGTCGACCCGGTGTCCCGGTCAGCGGGCGTCGAGCTGCGCGAAGCGGGCGGCGTGTACGTCCTGACCGACACCGGCATCACCCGCGTCACCCCGGAGGGTCACGACGACGAGGAGACCGCCCGCCTGGTGCAGGCCGCCGAGCTCGTGATCCGCACCCAGCACGGGTCCACGGCCATGCTGCAGCGCAAGCTCCGCGTCGGCTTCGCCAAGGCCGGGCGACTCATGGACCTCCTCGAGGCCAACGGCATCGTCGGCCCGGCCGAGGGCTCCAAGGCGCGCCCCGTCCTGGTCGCCCCGGACGACCTGGACGCGGCGCTCGCGGCCCTGCGCGGTACATCGTGAGGCGCGCCCCGTCGCCGCGGGACTACGAGCGGATGACCGAGCGCGTGCGGGTGGCGGCCGCGGAGATCGCCGAGCACCAGGCACGCACGCTCGAGGCGGCGCGCGACCGGCTCACGGGTGCGGACTGGCTCCGGCCGCTGCGCGCCGGCGCGGAGGCCGAGCGGCGCGCCGCTGCGGCCCGCCACGCCGAGGACACGCCCGAGACCTGCCGCGACCGCGTGCTGCTCGCGCACCTCGAGGCGGAGGCCGTCGCGTGCAGGAAGCACCGAGCCGCCCGGACCCGGAGGGCGTCGTGATCTTCGACGAGCCGATCCCGGTCGAGTGCGGGAAGTGCGCGCCGTCCACGGCGACCGGCGCCCGCCCGAAGTTCACCGACACCCCCGACGGCCGCCGCGCCCACGCGAGGGTCTTCGGCCACATGCCCGACCACGTCCACCACGACCCGAACGGAGCGACCCGGTGATCGGACACGACCTCACGCCGATGGAGGCCTACGGCCGCCGCCTGTTCGGCATCGACGCCCCCGAGGAGCAGCCGGAGCAGCCCCGCACCACGACCGTCCTCCTCGTGCACGTCGACCTGGCCGCGCTCGAGCAGGCCCAGCGCGACGTCGCCCTCGTGGCCGACGTGGCTGGTCGCTTGTTCGCCCGGCTGAACCGCCGTCTGCGCCGCCTCCGCACGCGCGTCTACGAGACGCCCGAGCGCTCGCAGATGCACGCCGCGTACCGGGCGAAGACCCGCCGGCGGCACCGGTGACCGCCGCGCCGTCGCCCCTGCGCTGGTCGTGCTCGCACCCCGGCTGCAGCGCGACGAGCCCTCTGCACACCCACACCCCGCGCCCGACCAGGAAGAGGAACCGCCGATGACCACCGACCCGATCACCGAACCGGGATGGTCCCGTGGTGCGTGGATGCAGACGCACTCGGGGCGCCGGTTCTACCCGATGGACTCCGTGCCGGCCGACGTCGACCCCAAGGACATCGCGCACGCCCTGTCGCTGCTGTGCCGGTACAACGGCCACGTCGACCGGTTCTACTCGGTCGCCGAGCACTGCGTGCTGATGAGCGAGTATGTCGAGGAGCACCACGGCCCCGAGCTCGCGCTGTGGGCGCTGCTGCACGACGCGACCGAGGCCTACGTCGGCGACATGATCCGGCCCCTGAAGGTCCACATGCCCGCGTACCGGGAGGCCGAGGACCGGGTGATGTGGACGATCGCGTACCGGTTCCGCCTGCTCCGCCCGGGGCAGGCGACGGCCGAGCTCCCGCCCGAGGTCAAGGAGGCCGACTCCCGGATCCTGCTGACCGAGCGCGCCGCCCTGATGTCCGCCACCGCCGAGCCGTGGGACGTCGAGCACCTCGACCCGCTGCCCGTGCCCGTGACCGGCTGGTCGCCGGACCTCGCCGAGGTCCTCTACGCCGAGCGGCTGAGCGAGCTTCTCGCGGGGCGTGCGTGATGCGCGTCCTGACCGTCCGCCAGCCCTGGGCGTGGGCGATCATCCACGCCGGCAAGGACGTCGAGAACCGGGTCCAGACGCTCGGGCCCTACCGCGGTCCCGTGGCCATCCACGCGGGCCTCGGCGAGGTCGACCGGAACAACGACGCCAGTCGCGCACTCCGAGCCGCGCACGGCACCGAGGCGCCGACGCAGCTCCACTTCGGCGCGGTGATCGGCGTCGTCGACCTCACCGACGTGCACCACGACAACACGGTGCGAGGAGCGAGCCTGCACTGCTGCTCGGACAGCGACTGGCACGGGCGTGACCCGCGCTGCCCCGGCATGTGCTCGCCGTGGGCGATGGCCGACCACCACCACCTCGTCCTCGCGAACCCGCGCCCGCTCGCCCGCCCGATCCCGCACCGCGGCGGCCTCGGCCTCCGCCGTGCGCCGGCCGACCTCGTCGCCGCGATCACCGAGCAGCTCGGGGCGGTGGCGTGATGACCTTGGTGGAGACCTTGAGCAGGAGCACGCCCGTGGCGCGCACCGAGCACCCGTGCTCGATGTGCGGGCGCACGATCCGCCCGGGCGAGCGCTACCACCGCTCGTCCCAAGTCAACGACGGGCACGCCTACACCTGGCGCAACTGCGCGCACTGCGAGGTGCTCTCGGAGCTGCTGTGGTGGCTCGACGTCCCGGACCCCGACTACGGCCTCGGCGCGGACGACGTCTCCGAGTGGGAGCCGGAGACCGCCGCCCACCTTCGCCTCAAGGCGCTGTGGGACCGGGGCTGGACCCGCAAGGACGGCGCCCTGCACCCGGTCCCGCGGATCGTGCGGTGCCGCGTGTTCCACCCGTGGCGCGAGATCCCGAGCTGGTTCCAGTGGCACCTGGACCAGGGCGCCGACACGAGCCACTGGGTGCGCGGCACATGGTCGCGCCCAGTGCTCGCCGTCCGCTTCGACGAGGAGCCCGCCTGATGGCCGGCGACCCGACCCTCGCGCACGCCTACGCCGAGGCGCTGCGCCTGTACGCCAGGGACATCACGACGATGGCGCTCGCGGCCGAGTGCGGCACCCGCGACGACCACGCCCGGGCGGCGCTCCGGACGTCGGCGACGTGGCAGAACGAGGTCGAGCCGGCCCGCCGCGCGTGGGAGCTCACGGTCCCGGTCGACTACGAGATCAGCAAGGACCGGGAGGGCTGATGGGCGCGACGGAGAAGCGCGCCGCGGCGTTCCACCCCGGGTCGGGCCCGGGCGGCGCCTCGATGCCCGAACCGAGGGCAGCCACGAGCAGGCTGTGGTCGCGCGTGGCCGCGGCCGCGTGCGGTGTGGCCGTGGCGCTCGCGGCGATCGCGCTGGCGTGGACCGGTCGGTGGGTGTGGGCGGCGCTGCTGCTCGCGGTGTCCTACGCGGTGGGCTGGCTTCGCACGACCTGGGCGTACACGGCCTGGTCCGCTCGTCGGGCACGCCGCCGGTCGGCGAGGCGTACCGCGCGCCGGAGCCTGCTGTGACGGCCCGCCCGCGCTCCGCGGCGTTCCACCCCGGGTCGGGCCCGGGCGGCACCCTGACGACCGCCGAATACGCCGCCGTCCAGGCCGCCGGGATGCGCGAGGCCGACCTGCAGGCCCGGGTGCTGGGCCACGCCCGCGCCCTGGGCTGGCTGGCGTACCACACGCACGACTCCCGGCGCTCGCGGCCGGGGTTCCCGGACCTGGTGCTCGTGAGCGAGCGCAGGGGCCGGGTGCTGTTCCGCGAGCTGAAGACCGAGAGCGGGCGCCTGTCCGACGACCAGCGGACGTGGCTGCGCGCGCTCACCGCGGCCGGGCAGGACGCCGCCGTCTGGCGGCCGGCCGATCTGCTCGCGGGCCGCGTCCTGCACGAGCTGACCAACGACACGAAGGAGCACCGAGCATGAGCACCGCCGAGCACCCGAACCCGCCGCTCCCTCCGCTGACCGCCGAGGACTTCACCAGCGGATCGGGCTACACGTTCCGCGGCGTCCCGGTCATCGAGAACGAGGACGGCACCTACGCCTACACCTTCGGCCACGTCGACCCGGAGACGTTCGCCGCCGCCGTCAGCGACTACGACCGGGAGGTGGCGGGCGAGGACGAGCCGACCGACGCCGACTCCGTCGACCACCGCTACGCGATCACCACCGTGGGGCCGCCCGAGTGGTGGATGACGTGGAAGGACGTCACCGCCGAGACCCCCGGCTCCTTCCCGATCACGGTGGTGTCACGATGACCGCCGACGGCACGAACCCGGTCGTGCGCGCGGGCGTGGTGGAGACGGTGGAGCAGCTCGACGCGCTGCCGTCGTACACGGTCGTGATCGCCAGCCGCACCGGGGAGGCGTGGCAGCGCGGCAACCCGATGGCCGAGGGGTGGCACCTCGCGGGCGGTGACATCTGCGACTACGGCACCGGCGACTTGGTCAAGATGCTCCCCGCCACGATCGTCTACCGCCCCGACGCCCCGCAGCCGGCCACGACGGACGAGGGCCTGGTCACCCGGGCCGAGGTCGAGCGGATGCTCGCCGAGCAGAGCGAGATGGATCGCGCGATGCACGAGGCGTACCGGCCCGAGGTCGTCGCCGAGGTCGCCGTGCACCTGTCCGAGGGGGCCGACTGGGACGCCGTCGCGAAGTGGTGCGGCGGGACGATCTGCACCGGTCAGGAGCCGTCGGGCGAGTACGTGTCCGACATGCACATCCCCGGCGTCGGGACGGCGTGGCAGGGAGCGTGGATCGTCCAGCGGCACGACGGGACGTTCGCGATCCGCGCGGAGGTCGCGGGACCGTCCGAGGCGTCCGTCGCCGCGCTGACCGCCGGTGCCGGGGAGGCGGTGGACCGGGAGGCGCTGGTCGATCTGATCGCTCCGGTGCTGCACGACGACGCGGCCCGGCCGCACGCGTATCGGTCGTACCCGGAGTGCTGCGCTGCGGTGACGAACACCGGGCAGTCGTGCCTCGGGAGGACGCGCCTCACGGCGGGCAAGGTGGCTGACACTGTCCTCGCCGCCCGGGGTGACGCCGCGCCGAGCGTGACCCCGGCACTGCGGGAGCGTCGCCTCCGGGCGTGCGTTGAGCGATGGCCCGAGGCCGAGACCGGCGAGTACAACCCGTCGTGCTGCCGGTTCCCGAAGTCGTGCAGCGCCACGGTGTACGACCCCGAGATGGTCGCAGACGACGACCTGGAGGTACGGCCGTGACCGGCCCCGCCCCGATCCTCGGCTGGGTGCTCATCGCGCTGCTGCTCCTCGGCATCTACATCGGCTTCGCCCGCGCCGTCGGGTCGCGCACCGCCGTCCTGATGGCGTTGAGCCACCTCGCCGTGCTCGCCGTCGCCGTGCTCGCCGCCCACCTCATCCTCGGAGGACCGGCATGAGCGCCGGCCAGCCGGCGGTCTCCGCCGCCCGCACCAGTCAGCCGGCCACAAGGGAGGAGGTGCTGTGCGCGCGGTGCGCGGTCGGTGTCGACGCGGAGCGGGTCGCCGAGGTGACCGCGGTCCTGTCCGCCGCCACGCAGCTCGTGCTGGTGAGCGCGATGCGGCCCGAGGAGGCCATCCGGTCGACCGTGGCCGCCCTCGCTGTCACGCCCGAGTCCCACAAGGCTCCTACCTTGTGCGACGCCGCACAAGGCCGCGACCTCGTCCGCGAGCGCCTCGCCGCCGCCGAGGAGCTGCGCCAGGACATCGGCCGCATCTCGGCCCGGCGCGCCGACGGCGTGACGACCTCGGCTCTGGCCGTGGCGCTCGCGGACGCGGGCTGGGTGAAGGTCCCGCTCGCCGAGTCCTCCGAGGGGAGGTGAGCGAGATGCCCAAGGACGAGACGACCGACCGCCCGCGGGGCCCGCAGCGGTGCGGGTCGTGCGACGGCGTGATCAACCTGGCGACCGGCGAGTGCCGGTGCTCCGACTAGAACGACGAACCATCCCGCAGGCCGGCGCACGCGCCGTCTGCTGCAACTGAGAGGGCGCCCTGGTGGGGTTCTTCCAACTGGACGACAAGGTCTGGGCGGGGCCGAAGTTCGAGGAGCTGCTCGAGCAGGTCGGCCCGGCCCGGGCCGCCGAGGCGATGGGCGTGTGGTCGCTGGCCGGCGCCCGCTGCCGGCACTCGGGGTTCGACGGCCTGATCTCGGAGTCGATGCTCGTCCGCATCTGGGGCGAGCGCCGCATGGTGCGCCGCGCCGCGCAGGCGCTCGTCGAGGTGCGGTTCTGGCACGCCCCGGGGCACGACTGCGAGCGCTGCCCGCAGCCGGAGAAGGGGTCGTGGGTGTTCCACCAGTGGTTCCAGTTCCGCTACCCCACGGGCGAGGCGGAGAAGGTCGCCGTCGCCAAGCGCAAGGAGCTGCGCGACGAGGCGATCGTCGAGGCCGTCTGGGCCCGCGACACCGACCCTGCGACGGGCAAGACGCCGTGCCGCTACTGCGGCCGCGACGTCGCGCGCCCGCGCCACGGGGGCAACCGCAAGACCGAGCTGCTCGGCACGCTCGACCACGTCGACCCGGCGCTCGCGGACGGCGCGAGGAACCTCGTCGTGGCGTGTTCTGAGTGCAACCAGCGCAAGGGTCAGCGGCCGCCGGAGCGTGCCGGAATGACGCTGCGACCTGCACCGACGCGCGTTGCTGAGAACGCTGTTCAAGATCACGGATCAAGTTCCGGCGGTGTGCCCCCCGCGGGCGCGCCCGCGGGGGCGCGCCAGGCGGGGGCTGGGGCGGGGTCGGGTGTGGGTGTCGGCGGGGCGGGGTCGGGCGTGGGCCGGGCAGGGGCTCCGCCGCCGACCGGGGTGCCCGAGGCCGGCTACGGAGGTGGGTCGCCGTGGAAGGGCCACCGCGGACGCGCTCCGGCGCAGCACCTGATCGACGAGGCGACCTGCCCGACCCACCACGAGCCGAGGCCCTGCAGGAAGTGCCACCTGGGAGCGACGCCATGACGACCACGACCACAGCAGCAGCAGACCTCGACGGGAGCACCGACCGATGACGAGCACCGCCCACGTCCACGAGTGGGTCCGCGACGAGCAGCACGACGGCGATCGCGCCTGGGCGTGCACCGAGTGCGAGCAGACCTGCGCGCCGTGCGGCACGTGCGGTCGGCCGTCGGGCTCGTCGCTGCTGCTGTGCCCAGGCTGCGAGAAGCGCGCCGGCGAGATGCTCGACGGCATCGCGCACGCGCTCGACCTGTACGAGCCCGACCCGCGCTCGCCCGTGAAGTCGCCAGGCAACATGCGGCTCGTGCCCGCCGGGCCGCCCGGAGCGCTCAGCTCGCCCGACGAGATCGAGTCCGCGCTGTGGTCGTGGGTCGCGCACTGGGCCGAGTACACCGGCGCCGACAACGCCGCGGCGCTGGACTACCTGCGGTCCCGGCACGTCTGGGCGGCGCACAACCCGGAGGCGAGCGCGTGGCCGGACTACCTCGAGGCGATGCGGGCCCTGCGGGCCGCCGCCCGTCGCATCGCCGGCCTGATGCCCCGACGGCTCGCCGAGCCGTGCGTGCACTGCGGCGGCGACGTCGTGCAGGACTGGGCCGACCGGTCGTGGATGCCCCACGAGGACGGGCTGTCCGACACCGTGCGGTGCCTGCGCTGCCGCACGACGTGGAACGACCGCACGCACTGGCACGACGTCACGGTCGAACACCTCGCCGCGCTGCCCGGCCTTCGCCCCGGCTCGCTCATCACGCTCGCGCACGCCCGGCTGATCTGGCCGAGCGTGCCCGCCGGCACCATGCGCCAGTGGGCGAAGCGGTGGCGCGATGAGGGCGACGAGGCGATCGAGCGGGCCCGGTACTGGTGGGAGCTGCGCTGCGCCCACGAGGCCGGCCGCCGCCCGGCGCTCGTGGGCCCGGACTGGGCCGGGCCGGGAGAGCCGCCGGACCTGCCCGGCTGGCTCCCGCAGCGCGGCACCCGCGACGGCGTCGCGGTGTACCGCGCCGGGGACCTGCTCGCCCTGGTCGCCCGCTGGGAGGAGGCTCGCGCGCGCCGCGCACCCCGGACCTCGCACGAGGCGGCGGCCACCTGATACCGTGCGTAACGCGTAGGGCGTCATCGGCGTACCCGCGAACAGACGACAAGGCCCGGACCGGGACACGGTTCGGGCCTTCGTCGTGTCGGGGAGGTCGCGATGGTCGCCAGCCGCACGGGCAGCACGGCCTACCTCCGAGCTCGTCGGATCGTTCTGACGAGTGCGCGCCGGCAGGGCCTGACGCACTGCCCGGGCTACACCGACGAGGCCGGGGTCTACCACCCGTGCGGGGTCGAGCTCGACTACGTCACGCCGCTGCTGGACAACTCGGCCGAGACCGACCACATCGTCGAGTACCGCCACGGCGGGACGGACGACCCCAGCAACCTCCGGGTCCTGTGTCGCTGGCAGAACCGCGAACGCAGCCGTGAGCGCGCGCCGGTTGCCGTCGCCCCGCCGACCGACTTCCCCGTCTCGCAGGACTGGTGACCCGCGCCGCCGGCCGGCGCCGGCGGCGGGGGTGGGGAGGGTCCCCCCTCGGGGCCAAGGGGGCCCGCCCCCCCGGGGATAGCGGGATCTCTCCCCGCGGGCCGTGGGTGGTTGCGTCCGCGTTTCGTCCGCGTTCTTCCAGGTCAGGGCGCATGCGGTCTGGTCAGCGGCTTCGGTGCGAGAGGGGCGAGCACATGGACGACGGGGAGCGCGCGGAGCGCAGGTTCCGACGCAAGGTCGGTCAGGCGCTGATGGCGGCGCTCGAGGCGGTGCCGGAGATCCGGCCGATGCGGTGCACGATCCACGACCAGGCCCTGTCGGACTGCACGGCCGAGGACCACGAGTGCACGGTGCTCGACGCCGAGCCGTACCCGACGGCGCTGCTGACCGGGTTTGTCGTCACCGTCCAGTTCAACGTCCCGAAGCCGGACCCCGACCACGACCCGACCGAGGGTGCTGCGTTCGTCGCGCCGGACCAGCCCCGCGCGACCACGCTCGGCCTGCTGGCGCTCGCGGGCGAGGCGCTGTGAGGCGCTGAGGAGGTGCCCCGGTGTCACGGACTCCGCCGCCTCGTCGGTGTGCGCTGTGCGGCGGGCCGATGCCGACGCCGAAGGGCACGGGCCGGATGGCGAAGTACTGCTCGGTCGACTGCCGGCGCCGCGCGAACCGCGGGGCCCCGCCGCGCAACCCGGCGACCGAGGCCGCCCGAGCGCCCGCACAGCCCGCCGAGGCGGTCCCCGCCATCTCCGCCCCGCTCGAGGTCCCGGGCACCGGCCGGCGCCTGGACTACCTGCAGCGCCACCGCGACCGGCTCGACCGGCTGCTGGAGAACTGCCCCGCCGACAAGATCGTCCCGGTCTCCAAGGAGTTCCGCGACGTGCTGAACGAGATCGAGACGCTCACGGCCACGGCGCCGCCCGAGGCAGGGAGGCCAGATGAGCCCAGCGGTGGCGGGGCGGGACGTCGATCGTTCGACCCTGCCGCTATCTGAGGTCGCCCGGCACGTTGTGATCCCCGAGGGGATCGTCGACACGCTGTGGTTCCAGGTCGAGGAGCGGTGTCGGGAGTTCGGCGACACCTTCGACACCTGGCAGGACGGTCTGGGGCAGGTCATCCTGGGGTTGCGCGAGGACGGGACGTGGGCCGCGACGGTCGGCGGGGTGGTCATCGCGATCCCGCGGCAGGTCGCCAAGACGTTCATCGTGGGCCGCATCGTGGTGGCGCTGTGCACGATCTTCCCGGGACTGACGGTGCTGTGGACCGCGCACCGCGGCCGCACGTCGACCAAGACGTTCGAGTCGCTCAAGGCGATGGTGCGCCGGCGAGCGGTCAAGCAGCACCTGCAGCCGAGCCGCAACGACGGCATCCGGGGCACGAACGGCGAGCAGGAGATCCGGTTCCGCAACGGGTCGGTGATCATGTTCGGCGCCCGCGAACAGGGCTTCGGGCGCGGGTTCGACGAGGTCGACATCGAGGTGTTCGACGAGGCCCAGATCCTCACCGAGAGCGCGCTCGAGGACATGGTCCCGGCCACGAACCAGTCGCGGTGGCGCCACGGCGCGCTGCTGTTCTTCATGGGCACCCCGCCGCGACCGCGCGACCCGGGCGAGGAGTTCGCGAACCGCCGCAAGGACGCGCTCGCCACCAAGCCGGACGACGTCGTGGTCACCGAGGCCGGCAACACCCTGTACGTCGAGTGCTCCGCGGACCCGGACGTTGGCCAGCCTGGCGGGCCGAGCCTGGACGACCCGGAGCAGATCAAGAAGGCGAACCCGTCCTACCCGCACCGCACGCCGCCGATGTCGGTGGCGCGGCTGCGCGCGAACCTCAAGTCCGACGACTCGTGGCGCCGTGAGGGCCTGGGCGTCTGGGACGAGGACACCGCGGCGACCGTCATCAAGTCCTCGCAGTGGGGCGACCTCGCGATCGACGCCGACATCGCGCCGACCGAGGGGCCGGTCGGCTACGGCGTGAAGTTCTCCGCCGACGGCGAGCGGGTCGGCTGCGGTGTCGCCCGCCTGGCGGAGGACGGCAGCGAGCACGTCGAGGCCCTCGGGGTCGCGCGCACGTCGGACGGCACCGCGGCGCTGGTCGCGTGGCTCGCGGCGCGGGCTCACCTCGGGCGGATCCTGATCGACGGCAAGGCCGGCGCCGGGGACCTGCTGAACGAGCTGCGCGCCGCGGGGGTGCCCCGCCGGCGGGTGGCCGTCATGACCACCGACGAGGCGATCACCGCGCACACCGGGTTCCTGCGGGCGGTGCACGAGGGGTCGCTGACCCACATCGCGCAGCCGGGCCTCGACGCCGCCGTCAAGATCGCGGGCAAGCGGAAGATCGGCCAGGCCGGCGGCTGGGGTTGGCAGGCCGTCACCTCGGACGGCGACGTCACGGCGCTGGACGCGGTGACGATCGCCCGGCATGCGGTGGTCACCGACAAGCGCGCCGCCGCCGCCGGGCGCGCACCGAGCGGCGGGCGCACCGCCGGCGGCAACAGGACGAGCGGACGACGGGCGGGGGTGGTGGTGTCGTGACCTCGCAGATGATCCGCCTCCCCGGCCTGGACGACGACGACGAGCGCGCGCTGAACCACCTGGTGGAGCAGCTCGACCGGCACCAGGGCACGAACCGGCTGCTCGACGCGTACTACGACGCTGAGCGGAACATGCGCAAGATGTTCGGCGGCGTCGTCCCGCAGCAGTACTACCGGCTGGGTCTGGCGCTGGGCTGGTCGTCGAAGGGCGTCGACGCCCTGGGGCGGCGCTGCAACCTCGAGCGCATGGTCTGGGCCGATGGCGATCTCGACTCCTCCGGGTTCCGCGAGGTCTGGGACGGCAACCGCGTCGAGTCCGAGGTCGACCAGGCGATCACCGACACGCTGGTGCACGGCCTGTCGTTCGGCGTCGCCTCTAAGGGCGGGGAGGGCGAGCCTGGCGGGCTGCTGCACTTCTACTCCGCGGTCGACGCCACCGGCGACCGGAACCCCGTCACGCGCCGGCTCGACAACCTGCTGATCGCGCGCGAGCGCGGCGAGCAGAACCGGATCACCGCGCTGTCGCTGCTGCTGCCCGGCCGCACGATCGCCGCGGCGATCGACGGCGGCAGGTGGAAGATCCTGGACGAGTCGGAGCACAAGTTCGGGGTGCCGGCCGCGCCGCTGGTCTACCGCCCCCGCCTGCGCCGCCCGATGGGCCGCTCCCGGCTCACGCGCCCCGTGCGGGGCCTGCAGGACGCCGGCGTGCGGGCCCTCGTGCGCCTCGAGGGGCACATGGACATCTACGCCTACCCCGAGTTCTGGATGCTCGGTGCGGACCCGTCGATCTTCAAGAACCCCGACGGCACCGCGATGGCCGAGTGGATGCAACGCCTCGGGCGGATCAAGGGCATCCCCGACGACCAGGACCTCCTCAAGGAGGAGAACCCCCTGGCCCGGGCGGACGTCAAGAAGTTCGACGCCGCGTCCCCGGCGCCGCACCTGTCGGCGCTGAACGTGTACGCCAAGGCCTTCGCCCGGGAGCTGTCGCTGCCGGACTGGTCGGTCGCCCTGACCGATGTGGCGAACCCGACCAGTGCCGAGGCCTACGACGCCGGCCAGCACGAGCTCATCGCCGAGGCCGAGGGCACGATCCGCGAGCTCACCCCGGCGCTGCGCCGGCTGGTGCCGATCGCGATGGCGATGCAGTCCAACATGGACACCGTCCCGACGCAGTGGTCGTCGATCGACGCGCAGTGGCGCGACCCGCGCTACCAGTCCCGCGCTGCGCAGGCCGACGCAGGGTCGAAGGCGCTCGCGGCGGTCCCTGAGCTCGCGCAGACGGAGGTCGGGCTCGAGCTGCTCGGCCTGACCCCGCAGCAGATCGAGCGGTTCCAGTCCGAGCGGCGCCGGGCGCGCGGGACCGCGACGATCGACGCGCTGCTCGCCGCGGCCCGGCAGGGCGGCACCGGTGGTCTCGCAGGCTGACGGCGAGCGGCTCCGGCAGGTCCAGATCGCCGTCCGCAAGCTCGTGCGCCGCGAGCTGACGGCGTTCTTCGACTACCTGAACCTCTCGCGCCCCGAGGCCGCGCGGGACGCGCTGCTCGAGTTCGTGCCCTACCTGGTCGAGAAGTACGGCGACTCGGCCGCCGCGATGGCCGCCGACTGGTACGACGAGCTGCGCGCCGCGGAGAACGTCCCAGGACGGTTCCGGGCCCTGGCGCAGCCCTCGCCGTACCTCGACGGCGTCGAGGGGACCGTGCGGCGCGCGGCCGGCTCGCTGTTCACCGACACCCCCACGGCCGCCCTGGGCGTCCTGCTCGGCACCACCGAGAAGTACGTGCTGGCCGCCGCTCGGCAGACCATCACGACGTCCGCCGACCGGGACCCCCGCGCGAGCGGTTGGCGGCGGATCACCCGGGCCGGCGCCTGCGACTTCTGCGTGCTGCTCGCCGGGCGCGGTGCGGTCTACAAGGAGCACACCGTGCACTTCGCGGCGCACGGCGGCGCCACCGGCGGGGAGTGCAACTGCGCGGCCGTCCCGGACTGGGACCCCGACGCCCCCGAGGTCGACGTGAAGCTCTACGAGGCCTCCGTGCGCACAACCGCGTGGCGCCTGGCGGCAGCCCGCGGCGACCAGCGCGCCGTCGAACGTCTCGCGCAGCACAACGCGCTCATCCAGCGCGCGATCGCCGAGTACGTCACCCACTGACCTCCCCGCGCTCGTGCGGGGGTACGCCCACGCGTGGCGGTCAACACGCGGTCACCAGGAGGAAGCAGCGATGCCCGATCTCGACAACCCCGAGGGCGGCGACAAGGGCGCCAAGGCCTACGTCCCGCCGGCCACCCAGGCCGACCTCGACGCGATCATCGGCAAGCGGCTCGCCCGTGCCGAGGCCCAGTTCAGCGACTACGACGACCTCAAGGCCAAGGCGGCCCGCCTCGACGAGATCGAGGAGGCCAACAAGACCGAGGCCCAGAAGGCCGCCGACCGGATCTCCGCCGCGGAGGCCGAGGCGGCGTCGGTCCCGGCCAAGGTCGCCGACGGCCTGCGTTCGGCGCTCGTGTCGCTCGGCGTGGTCCCCGAGGACCGAAAGGTGCTGCTCACCGCCACCGACCCCGATGCCCTGCTCGAGCAGGTCAAGGCGATCCAGGGCATCAAGAAGACCGGCGGACGCGACGCGCTCGCCGGGCGTACCCCTTCCACCCCCGGCGGGGCGGACCCGAAGCGTGAGTGGCTTCGCGGGCTGACCGGCCGGGACGACTGATACCAGAGCCCTGAGGAGGCAGCCGTGGCAACCCTGACCACGAGCGACGTCACCCTGCCCACGCAGATCGTGGACGGGATCGTCACGAAGACCAAGACCGGATCGACCATCGCCGCGCTGTCGGGCCAGGAGCCCATGCGGTTCGGTGACGTCACGATCGTGACGTTCGACGACGACCTGACTGCGGAGTTCGTCGAGCAGGGCGGGGCGAAGTCCGAGGACGACGCCAAGCCGTCGAGCGTGGTCGCGAGCCCGCACAAGGCCGTCGTGAACTTCCGCACCAGCGACGAGTTCCTGATCGCCGACGAGGACTACCAGCTCAAGATCCTGGACGAGTTCGAGGACAAGTGCGCGCTCGCCCTGGCCCGCGGCCTGGACCTGGGTGCGTACTTCCGGATCAACCCGCGCACGGGCACCGCGATCACCTCGTGGACCAACTACCTCAACGCGACCACGAACCGCGTCGAGATCACCGCCGACTCCAAGCCCGACCTCGACTTCGAGGCCGCCGCGGGTCTGGTCATCGGGGACGGGTACCGCCCGACCGGTGCGGCCTTCGACCCGTCCTACGCCTGGACGCTGTCGACCGCCCGCTACAACGACGGCCGCAAGAAGTACCCCGAGCTCGGCCTCGGCGTCGACCTGTCCGCGTTCGAGGGCCTGGCGGCCTCGGTGTCCAGCACCGTGTCCGGCAAGGCCAAGGACGGCGACGCGACCGACAACAAGGTCCGGGCGATCGTCGGGAACTACCAGCAGGGCATCCGCTGGGGCGTGCAGCGCACGTTCCCGTTCCGGATGCTCGAGTACGGCGACCCGGACAACACCGGGCGCGACCTGGCCGGCCACAACGAGGTCCTGTTCCGTGCGGAGGTCATCTTCGCCTGGCACGTCTTCGTCGACCAGTTCGCGGTCATCGAGGACAAGGTGGCGAACGCCTGATGGTCCGCCTGATCGCGCCGAACGGCGCCACCGTCAACGTCTCCGACGACAAGGCCAAGCGCCTGCTCGCGGGCAGCGGCTACAAGAAGCCGACCACCCGCAAGACCGCCGACAAGCCCGCCGGCACCTCGCCGCACAGCAAGCTCAAGGTCGAGGACCTCAAGGCGGAGATCGCGCGCCGCAACGAGGGCCGCGAGCCGGACGCCCTGCTGTCCGACGAGGGCACCAAGCCCGAGCTCGTCGCGGTGCTCGACGCCGACGACGCGGCCGCCGCCGGCACCGTCGACTGACAGGAGGCGGTGAGGATGGGCAAGTTCATCACCCCCGAGGACCTCGTCCCGTTCGCGACCATCGCGCCCGCCAAGGCGGACCAGATGATCGCGGACGCCGAGGCCCAGGCCATCCTCACCGCCCCCTGCATCCCCGAGCTGACCGTCGCGCCGGCGGGTGAGTCCGGCCCGAACAAGGCTGTGCGCGAGGCGAAGCTCGCCGCCGTGAAGGGCATCCTGCGCGGGGCGATCCTGCGCTGGAACGAGGCCGGAAGCGGCGCGATCCAGACGCAGATCGCAGGGCCGTTCTCCCAGACCACCCAGTACCAGGGTCGCCGGGCGATGTTCTGGCCGACGGAGATCACCGACCTGCAGAAGGTCTGCGCGACCGGCGAGAAGCCGAGTGCCTTCGCCGTCGACACCGCTCCGGCCTCAGGCGGGCACCCGCCGTGGTGCTCGCTGATGTTCGGCGGCACGACGTGCTCCTGCGGCGTCAGCATCGCCCGCGAGCCGATCTACGAGCCGTGGTGACCGCCATGGACTTCACCCCGCTGCCGGACTGGGCCGCCCCGCACATCGTGCGGATCCGCCCCTACCTCGGCCGGTCCTCCACCGGCCCGGTCTACGGTCCCGCGCGTGACGTGCGGGCGTTCGCCATGGACGAGCGCAAGGTCGTGCGCGACCGCACCGGCGCTGAGGTCGTGTCCGAGTCCGAGGTGCACGTCGACTTCGACCAGGACGTCCCGACCGACTCCTTGGTCACCGTGTGGCCCGGCACCGGGCACGAGCGCGAGGCGCGGGTCATCACCACGTCCCGGCACCACCACCCGACGATCTGGTCGTACCAGACCCTCTCGCTGACGTAGGGGGCGCTGTGGCCGACGACGTCCGGATCACGTGGAACGGGGCGCAGGCCAAGCAGCAGATCCGCCGCGGCGCCGCCCGCGGGGTCCGCCGCGCCGGACAGGACGTGCTCGACGCGTCCCTGCGTGTCGTCCCGCGCGAGGACGACGAGCTCGCCAGGTCCGCCGCCCTCGATGTCGACGACACCGACCTCGTCGCGGCCGTCTCCTACGACACCCCCTACGCCGTGCGCCAGCACGAGGCGCTGAGGCTGCGCCACGACCGCGGCGAGACCGCGAAGTACCTCGAGCGGCCCTGGCGGGCGTCGCAGCGCACGACCGCCCAGACGATCGCCGCCGAGATCCGCAAGGAGACGCAGTGAACACCGTCCGGGTCAGCCACGTCCTGCGCGGCATCGCCGCCCACCTGCACGCCGCCGGCGTCGGCGTCTGGACCGGGCCCGAGGAGGTCGCCCCCGCCGGCAAGACCCTCATCGCGCTCAAGCGGCTGCCGCCGTCTCCGGACCGCGCCCTCGCGATCAGCGTCTACGACCTCGACCTGGACGTCGAGCTCCCGAACACGGGGGTGATGGTCCAGATCCTCTCCCGCGCGCCCGGTGCCGCGGACGAGGTGGACGACCTCGCCGACGACGCACTCGAGGCCATGCACGCCGTCCACCACGCCACCTGGGGCGCACTGCGCGTCGCTCGGTGCGTGCACGAGTCGACCGCCCCTCTGGGCGCGGACGGCAACGGCCGCGAGGAGCGGTCCGACAACTACCGCATCGTCACCCAAGGAGGCACCCCGTGAGCACCCCCACGACCGAGATCGGCTTCTCCTACGAGTACGCCGTCGACGTGAACCTCGCCCTGCCGGGCCAGCCGGACAACTGGCAGCCCATCCGCTTCATCTCCGCGGTGGACCCGCAGGTCACGTCCGTCACCCAGGACGGCGCGACCTACGACGACAACGGTGCCCCGCACCCGATCAAGACCTCGGAGTCCTGGACGCTCGGGTTCACCGTGCAGGCGCACCGCCTCCCGGACGGCACGTACCTGCCCGAGCTCGAGCGCATCCTCGCCCTGGCCGGTCCCGAGGCCGTCGGCAACGCCGCGTCCGGGGTGTTCCGGTGGTACGACGACCCGGTCGGCGCCGAGCCGAACCCGGACGAGGCGTACCAGGGCACCGGCACCGTCGCGGTCACCCGCCAGAACACCGGCAACGACCAGATCGGCGGCTGGACGGTCACCGTCACCGGCCAGGGTCGCCGCCAGCGCATCGCGAACCCGTCGACCGCGTCGTCCGGCGCCGTCCCGACGATCGCGTCCGTGCAGCCGTCCGGCGCCGCCGCCGCCGAGCTGGTGACCATCACCGGCACCGGGTTCGGGTCCGTGACCGGCGCCGCGGGCGTGAAGTTCGGGTCGGCCAACGCCGCCGACTACGAGGTCGTCTCGGGCACGAAGATCGTCGCCTCCCTGCCGGCCGGCTCGGCCGGCTCGGCGCCCGTGACGGTCACCTCGCCCTCCGGGGCCTCCACCCCGGCGGCCTACACCCGGGCCTGACCGCCCCAGACCGCGCGCGGGGCCGGCACAGCCGGGTCCGGCCCCGCGCGCTCCACCCGGCTACCCGGCACGCAAGGAGACCGCCATGGCCCTCAAGGACCTCACCGACTACCTCGACCCCGACCTCGAGATCGCGTACCGCGGGAAGACGTACACCGCCCCGCCGCCGGACAAGGACACCGGCCTCAAGCTCGCCGCCGTCAACGCGATGGGCGTGGCCGTGTACTCCGCTGCGCTCGAGGAGTGCCCGACGTGCGGCCGCAAGGGCTCGCCGGAGGTCCCGGCCGACACGCTCGCGGTGATCGAGTCCATCAAGGACAAGGACGTCGCCGAGCTCGCTCTCGGGGCCGCGCACGCCGAGATGGTCGCCGACGGCGTCCCGGGCCCGCACATCGACCGGTTCGGGCTGTACGCCCTGTACTACTGGACGATGGGCGAGGAGACCGCCGACCAGATCTTCGCGGCCCAGCACGGCGGTGGTGCCACGGGGGGAGCCACCTCGGGGTCTTCGACGTCGCCGCGTGGGCCCCGTTCGGCGTCGGCGAACCGGACCCAGCGACGGGCATCTACCCGCGGTACCGGGGCGTCCCGGCGGAGCTGAAGCCGAAGCACACCCGTCAGCCGGACGGCCCCCGCATCGGCTGGCGGGAGATCCTCGACCACTGGGTGCTCGTCGACGTCGACCTGTCCGACGCCGGCTACGACCTCCACGACCCGGGCCTGGTCCGGCCCTGGCCGTGGTGGCGCGAGCGCATCTGGGCGCTCCTCAGCGCCGACACCCGCCTCAGACGGGCGCTGAGCCCGGACCGTCAGCCGCAGTAGTCCCGGGCCTCAGCGGGGCTGCTTCCGAGCATCGACTGGGTCAGCTCGCAGACGTTCCTGTCGTGGTCCCGCTTCGCCTTGATCGCCGGGAACGCGATGAGCGCCGCGATCGCGAGCACGCCCACGACAGCCCAGAACGCGAGCCAGCGGTTGCCTCGGCGCACCTTCTCGGCCGCGCGCTCCCGCTCGGCCGCCTCGGCCAGCTCGACCTGGCGACGTAGGAGCGCGAGCTCCTCGTCCCGCCGGTCGAGGTCCGGCCCCTCGCCCCCTGTGTCGGTCATGGCGCACATCCAACCACCTGGAGGAGGCGTCCGTGGCTCTGACCGTGGGTGAGCTCGTCGCGTACATCCGGGCGGACGGCCAGCAGTTCGACCAGCAGGTCGACCAGTCGGGGCAGAAGTTCCAGGGTCTCGGCCGCCTGGTTCAGGCCGGCACGAAGGTGCTCGCGACCTCGTTCGTCGCCCTGACCACGGGCGCCGCGGCGATGGGCGCGGCGGTGTTCAAGATCGGCGCGGACTACAACCGGCTGCAGCAGTCCAGCCGTGCCGCGCTGACGACCCTGCTCGGGTCGGCCGAGGCCGCGAACGCCCAGATGGACAAGCTCGACGAGTTCGCGCGCAACAGCCCGTTCGCCAAGCAGGTGTTCATCACCGCCCAGCAGCAGCTCCTGGGCTTCGGGGTCCAGGCGGAGAAGGTGCTGCCGATCCTCGACGCCGTGCAGAACGCCGTCGCGGCGGTCGGCGGGTCGAACGAGCAGGTCTCGCAGGTCACCTACGCCCTGTCCCAGATGCAGGGGCAGGGCAAGCTCACCGGCGAGACTCTGAACCAGCTTGGCCAGTACGGCATCGACGCCGCCGGCATCTTGGGTGCCGCGCTGGGCAAGACCGGCGCGGAGATCCGCGAGCTCGCGTCCAAGCCCGGCGGCATCCCCGTCGACGAGGTGTGGGACCCGCTCGTGGCCGGCCTCATGGAGCGGTTCGGCGGTGCGACCGCGAACATCAAGCTGCAGATGGACGGCGCACTCGACCGGATCAAGGGCGCGATCCGCGACATCGGCAGCGTCATCGCCACGCCGTTCATCGACCCCAAGGGCGGCGGCCGGGCGGTCGAGTGGGCGAACAAGGTCGCCGACGCCCTGCGCGCGCTCGAGACCAAGGCGAAGCCGCTCGTCGCCCTGCTCGTCGACCGCTTCACCCCTGCGCTCGACTCCGTCACCCCGGCACTCGACAAGGTCCGCGGGCTCATCAACACCTGGGACCTGTCCAAGGTCAACGGCCAGCTCGACACCCTCACCGGCTACACCCCGCTCGTCGCGGCCGGCTCGGCGTCGCTGTACGCCTACGGCACCCAGAACATCCCGATCCTGAGCAAGCTCGGGCTCAGCATCAACCCCGTCGTCGCCGGCGTCGCTGCCCTCATCGCGACCTCACCGGAACTGCGGGCTGCCGGGGGCGCCTTCCTCGGCGCGCTGCAGCCGCTCCTCCCGATCGCTGGATCCCTCGCCAAGGCGCTCGCGGACACCGCGATGGTGGCAGGCCGCGAGCTCGCGCCGGCCGCCCGTGACCTGCTCCTGGCGGCCGCCGACCTGGCAGTGCGCGTCGGCACCGACCTGTCCCCGGCGCTGCTGGGTGTGGTTCGAGCGGGCGCCCCGGTGGCCGAGATGCTCGCCGAGGTCGTGTCGTGGATCTCCGAGATCCCGACCCCGGTGCTCGTCGCTGTGACCGCGTTCGTCGCACTGTCCCAGGTCCGCGAGCCGCTCGAGGGGGCGTTCTCCACGCTGCGCGGGGTCATCTCCGCGTTCAGCGAGAACATGGAGGCCTCCCGTGGTGTCGCGCAGGCGCTCGGGCGTGAGGTCTCTGGGGTCGGCACGCTCTCGATCGCGGCTCAGGCCGGTGTGAGCACTCTCGGAGCCGCGCTCAAGACGGCGTTTGTGTCGAACGCCGTCGGGCTCGCCATCACGGGGATCTCCGCGGCCATCAGTGTGTTCATCGGACACCAGGCTGCCGCCAGACAGCGCGTGGACGATTTCAAGAGCTCGCTCGACGAAGCGACGGGGGCGATCACCGAGAACACGCGCGCCGTCGCCTACAACGGCCTCGAGCAGAGTGGGGTGATCGAGAAGGCTCGCCAGCTGGGCGTCAGCCTCAAGGACCTCGTCGATGCTGCGATCGATCCGACGAGCGAGGGCTACCGACGCCTCGCCGAGCGCGGTCGCGAGGCGAACGCCGAGCTCAAGGCCGCCACCGACGCTCACGGAGCCAACGCGGGAGCGATCAAGCCGGTCGTCGACGCGAACGAGTCGCTGTGGGAAGTCCTCCGAGCGGTGGGAGTCCAGCAGGATCAGGTCGCTGAGTCGCAGGCCGCCTGGCGCGCGGAGCAGGACGCGGGCCTCCACGCGACTGACGACCTCGCCGGGTCGGTGGTCAACCTCAACGAGAAGCTGCAGGAGCAGATCCAGACGCAGAAGGACGCCGCCGGCGTCGCGATGTCGCTGCGTGAGGCCCAGATCGCGCAGACCGAGTCGCAGAAGGCCGCGACCGACGCCGCGGCCGCCGGCGCGCAGGTCGCCCGCGACCAGTCCGGTGCGGTCGACCTGAACGCGGAGTCGACGATCGCCGCGGACAAGGCGCTGCTCGACCTGGCCGCACGAAACGCGCAGGTCACCGAGGCGATGACGAAGCAGAACGCGACGAGCCAGGAGCTCTACGCGACGACGGTGCAGCAGCGCGACGCGTTCATCAACACGGCCACCTCGATGGGCTACACCCGCGAGGAGGCGTCGAAGCTCGCGACGCAGTACGGGCTCATCCCGCAGACCGTGACGACGAAGGTCGTCGCGGAGACCACCGAGGCGAGCGGCGCGGTCACGCGGATCGTCGAGTCGCTGAACAACATCAACGGCAAGACGTACCGGGCGGTCGTCCGGGTCGACACCCAGGGGAACACCACGGTGACGACAGGCCTCGGGAACATGATCGCCCAGGCCGACGGTGGGTTCTGGCCGGTGGGCATGCGGGTGCGCCCGATGGCCGGTGGCGGGGTGCTCAGCCGGCAGGCGCAGTTCGCTCCGGCCGGCTCGAACATCCTGTGGGCGGAGGACGAGACGGGCGGGGAGACGTACATCCCGCACGCCCTGTCGAAGCGCGCTCGCGCCACGGAGTTCCTCGACGCGACGGCCCGCGAGTTCGGGTACCGGCTCATCCCGGCGAACGTCCAGCCACGCGCGAACGGCTCGACGGCGGCACCGGTGGAGCCGGTGCCGGCCGCCGGTGGTTGGTCGCGGGCCGATCTGGACTACCTGGCCGAGCGGATCGGGCAGGAGGTCCTGGCCGGCGCCCGCGACGTGTCCGCGCTGACCCTGTCCGCTGCACGGCGCGCCGCCGAAGGCTCGCGCACGACGTCGGGGGTGGTGCGCTGATGGGCCTGTCGCTCGAGGTGCTGCCGGACACCGGGGCCCCGCAGGTCGGGATCACGGTGACGGGGCTGCCGTCGGGGTCGCCGTCGGTGGTGACGGTCGAGCGGTCGACGGACGGCGTGCGCTGGGAGGCGGTGCGCGGTGCGCTGCGAGAGCAGGTCACCGGGTCGGACTTCTTCAGGGACTTCGTCCCGCCCCTGAACGTCCCGGTGACGTACCGGCTGTCGACCTCGGCCGCCGTGACGGGTTCGACGGCCGCGACGATGACCGTTCCGTCCGACTGGGCGTGGCTGCAGGACCCGCTGAACCCGCGCGCCGCGGTCGCCGTGTCCTGGCACCACGGGGACGACGCGATCCGGCTGCTGTCGCGGACCGCAGCGACGATCGCGCGGCGGCAGCCTGCCGACGTCGTGCGGGTGCAGGGCGCGCGGCTGCCCGTGGCGTCGCTGGGGGTGCGTCAGGCCCCGTCCGGGGTGCTGCTGCACCTGCAGGCGCTCGCCGCGGCGCAGGGCGCGCTCGTGAAGTCCCTGCGCGACCTGTTCGAGACGGCGGGGACGGTCGTGGTGCGGGGGCTGCCGCCGGAGCTCCCGATCGACCCCGTCGCGCACGTCATCGCCCCGGACCTCGACGACTCCGCGGTCGTCGGCGGCGTCCTGGGCAACAACGAGTGGCGGTTCGAGGTCACCCAGGTCCGCGGACCGTCCCCGAAGATCGCCGTCCCGTGGTGGACCTACGACCAGGTGCGGGCGCTGTGGACGGCGCACACCTACGCGCAGGTCCTGGCGGCCCGGCCAGGAGACACGTACCTCGACTGGCTGCGCGACCCGACCCCGGAGGCGTCCTGATGCTGCCTGGTGGCGAGCTGCTGACCGACGAGGTGACCGGCACGACCTCCGGCGACCGCGTCGAGGTGAACATCTGGCGCGGCGGCGCGCTCGTCGCGGGCGGACTCGAGGTGTCGTCCTGGTCGCTTGACTGGGACGCCGACCGGCAGGTCCAGGGGCAGGCCACGATCGAGGTCGCGGACCCCGACGGCGAGCTCTCCCCGTGGGGCATGGGCGACCCCCTCGCCCCGGGTGGGTCCCGCGCGCAGCTGACGTGGGTGTCGGGGTCGTCCGACGTGCGGGTGCCGGTGGGCTGGTGGCGGCTGCGCCGCGCCGTGCCGGCCGAGCAGTGGCGACTGCGCTCGGTGATGGACACGACCGGGACCCGCACGGTGACCGCGGGCCGGGTGCCCGGCGGCGGGTCGGTGTCGGTGCGTGCCGACGAGCTGACGTGCATCCCGGCGAACCTCGACCGGCTGGACGCCGAGGGGCAGCCACCGGCGGGCTCGCGGTGCCTGTCCGAGGTCGCCCGGCTGCTGCGCGACATCATGCCCGTGGTCGTCTCCCCGGCCGTCGTCGACCGCGACGTGCCGTCCTCCCTGGTCTACGGCGAGGGACGGATGGACGCCGTGGAGGACCTGCTCACGCAGGTGGACGCGGTGTACCGGATGGGCGGCGACGGGTCGCTGCAGGTGCTGCCCGCGGCCCTGGGGGCGCCGGTCTGGACGATCGACGGCGGCGACGAGGGCGCGCTGATCAACGTCTCCCGGGCGCTGTCCGACGAGGGCGTGTACAACGCGGTCACCTCGACCGGGACGTCAGCCGCCGGCGAGCCTCTCGTCGGGCGGGACTGGCTGCGCGCGGGCCCGCTGAAGTGGGGCGTCACCGAGCCCTACGGCAGGGTCCCGGCGTTCCACCGGTCGATCGCGCAGACGGCGGCCGGGGTTCAGTCCGACGCGGTCGCCCGGCTGGCGTCGCTGTCCCGCTCGGGGCAGATCGACCTGCCGGTGGTGTGCCTGGCGCACCCGGGGATCCAGCTGCACGACGCGGTCACGGTCGTGCCGGCCACGATCGACGGCGACGCGCCGCTGGTGGGGCGGGTGGTGCGCAAGCGCATGGCGTCGGCCGCCGACGGGATCCCCGCCAAGAGCATGGACCTGACGGTGCGGGTCTCCGTCGAGGCGCTCGAGGTGATCGCCGCGCGGGTCGCTGGGCGACGTCGTGGCTGAGACCCCGGTGCGGGTGTCGGCGGGCACCGTCACGACCGCCGGCGGCGCCAGGGTGGTGGTGCTGGACGACGGGACCCGCCTGACACCGCTGTGGCCGGCGATGGTCGTGCTCGTCGACGGCGACCGCGTGCAGGTCGTCCTCGTCGACGGCACGGCCGTCGTCGTCGGGCCGGTCGTGCCGACCCCGCGGCCGATCTCCGGGAGCATCGCCGGGGCCGCCTCGTCCGGGCTGATCCCGGTGACCACGACGGCCGGGACCGTCCAGGCCCGCTACGCCGGGACGGCACCGGCGATAGGGACGCTCGTCGGGCTGGTCTGGCAGGGCGGCGGCGCGCCGCCGTTCCTGCTGCCCGGGACGCTCGCCCCAGTGTCCACTGACCCGCAGCCGCCGCCGGACGTCCCGGCGCCGCCGCCGTCCGGCCCGGACTCCGGGACGCTGCTGGTCACCGCCCAGGGCTCCGGGTCCTGGCGCACCGGCGGGTGGGGGTGGGCGTCCTCCACTGACGTCGTGCAGGGCGGGTCGCCCTACGTCTCCCAGGACTCCCGGGGCGGCTGGTGGTACGGCGACAAGGCCCGCGCCCTGACCGGCCGCACGATCACCGGCTGCCGGGTCCGGCTTGGGGCACGCCTGCGCATCGGCTCCTACAACGCCGCCGCGGTGGTGCACCTGTACCGGACGACGGACGGCTCCCGCCCTGGCGGCGAGCTGAACCGCGTCGCCGGCCCCTACGACGTGACCCTCGCCGCCGGTGCCGGTGCCGGGTGGACCCCGCTCCCGGCGTCCGTCGGTCAGGAGCTCGTCGACTCCGGCGGGGGCCTGGCGATCGCCGGCAGCCCCTACGTCGGGCTCGTCGGCGTGGGCGCTCCGCAGGACGGCAAGGACCCCGAGTCCGGGCAGGTCGCCCTCGACTGGACCCGCTGAGCGGGCAGGAAGGAACCCCATGGCCACCACCGCATCCGGGCTCATCGTCCCCGCGGGCTCCGACCCGTTCGACCCGCAGGGCGACATGGTCGACCTCGCGAACAGCTTCCGCTCCCGCATCCGGGTGCCCGTCGCGAACCAGACCGCGCGCGACCTGCTGCTGTCCCAGATCGACTGGTCGCCCACCGGCGGTCAGCCGCTGCGGGTGACCCGCGGTGACACCGCCGCGCACGAGCACCACGACGGCATCGACTGGCGCACCACCTGGCTGCCCGATGCCGTGGCGACGTTCACCGTGAACGGCAACTGGCTCGTCTCGGGCGTGCCCGCGATCATCCGCAAGGGCCTGACCTGGTACGCGTCCATCACGCTGACCCAGAAGAACGCCGGCGCGGTCTCGTCGGGCACGACCGAGATGGGCACGATCAGCACGGAGGCCCGGCACACGAGCGGCGGCGTCTACTACGGCGCCGCGAAGGTCGTGTTCCCGGACGGCCCGTCGCTCTCGATCTACAACCGCGCGAACGGCAAGGTCGAGATGCACATGCCCGCCTACACCGGCAGCACCAGCACCGTCTTCCTGATCGCCCTGCAGTGGCCGGCCGTCTGATGGCCACCTCGCAGAACGGCTGGCCGGTCATCACGTCCGGGTCCTCCCCGCTGCTGGTCGCGATCCCCAAGATCGTCGGCCGCGTCCGCGCCGGCGACGTCGCCACCGTGCTCGCCTACCTCGTCGCACGGTTCGACGCGGAGGTCGAGGACGTCGACGCCGGACGCGACGACTGGGGCTACGCCTTCCGCCCGATCGCCGGGCAGGCGTCCGGCTACTCGAACCACGCCTCGGGCACGGCGCTCGACCTGAACGCCACCCGCCACGTCCTCGGCCAGCGCGGGACGTTCACGCCCGCGCAGGTCGCCGCTCTGCGCCGCATCCTCGCCGACCTCGGCGGGGTCGTCCGCTGGGGCGGGGACTACACCGGACGTGCCGACGAGATGCACTTCGAGATCGTCGCCTCCGCGGCCCGGGTGGCGGCCGCCGCCGCGCGCATCCGCGGCGGCCAGCTCGTCACCAACCCCGGCCAGGGCGGCGGCCAGATCCCGAGCGCACCGAGCCTGACCGCACCCATCCCGATCGAGGAGGACGTCATGAACGCCGACCAGGAGGCCAAGCTCGACAAGGCCGCCGCCGACGCCGCGGAGGCCCGGCGCATGCTCGGCGTGCTGCTGGGCTGGCAGCCCGCCCAGGGCCCCGAGGGCGACGCCGTCGGCGACCTGCGGCTCGCCCCGCGCGAGACCCGGCGCATGCTCGGCGTGCTGCTCGGCTGGCAGCCGCCCCAGGGCCCGGAGGAGGCCGCCCTGCAGCGGCTCTACGGCGGGCAGCCGCCGACGGTCGACATCGACGAGTCGGCGCTCGCGGAGTCCATCGCCGCGGCCATCCCGGCCGACCTCGCGGGCGCCGTCGCGGACGAGCTCGCCAAGCGCCTGGCCGGCTGATGTCCGCCGCCCGCATGACACCTCGGGCGCGCGCGTACATGACGATCTGCGCGCTGCGGCACCTGCTGCTCGGCCTGATGTGCGTCGTGCGGCCTGGGGACTTCACCTCCCCGTCCTACGACGGCGTCAAGGCCGTGCTGCCGGTCCCGCCGGACGCCGCGCTGATCACCTGGGGCGTCGCGTTCGTGCTCGTCGCGCTCGTCGCGGTGCACGCCGCGGTCACCGGCAGCGAGGAGTCCGCACGGCACGCCCTGACCGGGTCTGTGGTGGTGACCGCGATGTGGGTCGGCGGGTTCGTCTGGTCCATCCTGACCGGCTCCCTGGTCGGTTGGTCCGGGGTCATCGTGTGGACGGCGCTCGCGGCCAAGGATCTGACCATGCTGCGCGACCCGCTGCGCAACCCGTTCGAGGACCTCATCCGGACGGACCCCGCCGGCACCGAGGGGTGACGCCCGTGGCACAGCAGCTCGACCCCGCGCTCGCCACTGTCCTCGTCGCCGCGATCGGTGCCCTCGGCACGTGGCTCGCGGGCCGCGCGACCCGCGCCGGCCGCGCCCGCGAGCAGAAGCTCCAGCAGGCCGCCGAGCGGCGAGCCGAGCGCGACGACCAGTTCGAGTACATGAAGGCCTCGCGCGCCGCGGCGATCGAGGACGCCGAGCGTGAGCGGGCGGCCGCCGACCGGTACCGCATCGAGCGCGACGCGTCCGACGCCCACAACGCCGTCCTCATCCAGGCGCTCATCGCCTGCGGCCAGCCCGTCCCGCCACGACCCACCGGAGGAACCCCATGAGCACGCCCCTGCCCGCTGTCCGTCCCACCGCCGGCGCCACGTCGCTCGGCGACTACGGCGCGTCCCTGCTGCGCACCGCGGTCCCGGCCGCCTGGGGCACCGTCGTGGCCGCGGTGGTCGCCTGGCTCGCCCCGCGCCTGCCCGGCGACGTCGGCGACGCCCTGACCACGCTGCTGCAGTCCGAGGTCGCGCTCGGCCTGCTCGTCACCGTCGCGATCGCCGTCTGGTACGCCCTCGCCCGCCGGCTCGAGCCGCGCCTGCCCGACTGGCTCACCCGGCTCGTGCTCGGCTCCGCCGCAGCCCCGACCTACGCGCGCGTGACCGACGACGGCGCCGCGGTGGTCACCTCGCTCGACGGCCAGGTCCACGTCGGCTACCTGCCTGCCGACGACGAGCCGCGCCACCGCGCCGAGTAGCACAGGCTCAGCTCACCACAGCGCCCCGCCCGACCTCGGCCGAGCGGGGCGCTCCCGGGCCTAGCCGAACGGCAGAACGCCCGGCAGAGCCTGGATGGCGCGGAAGTGGAGCCGGTGCATCTCGGTGCCATCGATCGAGACGACGAAAGCGAACAGCCCAGGCTTCTCGAGCGGGTACCCGTCGATGTTGAGTGCGAACGGGATCAGCTGGGCGTCCCCCGGCATGATCCCCGGCGGCCGCCCCATCTGGAACTGGGCCTCGATAGCCATGGGCGCTCCGAGCGCGTCGCCGGCGCCGGGGGCGGGTGCGCCGAGGGGAAGCTGCTGGCCGTCCTCGGCCTCGAGATGGATGGTGAGCTTGTGGTTCTGGTTCGTCGCCGAGTAAGGGACAGCGACGGAGAGAGCGATCCCGATGCGGGGGAGGTTGGCCGGGAAGGCGGGCAGATGCAGCATGTTCCAGCCGCCACCCTGGACGTACAGCTTGCCCTCGGCCGAGACGGCCGAGTCGCAGAGCCATCCGGTCACGGTGAACTCGGTGATCGCGTTGCGAGAGGTCGGTGCCACGGTAGTGCTCCTCTGGGTTCGACGAACGGGTGCGTATGACAAACCGTACTCCTCCCGGGCGCTTGTGTATACGCCTGAGCGGTAGTTGTATGACAGTCACCCGAACCGAAAGGGAACTCCTATGAACGCTGCTGCGCGAGGCGCGGTCCTGTCGCTGCGCCTCTCTGAGTCCGAACAGAAGACGCTGCGGGCCGCCGCTGACGCTCGAGGCACAAGCGTGTCCGACATGGTGCGCGCGCTGGTGGCGAAGGAACTCGCCCCCACCGCTCGCTCCGCACGTCTCGCCGTGACGGCGTCCGGACAGCCCGCGAGCTCGGCCGTCGGTCAGGGCGTCTTCTGGCAGGCGCAGCCCGTGACGGGGAGCCGTGGCACGCCTGGTGGGCTCGTCACGACCTCGTCGCTCACCTCCTAACGGGCCTCACGCCTCAGGCACGCGACCGCGCCCCCGTCCCTCCTCCGGGAGGGCGGGGGTGCTTCGTCGCGTCACGGGATGTCGTAGGTGATGGTGTCGTCTGGCCTGAGGCGCCAGAAGCACGGTCCGGGCCGGCGGGCTCTCCGGAGGATCCGAAGGAGGTGGCGGCCGAAGATCAGAGCGCGTCCGTCGCGGGTCTGCTGTGCGTTCGCGATGCAGAACACCTTCGCGCCGTGCTCCAGCAGCGCTGCACGCTCGTGCTCCACGGAGATGATCGCGGGGTTGGCCGTGAAGACGATGTACCCGTGTCGCGCGGAGTCGCGCAGCCACTCGGTGTCGGGGATGTGCTGACCGTCGTCGGGGTACACGTCCCGGAGCGTGAGTACGTTGAAGCCGAACGTTCGCAGACCGCGCGCCATCCCCGGGGACAAGCACCGGTCGAGCAGGATCGCCGGCGCGTGCTTACGTGACCGTTGCCAACCAGTCGAGGAGTTCGTTGACCTGTTCGACTTCGGCCCGGCTGAGCGCGTAGTCGATCGCGACTGCATCGATGTCTTCCCCTGCGGACAGCGCACCGGCGACGGCGAAGACCGGCACTCGGTTACGCGTGAAGCTCATCCGACCAGCGTTGTAGCGCGGGTCGATGGTGACTTCGAACGGTGTGAACTCCTCGACCCGGAAGGCCTCGACGAAGCCGTCCGGCCCGATGATCAACGGGCGCAGGTGCTGGTTCAGAACCTCGCGCCATGCACCCTGTCGGTCTCGCAGGCGCACGAGCCCCTCGTTGTCCTCGAAGAACGCGTCGGTGCCGTCGGTGAAGAGCTTCGGGGAGGCCATGGCGTACTCGTCGCCGTACTCGCGGCGGACGTACTCGGCGGCGCTCCGGGCCTGCTGCATGGACATGCCGCCCTGACGCAGCGCGTTCAGCGAGGCGGCCTCGGCGATCCCCACGAGCGGGATGGAGAAGCGCCCGTGGCTACGTGCTGTGTGCACCAGGGGCGCCCGGCCGTTCGTGGGGTGCGCCCAGGACGTAAGTCGCTCCGGCCGAACGCGCACCAGGTTCGCGACCTCGCTACGGGAGGCGATCGCTGAGGAGATCCGGGGGTCACGGTGCAGCAGCGCTGCGCTCATGGGACCCCCCTCCTTCCGCCTCGGTGACAGGTTCAGCATGACAGGTGGCCGGCTGTCGCGGGCGCAATCTGCCGCCGGTACGCAACGGCCTGTCCCACCGCACGGAGCGCGGCTACGTTGGTCTGGCCGGGACTCGGTGGTGGTGGTCGTGGACGACGGACCGATTGTGCTCCCGGACGAGCCCGCTGCGCGCCGAGATGTCGACCTCGCGGTGGGCGTGGTGATGCAGCGGCAGGGCTGCGACGCCGACACCGCGCTGAGGGTGCTCGCAACGATCACCATGTACCGCGGGCTCGCGGTTCACGAGGCGGCGCGCCTCGTGCTCGATATGGTCGCTGACTAGTTCAGTCCCGAGGTCGCCAGCACCCGGCCGTAGTACCGCGGACGCACGAGGTCGGGGCTCGCGACCCAGTCACCCTGGACCGTCAGCCCGCCTACCTCAAGGTATCGCTGCGTGACGTGCAGGACCTCCGCCTCCTCGGGCATGTGCAGGTGGTGGTGACCGAGCGGCCGGCCGGCGAGATCAGTGAGGCCGAGGGTCCAGTTCACGCGCCCGGTGTCCGTGGCTGTCCCGTCCAGGATGACCACCCGTGCCGCACCGCCGAACGGGGAGGCCGTCAGGTGGTCGAGCCTCGACACGAGCGGCCCCATGCCCCTGCAGTCCACGGCAACCCTCCGCCGCTACTCGCTTCGTATCGGCCAAGCCAAGCCCACGAAGCCTGTCACGGCAAGGGTTCGCCGGGGTGATCTCGACCCGCGGTCGCGCGACGCCTGACAGGCTGGTCCACATGGACCGCGACGACCCGCCCGCCGAGGCGTGGCTGACCGCCGACCCCGCGAGCGAGTGGTGGCCGGCGCTCCCGAGCCGTGTCAGCCCCGCGAGCGACGATGACGGGATGGACCTGCGCCAGAGAGTCCCGGGCGGCATGTCGCGCGTGCGCGCCGCCGTCCCGCTGCTGAACGCAAGGCCGGTCCCGAGCGGCGTGCACCACGACGTCGACCACCCGATCCCCGTCACCGTGACGCTGCGGTGGGAGACCGGCGACGAGCAGCTCGACACCGAGGCCGTCGAGTGGTGGGGCGCCGGCGACGCCGCCGTCGTGCGGGTCCGGATGATGGACCTGCGGGTGATGACCGGGGCCGTCTGGTTGCCGGCGGCGGACGTCCGGCGGCGGTGAAGATACCGAGGTAGAGCGCGTGCACGACCGTGCACGCCAACGCCGCGCAGGACGTCCCGGCGCGGCTCGAGGCGCTCGGGGCGCTGGCCGGCCTGTCCCGTGAGGCGCTCACGGCCCAGGCGGCCAGCGCGATCCACGCCGTCGTGCACCTGCGCCGGGAGGCCGGGCGGCGCCGGGTGTCCGAGGTCGCCGTCGTGGAGCGGTCCGTCGGCAGCGCGGGGCTCGTCGTCCGGCCTGCGCTCGCGGTCGCGTCCGACGGCCGGGTGACGGCCGGGCCCGGCTGGCCGGCGCTCGCGGCGCGAGCCGGCGCGGCGTGACCCCGGGCGACCTGCTGCTCGCGGGCGCCGTGGGCCTGGCGGCGCACCTGGCCGGCCGAGCGACCGGCCCTGCTCGTGCGCGGGTGCGGACGCGGCGCGACCGCGGCTCGCCGCCGGGCCGGGGGCGAGCGTGGGCTCGGGTCCGCCGGAGGCCGCGCAGCGACCCGACAGCCGCCCTGGCCGTCGCGGTGACGGCCGTCGCGGCCGAGCTCCGCGCGGGGCGGTCCCCGGGGGGTGCCTGGCGCGCGGCGCTCGGCGTCCCGGTCGGCGGCGACGGCGTGCCGGACGCCGACGACGTGGTCGCCGCGGTGGGCGGGCGGCCGGGTCCGGGCGGGTGGCCCGCGGCCGACGGGTTCCCCGCCGTGCGCGCCCGGCCCGCGCGTCGTCCGGCCGCCGGCGCGGCCCGGGTGGAGCGGCACGTCCTCGCCGTCCTCGCGGCGACCCGGCTGGCGACGTCGATCGGCGCGCCCCTGGGTGCCGTCCTCGAGTCGAGCGGGCGGACCCTGGCGGCCGACGCGGACGCCGAGACCGCCGTCCGCGCCGCGCTCGCCGGTCCGCAGCAGACCGTCACCCTGCTCACGTGGCTGCCCGCGGCGGGTCTCGGGATCGGCACCCTGTTCGGTGCCGACCCGCTGGGGGTGCTGCTCGGCGGCGGCCTCGGCAGCACGGCGGGGTTCGCCGGCGCCGGGCTCACGGTCGTGGGCCGGTGGTGGGTTGCCCGCATGGTGGCAGCGGCGCGTGACGCGGGTGACCGGGCCTCGGGCGGCGGCGGTCGCGGTGGCTGAGCCGCTCCTGGTCGCGCTCGTCGTCGCCGCGACCCTCCTGCTGCGCCCGCCGTCACGCCGGCCGGACCCGTGGACGCGTCGCCGCGCCGGTCCGACGCCCGCGGCCCACGCCGAACCCGACCACGTGGCGGTGGTCGACCTGCTCGCGGTCGCGGTCGAGGCCGGCGCGAGCGTGCCGCGGGCGCTCGAGGCGGTGGGCGTCGCGCTGGGCGGCCGAACCGGCGCCGACCTGGAGCGCGCGGGCGCGGCGCTCCTGCTCGGGGCGAGCTGGCCCGCGGCCTGGGTCCACGCGCCGTCGCTCGGGCGTGCGCTGGCCGGGATGGCGCCCGCCTGGGACTCCGGCACGGCCGCAGGCCCGGCGCTGCGCACGGCCGCCGCGGAGCTCCGCCGGCACCGCGACCGCGCCGCGCGCGAGGCTGCGGGTCGGCTCGGCGTGCGTCTGGTCCTGCCGCTCGGGCTGTGCTTCCTGCCCGCCTTCGTCCTCATCGGGCTGGTGCCGGTCCTGGTCTCGCTCGCGCGGTCGCTGCTCGGGTGACGGCGGAGATGCGCACGATCACGCCTCACCGAGTCCTCCACAGGGCTCGGGCACGTGCGTCGTCCCCAGCCGGCGCGGTCGCGGCGGGTCGCCACGCGGGTGTGGCGGGCACCGTCGTCGTCAGGCGCCGGCACCCGGCCGGCACGAACCCAGGAGGTCCCCGATGAGCCTGCACCGCACCCGGTCCCGGAACCCCCGCGGCGTCACCCGGACACTGCTCCGACTGCGCGACCGCGCCCTGACGGGCCTGCGCGCCCGGTCCGCCGGTGCACCGCGTGACGCCGGCATGGCGACCGCGGAGTACGCGATCGTCCTCATCGCCGCGGTCGGCTTCGCGACCCTGCTGGTGGCGATCCTCAGCAGCGGCGAGGTGCGCGAGATGCTCGTGTCGCTCGTCCGCGGCGCGCTGTCGGTGTGAGCGGTGACGTGCGCGCCGTCCGGAACCGGCCGCACCGCGCGGATCGGGACCGCGGCGCCGTGACGGCCGAGTTCGCCGTGCTCCTGCCCGTCGTCGCGCTGCTCGTCGGCGCGGTGGTCGCCCTGACCGCCAGCGCCGCGATCCAGCTGCGCTGCGCGGACGCCGCCCGGGCGGGAGCGCGCGCGGCGGCCCTCGGCGACGGCGACGCCGATGTCCTCGCGGTCGCCCGGCGGGTCGCGGGGTCCGGCGTGCAGGTCGCGGTGGGCCGGGACGACGGCTGGGTGGTCGTGACCGTCGAGTCGACCGTCGGTCCCACGCTCCCGCTGGTCGGCGGGCTGACGGTCCGGGGAACGGCGACCGGCCGGACGGAGCCGTGAGCCCGCACGCGCCGGGGTGGACCGCCCGGCGGGGCTCCGGTGCTCGGCCCGGTCGCCGGCCCGGTACCGGGCCAGGTGGGTCACGCGGAGCTCCAGCGAGCGCGTGGGCCGCTTCCGGGACCCGCCCGCCTCCCGGCGCCGGCCCCGCCGCCCCGCCCGGCCACGAGCCGGACCGCGGCTCGGGCGCCGTGCTCGTCATCGCCCTCGTCGCGGTCTCCGTCCTGCTCGCGGCCGCCCTGGGCCTGCTCGTCGCGGCCCAGGGCGCTCGCGGCCGGGCCCGGACGGCAGCGGACCTCGGCGCGCTCGCGGCATCGGAACGCCTGCTCGCCGGGGCAGGCGACGGGTGCGGCCTCGCCGGGGAGGTGGCCGCGCGGAACGGCGCGACCCTGCAGGCGTGCACGCAGCACGGCGGCGCCGTCGTGACGGTGCGGGCCGCGGTCGCCCTGCCCTGGGGGACGGCGGTGGCGGAGGCCCGGGCGGGGCCCCGCGGAGCGTCCGTGGCCTCCGGGTGACGGCCAGGGTTCCGGCCCGTGGTCCCGGGGCTGGACCCTCACACCGTGTCAGGGTGTGGGCTCATGGACATGACCCGATCCGAGGCGCGGCTCTTCACCATCGGGGAGTTCTCCCGGCTGGCGCGGATCAGCGTGCGGATGCTCCGGCACTACGACGACCGGGGCCTGCTGCCGCCGGCCTCCGTGGACGCGTCGAGCGGGTACCGCTTCTACGCCCCGGGGCAGCTGCACACCGCGGCGCGCATCTGCGCCCTGCGGGACGCAGGCTTCCCGATCGCGGAGATCGCCCGGCTCCTGCCCGTGCTCGACCGCCCCGCGGTCGTGCGGCAGGCGCTGGACGACCAGCGGGACCGGCTCCTCGCCGACGCGGAGGACGTGCGGCGGCGCATCGAGCGGGTCGACCACCTCATCACCACCCTGGAGGAGTCCGCCATGTCCATCGACGTCCGTCGCACCACCGTGCCCGCCATGACCCTCGCCGCCCTCCGCGACGTCATCCCCACCTACGCCGACGAGGGAGCGCTCTGGCAGCGCCTGCAGCCCGCCTTCGCCGCGTCAGGTGCCGTGCCCGCGCCCGGTGGTGCCGTCGGCGCAACCTTCTACGACGAGGGCTACCAGGAGCGCGACGTCGACGTGGAGATCTGGATCGAGGTCGCCGAGCCGTTCGCCGACACCGACGGCCTCCGCTGCGTCGAGGTGCCGGCGCGCGACGTCGTGGCGGCCACGTCCACCGGTCCGTACGAGCAGGTGAGCGGCGTGACCGCCGCGCTCGGTGACTGGATCGCCGAGCACGAACTGGAGATGGACGGGCCGATGTTCGACGTGTACCGCGTCGGCCCGGGCACCGAGCCCGACCCGGCCCGCTGGGTCACGGACGTCTGCCAGCCGGTCCGCTCCCGCTGACCCCACCCGAGCGGCGCCCGTCGACGGTGGTCGGCGGGCGCCGCCGCGTGACCCGGGGGACTCCCGCGACCGGGTCGGCACCTCGTGCACCCCGCCACCGGGCGATCCCCGACATCACCACCCGCCGCTACACCGAACCACCGTTCCCGCCACCGTCCGGCGCGTGCTCCAGGACGGCGTCGAGCAGCCGCACCGCCGCGGCCTTCTCGAGCGGGTTGTTGCCGTTCCCGCACTTCGGGGACTGCACGCACGCCGGGCACCCGGTGCGGCAGGGGCACGTGGCGATGGCCTCCCGGGTGGCCCGGAGCCACGTGGCCCCGAGGGCGTAGCCGCGTTCGGCGAACCCGGCGCCACCGGGGTAGGCGTCGTGCACGAACACGGTGGCCTGCTCGGTGTCGACGTGCAGGGCGGTGGAGACGCCGCCGAGGTCCCAGCGGTCGCAGGTGGCCAGCAGCGGCAGCAGCCCGATGGAGGCGTGCTCCGCCGCGTGCAGCGCCCCGGGCGCGGTCTCGACGGTGACGCCGGCGCGTTCGAGCACCTCGGCGGGCGCGGTCCACCAGACGGCCGTCGTGGGCAGGGTGCGGGCGGGCAGGTCGAGCAGCTCCGAGCCGAGGACCTCCATGTCGGGGATGCGCTTGCGCTGGAAGCTCAGCACCTGAGTGGTGACGTCGACGGCGCCGAACCCCCACGTCACGGGGCCCCAGCGGCGCTCGGAGGTGGTGGACCGGATCTCGGTGGACGTGACCCAGCGGGCCCAGGTGCCGTAGTCGACGTCGCGGCGGTCCACGAGGGCGACACCGTCGTCGAGGTGCAGCGCGTCGACGACGTAGGTCGCGCCCTGGTGCACGTACACGGCCCCGGCGTGCACGGTGGAGTCGGCGGCGGCGGAGTCGACGGTGCCGAGCAGGCGGCCGGTCGCCGACTCGACGACGCGGACCGGGTCGCCTCCGGTGCCCCGCAGGTCGGTCAGGCGGGCGGCCTGCTCGGCGTGCGTCCAGTACCAGCCGGACGGCCGTCGGCGCAGGGCCCCGCGGCCGACGAGGACGTCGAGCAGCTCGCGGGTGCCGGGGCCGAACAGGTCGAGCTCCTCGGCGCGGATCGGGGTCTCCGCGGCGGCGGCGCACAGGTGCGGCGCGAGCACGTAGGGGTTGCCCGGGTCGAACACCGTGGCCTCGACGGGCGCGTCGAGCGCGGCCTCGGGGTGGTGCACGAGGAACGTGTCGAGCGGGTCCTCGCGGGCGACCAGGACGACGAGCCCGTCGGCTCCCGCGCGGCCCGCGCGACCGGCCTGCTGCCACAGGGACACGCGGGTGCCGGGCCAGCCGGCGATGACGACGGCGTCGAGGCCGGAGATGTCGACGCCGAGCTCGAGGGCGTTCGTCGTCGCCAGGGCGCGCAGCCGGCCCGTGCGGATGGCGTCCTCGAGGGCGCGACGCTCCTCGGGCAGGTACCCGCCGCGGTAGGCGGCGACGGCGGCGGCGAGCCCGGGGTCGACCTCGCGCAGGTGCTCGCGGGTGACGGTCGCGACCGACTCGGCGGCGCGGCGGGACCGGGTGAACGCGAGGGTCCGGGCGCCGGCGGCGGTGAGGTCCGCGAGCAGGTCGGCGACCTCGGCGGTGGCGGACCGGCGCGGGCGGTCGGGGTCGTCGGCGACGAGGTCCTCGCCGGTGCCGAGCGGGCCGGAGCCCTCGCGCGCGGGGCCGATCGTGCCGGCGTCCGGGCCGGGTGCCGGCGCGGCGGTGCGCGCGGTGGGGTCGTCCGCGGGGCGGTCGGCCGACCGCGCGTCCGTCCGCCCGTCCACCTCGGCGCCCGGCGCGCTCCCGGCCCCGCCGCCCGGCGCAATCCCCGCCCCGTCGCCCGGCGCGTCCCCCGCTCTGGCGCCCGCCCCGCCCCCGCCCCGGTCCACGTCCACCGGCGGCTCGTCCAGCGGCAGCGCCCAGGGGTCCTCCTCGGGCAGCAGCCCGCTCCACGGGCCCTCCGCGGCGGGCACCTCGGGCGGCTGCCACAGGGCGACGGTCTTGCGTCCGGCGGGGGAGGCGTCGTCGGCGACGGACACGACGTCCTCGGGCCGGACGCCGATGAGGCGCGCGGCGCTGACGGCGGGCTCGGCGGTGGTGGCCGACGCGAGCAGGAACACGGGGTCGGCGCCGTAGGTCCCGGCGAGCCGCCGCAGCCGCCGCAGGACGGCGGCGACGTGCGCGCCGAACACGCCCCGGAACGCGTGGCACTCGTCGAGCACGACGTACCGCAGGGAGCCGAGCAGCCGGGCCCAGCGCCGGTGCTGCGGGAGCAGCGCGAAGTGCAGGAAGTCGGGGTTGGTGAGCACGACGTCGGCGTGCTCCTGCACCCACCGCCGCTCCTCCTGGGCGGTGTCGCCGTCGCAGGTGGCGACGCGCAGGTCCCGCAGGCCGGCCGAGCCGATCAGCCGGTCCAGGGCGTGCCGCTGGTCGGCGGCCAGGGCCTTGGTGGGGCACAGGTAGAGCACGGAGCCGCGGCGGGTCACGGACTCGATGCGCCCGGGGTCGAGGGTGCGGGCGGCGGCCTGCGCGCGGACGGCGGACAGCGACGGCAGCCAGAACGCGAGCGACTTGCCCGACCCGGTGGACGTGGACAGGACGGTGTGCCGGCCGGACCAGGCGGCGTCGGCGGCGTCGGCCTGGTGCCGCCACGGGCGCTCGACGCCGAGGGCGCGGTACCCGGCGACGAGGTCGGGTTCGGCCCAGGCGGGCCAGTCGGCGGGGGTCCCGGGGCGCGCGGGCAGGTGCCGCACGTGGGTCAGCCGGTCGGCGCGCCGCCCGGAGGCGAGCAGCACGTCCAGCAGCTCACCGGTCCCCACCACGGCACCATCCTCGCCCCTGCGCGGGGGGCGTGCGTGCGGGGTCAGCCGGCGTCCGGGTCGCGCGGGCGCCGGCGGGCCCAGGACCCGAGGATGTGCGCGCGCATCGCGCGGGCGGCGGCGTCCCCGTCGTGCTCGCGGAGGGCCGCGAGGATCGCGAGGTGGTCGGCGTGGGTGGCCTCGGTGTGCGCGCGGTCGGGGCGGCCCTGGTACTGCGCGACGTCGAGCGCCTTGCCCTGGATGCCGTTGACGACGGCCCGGCCGAGGCGGTTGCCGGAGGCCCGCATGATCCGGTCGTGGAAGACGACGTCCTGCCGGGCGTACTCCTCGGGGTCGTCGATCAGCGCGCCCATGGCGTCGAGCACGGCGGCGAGGTCGTCGGCGTCCTGCTCCGACAGCGTCCCGGCGGCGGCGGACGCCATCTCGCACTCGAGCGCGGTCCGGGTGGCGATGAGGCTGTCCAGGAACTCGAGGCGGTCGTCCCGCAGGTAGAGCGCGGCCAGCACCATCGGGTCGAGCAGGTTCCAGCGGTCCTCGTCGAGCACGATCGTGCCGCGGCCCTGCTGGCTGGAGACGAGGCCCTTCTCGGCGAGCGCGGTGGTGGACTCGCGGACGACGGTGCGGCTCACGCCGTACAGCTCGCCGAGGGCGCCCTCGGGCGGGAGCGCGGTGCCGGCGGGGTAGGTGCCGGTGACGATCGCGGTGGTCATCGACTCCGCGACGGAGGTGACGAGCCGGGGGCGGACCCGCGGGGCGGGGGCTCCCGGTCGCGGGGGTGCGCCCGGGGGCGCCGCGTCGGTCGGCACCGGCCGATCGTAACGGGGCGGAGCGGCCGCCACGGCCGGTCGGCGGGCCGGTCCGCGGACAGGTCAGCGAGCCACCCGCGGCCTCCTGGGCCCTTCGACCCACGCCGCACGGCACCGACCCGGAGCTGTGATCCAGATCACTCATAAGACGTATGATGAATCCTTGACCGGCCCGCCGCCGCCGCGCCAGAGTGGCGACCACGACGCCCCGACCGGGGCTGCGCACGGACCGCGAGGGAGCGAGGTGACGACGGCGTGACCACCCTGACCCGGATCGAGCTGCACGCGAGCCCGGCGGGCTCCCCGTACGGCGACGGCTCGGCCGGCTACCCGGTGCGCACGCTCGACGGCGCCCTCCGGATCGCCCGCGAGCGCCGAGCCGCCGAGCCCGGGACGCCCGTCGTCGTCTGGCTGCACCGGGGCGACTTCGTCCTGACCGCGACGCTGGAGCTCGGGCCCGGGGACGACGGCACGACGTTCGCCGCCTGGCCCGAGGACGAGGGGGCGGTCACGGTCTCCGGCGGCGCGACCGTCACCGGCTGGACGCCCGACGTGTTCCGCGGCCGCCCGGTGTGGACGGCGCCCGCCCCCGCGACCGGCGGCCGGTCGCTGTACGTGGCCGGCGAGCGCCGCGAGCGCCCCCGGTTCCCCGCCGCCGGCGAGCTCCGGGTCGCCGGCCAGGACGGGCTCGACCTCGACGCCGACCTGGTCGCGACGCTGTTCGACGGCGCCGACACGTTCACCTACGCCGAGGGCGACCTCCCGGAGCTGCTGGACCCCGAGGGCGTCGAGGTCGTCGTCCCGCACTACTGGATCCAGGAGCGGCTGCCCGTCGCCGAGGTCGACGCCGACCGCCGGCGCATCCGGTCGCCGTACCGGAGCATCCTCGCCCTGCGGGACGGCGACGCCCCGCGGTTCGCCCGGTACTGGCTGGACGGGGTCGTCGACGACCTGGGCCTGGTGCCCGGCCAGTGGTACCTCGACCGGCGCGGGGTCGTCCCGACGGACGCGCACCCCGACGGGGCCGGCGAGCCCGTGCTGCTGTACGCGCCGCGCGCCGGCGAGGACCCCGCGACGCTGACCGCCGTCGTCCCCGGCACCGGCGTGCTCGTCGCGGTGCGCGGCGACGAGCACGCGGGCCGGCCGGTGCGCGGCGTGCGGTTCGAGGGCGTGGCGTTCCGGTACGCGGACTGGCCGCAGGCGCCGAGCGCCAGGCCGCCGTTCCAGATGCGCGAGGACCCGGTGCTCCCGGACGTCGCCTACGCGAGCGACCCGCAGGCCGCGGCCACCGTCCCGGGGGCGGTCGAGCTGACCTTCGCGCGGGACTGCGCGCTGGTGGACTGCACGGTCGAGCACGTCGGCGGCTACGGCGTCCGGCTGGGCCCGGGCTGCCGCGGCGTGCTGGTGTCCGGCTGCACGCTGCGCGACCTCGGCGCGGGCGGCGTGTCCTGCGGGGGCGACGCCGACCCGGCGGCTCCGGGCGCCAACCGGTGCAACGAGATCTCCGACAACGAGATCGCGTCCGGCGGCCGGGTGTACCCGCACGCCGTGGCGGTGCTGCTGCGGCACGGCGCGTCGTCGGTCGTGGCGCACAACCACGTGCACGACTTCTTCTCCACCGCGATCGCCGTGGGCTGGCGCTGGGACTACGGGCCGAGCGCGTCCGCGGACAACCTCGTCGTCGGCAACCACCTGCACGACCTCGGCCAGGGCCGGCTCGACTGGTTCGGCGCGATCTACACGCTCGGCGTCTCGCCCGGCACGGTGCTGCGGGGGAACCTCGTGCACGACGTGCGCGCGGCGTCGTTCGGCGGCTGGGGTCTGCTCATCGACCCGGCGACGTCGCACGTGGTCGTCGAGGACAACGTCGTGCACTCGGTGTCGTCGGAGTGCCTGCACGTGAAGTCCGGGCGGGAGAACCTGGTCCGGCACAACGTCTTCGCCCTCGGGGGCACCGGCCTGGTCTCGCTGGCCGTGCCGGAGGAGCACGTCGCCGCGACCCTCGCGCACAACGTGCTGGTCGCCGACGGCGTGCCCGCGTTCGCGGGGGCGCCCGGGTCGGCGTCGGTCCGCGACCTGGCCGCCCGCCGCGGCGGGCTGCGCAGCGAGCTCAACCTCGTCTGGGACGTGCGCGGCGACGCCGTGCTCGCCGCCGACGGCGAGGTCGGGCCCGACGGCGCGTGGGTCACGACCGACCGCGCCGACGACGCCTGGCGCGCGAGCGGGCGGGACGCGCACAGCGTCGTCTCCGACCCCGGCCTCGTCGTCGGACCGGGCGGCGCGCTCCGCCTGACCGACGGCGCCGCCGCCGCTGCCGCCGTCGGCTTCGACCCGGCCCCCGCGCCCGCGCCGGGCCCCCGGCCCGCCGCCGACCGTCCGCACCCGGGCCGCGCCCGGGCCACCGTCTACCGTCCGACAGAGGTGCACGCATGAGGATCACGGGCTACCGCAGCCTGACGACCGTCCACGACTGGGGCCACCCGGTCGGGGACGCGAACGGGGTGATCGCGGACGGCCTGACCGAGGTGCCCGTGCTCCTGGTCGAGACCGACGCGGGCGTCACCGGCGTGGGCCTCGGCCCGCACCCGGGCGTCGAGCGGGTGTTCCCCGCAGTCGAGGGCGAGGACCCGCGCGCGGTGACCGCCCTGTACGACCGGATGCTCGCGCACGTCTTCAAGACCGGGCACACCGGGTCGGTGTTCGGCGCGGTCGGCGTGCTCGACATGGCGCTGTGGGACCTCAAGGCCAAGGCCGCGGGCGAGCCGCTGTGGCGGACCCTCGGCGCCCGGGACCGGTTCGTGCCCGGGTACGCGTCCTGCCTCGAGATCGCCGTCCCCGACGAGGACCTGCCCGCGCTGTGGGCGCCCTGGGTCGAGCGCGGGTTCACGGCCGTCAAGGTGAAGGGCGGCACGGACCTCGACCGGGACGTCGCCCGCCTGCGGCTGGCCCGCGAGGTGTTCGGCGGGGCCGTCATGCTCGACGTCAACGAGTCCTGGACCCGCAAGCAGGCCGTGCGGCACGTCGCCCGGATCGAGGAGGAGCTCGACCTCACGTGGGTCGAGGAGCCCGTGCGCCGCTGGGACGCCGAGGGCCACGCCGCCGTCGGCCGCGGGGTGCGCGCGTCCGTCGCCACGGGGGAGAACCTCACCGGGCTGGAGCAGTTCCGCCCGCTGCTGGCCGCCGGCGCGGTCGACGTCGTGCAGACCGGGTCCTGCTGGGGGCTCACGCACTTCCTGCGGGTCGCGACCCTGGCGCACGCCCACGACCTGCCGGTCAGCCCGGTGGGGTACAACGCCGAGCCCGTGGCCGCGGCGGCCGCCGCCGTGCCGAACCACCTGGTGACCGAGGTCCAGGACCTCGTGCCGCCGCTCGGCGTCGGCGTGGACCACCTCATCGCCGACGGCGGTGTCGTCCTCGGGGACGCGCCGGGCAACGGCCTGACCGTCGACGAGGACCTGATCCGCCGCACCCGCGACTCCGGGCGGTGGGCGGCCCCGGCCGGCCCGCACGTCCGGCCCGCCGACGCCGGGCTCCGCCTGACCGCCGCCCCCCGATCCGTCCCCCGACCCGCCCCGCTGCTCGCGCTCTGAGCGCCGCCCCGGGCACCCACCCCCCACGACAGCGAAGGAGCTCCTCGTGCAGACCCGACCCCTCGGCCGCACCGGCCTCGACGTCCCCGTCCTCAGCCTCGGCGCCGCGCCGTTCGGCGACGTGTACGGCGACATCACCCAGGACGACGCCGACGCCACGATCCGCGTCGCCCTCGAGCAGGGCATGAACCTGGTCGACACGTCGCCCTGGTACGGCCAGACCCGCTCCGAGATCGTGCTCGGCCGGGCGCTGCGCGGCATCGACCGCGACGCCTACGTGCTGACCACCAAGTGCGGCCGGTACGAGCCCGGGGCGTGGGACTTCTCGGCCGAGCGGATCCGCCGCAGCATCCCCGAGAGCCTGGAGCGCCTCGGCCTCGACCACATCGACCTCATCCAGTGCCACGACATCGAGTGGGGTGACGTCGACCAGGTGGTGCACGAGGCGCTGCCCGTGCTCCGCGAGCTCCGCGACCAGGGCCTGGTCCGGCACATCGGGATCACCGGCTACACCCTCGACCTGCTGGAGCGGATCGCGGTGCAGGAGGAGGTCGACTCCGTCATGACGTACTGCACCTACAACCTGCAGGACCGCCGGCTCGCGGAGACGGCCGCCCGCCTGGAGCAGCACGGCATCGGCGTGTTCAACGCCTCCCCGCTGCACATGGGCGCGCTCACGACCAAGGGCGCTCCGGAGTGGCACCCGGCGTACCCCGAGGTGCTCGCCGCCACCCGGACCGTCTCGGACCTCTGCCGCGAGGCCGGCACGACGATCGAGGTGCTGGCGATGCAGTTCGCCCTGGACCTGCCGGAGGACACCGGCATCTCCACCACCGTCGTCGGCACCGCGAACCCGAAGAACGTGCTGCGGAACGCCGCGGTGCTCGGGCAGCGCCCCGACCCGGAGCTCGTCGCCCGCGTCGAGGAGGCGTTCGGGCCGTGGCTCAACGTCGGCTGGGACGTGCCGAAGCCCGCGGTCGCGGGGGCCTGACGTGCGGACCGTCGTCGACTCCCACGTGCACCACTGGGACCCCGAGCGCCTGGCCTACCCGTGGCTGGACGAGTTCACGCGCCTGCGCCGGCCGTACCTGCCGGAGCACCTGGCGGCGGACGCGGCGGGCCTCGGGGTCGCGGGCGTCGTGCACGTGCAGGCGGACTGCCGCCCGGACCAGGCGCTCGCCGAGGTCGACCTCGTCGCCGCCCTGGACGCGCCCGTGCCGGTGCTCGGCGTCGTGGCGTACGCGGGCGTCGAGCGGGGCGCGGCCGTGGCCGACGAGCTCGCGGCGCTCACCGAGCGTCCGCTCGTGCGGGGGATCCGGCGGTCCACCCAGAACGAGCCCGACGGCGTCCTCGGCTCCGCGGCCTACCGCGACGGCCTCGTCGAGGTCGCCCGGGCCGGGCTCACCGCCGACCTGTGCGTGCGCGCGGCGCAGCTGCCCGAGGTGGTGGCCGCGCTGCGCGACGTGCTCGACCGCGAGCCCGGGCTGCGCGTCGTGCTCGACCACGCGGGCAAGCCGTCGATCGCCGACGACGTGACCGGCACGGGCCGCACCCGCGCCGCGTGGCGGGCCGACCTCGCCGACCTGGCCGCGCTGCCCGGCGTGGTGTGCAAGGCGTCCGGGCTCGTGACCGAGGCCGACTGGGACGCCTGGACGCCCGGGCAGGTGCTGCCGTACCTGGCCGACGTGCTCGACGTGTTCGGGCCGGGCCGGGTGCTGTTCGGCAGCGACTGGCCGGTGCTCACGCTGGCCGCCGACTACCCGCGCTGGCTGGCCCTGGTCGCCGGTGCGGTCGAGCCGCTCGGCGACGCCGCCCTCGACGCGGTGCTCGCCGGGAACGCCGTCCGGACCTACCGCCTGACCGTGCCCGCGCGGCCCGCGCCGCCTGCGCACCGGGCGCACCCCGCGGACCCCGCGCACCCCGCGCACCCCGCGAGAGACGGAGCCGCACCCCGCCCCTAGCCCCCGAGCCCGCCGGGCGAGCGCCCCCCGTCCACCGCCGGCCCCGTGCCGCCGGTGGCGCGGCCGGGTGCGCCCTCGACCCGGCACCCCGCACCGCCCGCACACCCCGCAGAACCCCGCACCCAGGAGAACGCTCGTGATCGACTTCCAGGACCGCGCCCAGGTCGCCAAGGCCATCCAGTTCACCAACGTCAACCCGAACCTCACCCGCGCCGAGGTCACTCGGCACATCGAGACCTGCGCGACCTACGGCTTCGACGCCGCGATGATCGCCCCGTCGTACTGCGCGCTCGGCAAGCAGATCCTGGCCGGCACCGGCGTCAAGGTCGCCACCACCCTCAACTTCCCGCAGGCCAACGACACGCTCGGCATGAAGATCGCCGCCCTGCGCGAGCTCGCGAGGACCGGCGCGGACGAGTTCGACTTCCCGCCGAACCCGGGCCTGCTGGTCGGCGGCGAGGTGGACGCCTACGCCGAGGAGCTGCGCGAGGTCGCCCGCGTCGCGCACGAGGAGGGCCTGGTCCTCAAGGCGATGCTCGAGTTCGGCTTCCTCACCGACGAGCAGAAGGCCCTCGCCTCCCGGCTCGCGACCGAGGCCGGCATCGACTGGATCAAGAACTCCTCCGGCTGGGGCGTCGGCGGCTGCGCCGCGACCGTCGAGGACGTGCGGATCCTCGTCGAGAACACGCACGCCCCGACCCGCGTGAAGGTCTCCGGCAAGGTGAACTCGCTCGAGAAGATGCGCGAGCTGTTCGAGGCCGGCGCGGAGCTGGTCGGCACGTCCTCGGCGACGCAGATCGTCGACGGCCTCGTGGGCGACGCCGATGCCTACTGAGGCCGGCGCCCGCGGCGCCCGCGGCACCCGTCCGGCCCGGGTCTGCGTCCTCGGCTCCTACGCCGAGGCGCTGGTGCTCACCGCGGACCGGATCCCGCAGCCGGGGGAGACCCTCGTCGGCCGGGACTACCGGCAGACGTACGGCGGCAAGGGCTCGGACATGGCCGTGCAGGCGGCCCGGCTCGGTGCGGACGTCGCGTACGTGGGCGTGGTCGGGGACGACGCCTTCGGGCGCGGGTTCGCCGACCTCATGCGGGCCGAGGGCGTGGACACCACGCACCTGCGGGTCACGGACGAGCGGCCCACCGGCGTCGGGATGATCATCAAGGACGTCCGGGCGCGGAACGTGATCGTCGTCGACATGGGCGCGAACGAGCTGTTCGGGCCGGACGACGTCGACGCCGCCGCGCCCGCGATCGCGGCCGCCGACGTCGTGCTGGCGCAGCTCGAGATCCCGCTCGGCACCGCCCTGCACGGCCTGGCCGCCGCCCGCGCGGCGGGGGTCACGACGGTGCTCAACCCCGCGCCCGCCGTGGACCTGCGGGACGTCGACCTGTCCGCGGTCGACGTCCTCACCCCGAACGAGACCGAGGCCCGGCTGACCGTCGGGCTGCCCCCGGACTCGCCCGTGCCGAACGCGGAGATCGCCGAGCAGCTGCTCGCCCGCGGCGCCCGCGCGGTCGTCATGACGCTCGGCGAGCACGGGGCCGAGGTGTTCACCGCCGCCGGCTCCACCCGCGTCCCCGCGCACCGCGTCGACGTCGTCGACTCCAACGGCGCCGGCGACAGCTTCAACGCCGGCCTGAGCGTCGCGCTCGGGGAGGGCCGCGACCTCGCCGAGGCGGCGGCGTTCGCCGGCGCGGTCGCGGGCCTGTGCTGCGAGGAGTGGGAGACGGTCCCGTCCTACCGCACCCGCGCGCAGGTCGAGCAGTTCCTGGCCGGACGGCCCTGACCCCCACGAGGAGGACCCACCCATGCAGCCCCACCGCATCCTGCACGCGGACCTGGCCCGCGCGCTGGCGACGCTCGGGCACACCGACGTCGTGCTGGTGACCGACGCCGGGTTCCCGATCCCGGCCGGCGCGCACGTCGTCGACCTCGGCCTGACCGCCGGGACCGTCGACGTGCTGACCATCCTGCGCACCCTGCGGGAGCACCTGTTCGTCGAGGAGGTGCGCTTCGCGCCCGAGGTGAAGACCCGGTACCCGTCGCTCTACGCGGAGGTGCAGGACGTCTACACCGGCTCGGGCGCCGCGTTCGTGGCGGCCCCGCACGAGGAGCTGATCGAGACGTGGGCGCCCCGCGCCAAGGTCGTGATCCGTTCCGGCTCGCTCACCGCGTGGGCGAACTTCGCCCTGGTGGCGTCCACGGACCCGTTCGCGTGGTTCCGCGACGACGAGGGCGTCGAGCCGCTGCCGCTCTACGTCGAGCGCCGCCGCCGGATCACCGAGGGCGTCGTGCCCGAGCTGGAGGTGTGACATGACGCTGAAGGAGCGCTGGGCCGCCGGTGAGGCGGTCACCGGCATCTGGGGGTCGATCGGCGACCCGGTGGTCCTCGAGATCGAGGCGCGGGCCGGGTACGACTACGTCACCGTCGACCTGCAGCACGGCTTCAACACGTGGGCCTCCCTGCCCGGGACCCTGCGGGTGCTGCGCGGCACGGGCGCCGCGGTGCTCGTCCGCGTCCAGTCCTGCGACCCCGTGCAGATCACGCGGGCGCTCGACCTCGGCGCGGACGGCGTCGTCGTCCCGATGATCGAGTCCGCCGACGAGGCCCGCGCCGCCGTCGCGGCCGTGCGGTACCCGACCACCGTGCCCGGTGCCGTCGGCGGCACCCGGAGCTACGGGCCGGTCTGGGCGGACCACGACACCCTCGCGGGCACCGGCCCGCTCGGGGACGACAAGGTCTGCGTGCTGCAGATCGAGACCGCCCGGGCGCTCGCGGCCATCGACGAGATCGTGGCCGTCCCCGGCGTCGACGTCGCCTACGTCGGGCCGTACGACCTCGCGCTCAGCAGCGGGCTCGGCGGCCGGACGTACCGCGACAGCCCGGAGATCGCCGCGATGGTCCAGCGCGTGCTGGACGCCGCCGCGGCCGCCGGGGTCGTCGGCGGCATGCACTGCGACGGGCCGCCGATGGCCGGCGAGTGGCACCGGCGCGGTGCCGGGATGCTCACCGTCGCGCTCGACACCACCGTCGTCCGCGAGGCCCACCAGGCGCTCGCGGCCGCCGCCCGGCAGGCCGTCACCGGCTGACCTGCACCACCCGCACGTCCCAGCACCACCGCACCGCCCCGTGATACACACCCCCGTGTTGGGGGACGCAGTACCGGTCGCCGCCACTGCCGACGTCGACCTCGCCCCGGACAGAAGGACCTCTCCGCATGGCTACTGACACCGCCGCCGTCACCGTCGACTCGCAGTCGGGACGTCCGGTCTACAACCTGAGCAAGGCGCTGCACCGCCGGCTGATCTGGACGCTCTCCGGCAACTTCCTGTTCCTGCTCGCGCTCTACAACGCGGTCATCTCGGTGTTCCTGCCCAACACGGTGCAGAAGATCACCGACGCCGCGGAGGGCGGCGGCGACAAGGTCGTGGCGCTCGCGACGATCATGACGGTCTCGTCGTTCCTCACGATCTTCGCCCAGCCGCTCGCCGGCGCGATCTCCGACCGGACCCGGTCGCGGATCGGCATGCGCGCGCCGTTCATCCTCGGTGGCTCGTTCGTCGGCGGCGCCGCGATCGCGATGCTCGCCCCGCAGTCCTCGATGCTCGGCATCGGCATCTTCTGGGTCATCGCCTCGGTGATGCTGAACGTGATGAACGGCCCGCTGGCCACCGTGCTGGCCGACCGGGTCGAGCCGCAGAAGCGCGGCGTGGCCTCCGGGTTCATCGGCGCCGCCCAGACCGGCGGCGGGACGCTCGGCATCATCTTCGGCGGCTGGATCGCGAACAAGAACCTGCCGCTCGGCTACGTGATCTTCGGCGTCGGCATCTTCCTGGTCTGCCTCGTGTTCGTCGCCGCCAACCGCGAGCCGTCCACGAAGGACATGGTCGTCGAGCCGTTCTCCTGGAAGCAGTTCTTCTCGCAGTTCTGGGTCAGCCCCCGCAAGCACCCGGACTTCGGCTGGGCGTTCTTCGGCCGGTTCTTCATGTACCTCGGGTACCAGGGCGTCGTCGCCTACCAGCTGTACATCCTGCGCGACTACATCGGGCAGTCGGACACCCAGTCGAACATCACCATCGGCCTGATGTCGACGATCCAGCTCGTCACCCTGATCCTGTCGTCGGTCGTCTCCGGCTACCTGTCCGACAAGTTCCAGGCGCGCAAGCCGTTCGTGTTCATCTCCTCGGTGATCATGGCCGCGTCGTACGTCGTGCCGCTGCTGTGGCGCACCGAGACCGGCATGCTCGTCATGGCCGCCGTGCTCGGCCTCGGCTACGGCTGCTACATGTCGATCGACATGGCGCTCATGACCCAGGTGCTCCCGAACAAGGGCGCCAACGCCGGCAAGGACATGGGCGTGCTGACCATCGCCACGAACCTGCCGCAGATGCTCACCCAGCCGCTCGTCGCGATCCTGCTGGCCATCTCGTCCGGCAGCTACGTGATCATCTTCGTCTGGGCGATCATCCTGGTGTTCAGCTCGGCGTTCATGGTGATGCCGATCAAGTCGGTGAAGTAGCGGGCTGCCCGACTGCCCCGCTGCCCGCGGCGCACCCACCGAGTGGAGAGTTCTGCCCGACACGCCCGGCGTGTCGCGTCGGAACTCTCCACTCGGCGTGCGCGGGGGCGTCCGGGGGCGGCGCAGCGGCAGGATGGGGCCGTGCACATCGACCTGAACTGCGACCTCGGCGAGGGGTTCGGGGTCTGGACGCTGGGGGAGCCCGGCACCGACGACGCCCTGCTCGAGGTGGTCACGAGCGCCAACGTCGCGTGCGGGTTCCACGCGGGCGACCCGGCGATCATGGCGGCCCGGTGCTCGACGGCGGCGGCCCGGGGCGTGGCGGTGGGCGCGCACGTCGGCTACCGGGACCTGGTGGGCTTCGGCCGGCGGCGGCTCGACGTGCCCCCGGACGTGCTGCTGCAGGAGGTCGCGTACCAGGTGGGCGCCCTGCAGGCCGTGGCCCGGACCGTCGGCGCGCGCGTCGGGTACGTGAAGCCGCACGGCGCGCTCTACAACCGGGTCGTGCACGACGAGGAGCAGGCGCTGGCCGTCGTCGCGGGCGTCGCCGGCACCGACCCGGGCCTCGCGCTGATGGGCCTGCCGGGGTCGGCCGTCCTGCGGCACGCCGAGGCCGCCGGGCTGCGGACCGTCACCGAGGCCTTCGTCGACCGGGGCTACCGCGCCGACGGCACCCTCGTCCCCCGCGGACGGCCCGGCGCGCTGGTCACCGACCCCGAGGAGGCCGCGGCCCGAGCGGTGCGGATGGTCCGGGACGGCGTCGTGGCGAGCGTCGACGGCGGGGACGTGCCCGTGGTGGCGGAGTCGCTGTGCGTGCACTCGGACACCCCCGGCGCGGTACCGGTCGCGCGGGCCGTGCGCGCCGCGCTCGAGGCGGCGGGGGTCGCGCTGCGGCCGGTCGCGCCGTGACGGCACCGGCGCCGGCGCGATGACCGTGCGCGTGGTCGCGTACGGGGACGACGCGCTGCTCGTGGACCTGCCCGGGCTGGACGCGGTGCGGGCGCTGGACGACGCGCTCGCGGCCCGGCCGCCCGCGGGGGTGGTGGACGTGGTGCCCGCCGCGCGGACGGTGCTGGTGCGGTTCACCGGTGCGGCGGCGGCTGCGCGCGGGGCCAGGGGTGTGGCCGCGGAGGCCGAGCGGGCCGCGGCTGCCTCGGGGGCGCGGCGCGAGGAGGGTGCGCGGCCCGGGGAGGCTGCGCGGCCCCGGGAGGGGGCGCGGCGCGCGGCCGGGGCGGTGGTCGAGCTGCCCGTGCGCTACGACGGGCCCGACCTCGCCGAGGTCGCCGCGCTCACCGGGCTGACGGAGGCCGAGGTGGTCCGGCGGCACGCGGCGGCGACGTACACGGTGGCGTTCGGCGGGTTCATGCCCGGGTTCGCGTACCTGACCGGGCTGGACCCCGCGCTGCACGTGCCGCGCCGGGCGACGCCGCGCGAGCGGGTGCCGGCAGGTGCCGTGGCGGTCGCGGGGGAGTACGCGGCGGTCTACCCGGCGGCGACCCCGGGCGGCTGGCGGCTGCTCGGGACGTGCGACGTGCCGTTGTTCCACGTGGATCACGACCCGCCGGCGCTGCTGCGGCCCGGCGTGCGGGTGCGGTTCGTGCCGGTACCGGGTGGTCCAGTGCCGGGTGGTCCGGTGCCGGGCGATCCGGCCGACCCCGCCCCGGCGCCCGCGACGGTCGCGTCCGCGGCGTCCGCGGCGTCCGCGGCGTCCCCCGCGCTGCCGCCGCCGGCCGGGCGCGCCGTGGTCGAGGTGCTCGCGCCCGGTGTGCTCACGCTCGTCCAGGACGCCGGCCGCCCCGGCCTCGCCGCGGTGGGGGTCGGCCGCTCCGGCGCCGCGGACCGGGGCGCGCTCCGCCTCGCCAACCGCCTGGTGGGCAACCGTGCGGACGCTGCCGTCCTCGAGGTGCTGCTCGGCGGGACCGAGCTCACGTTCCCCGCCGGGGGCGTCGTCGCGCTCGCGGGCGCGGAGGTCCCCGCGTGGGTGGGCGCCCGGCCCGTCGCCCCGCACACGGCCACCCGGGTGCCTCCGGGCGGGGCGCTGCGCCTCGGGCACGCCACCCGCGGCCTGCGGGTGACCGTCGCGGTGCGCGGCGGGGTGGCCGTGCCGCCGGTGCTGGGGTCCCGGGCGGCCGACCAGCTCTCCGGGATCGGCCCCGCGCCCCTGCGGGCGGGCGACGTGCTGCCGGTGGGTGCGGACGTCCAGGACGCCGCGCAGCCCTGGCCGGACCCGCCGCGCGCGTGGCCGGCCGCCGGCGAGCCGGTGGTGCTGCGGGTGCGTCCCGGGCCGCGGCTCGACCGGTTCCCGCCCGGCGTCCTCGACCGGCTGTGCGCGACGCCCTGGACGGTGACCCCCGCGAGCAACCGGGTGGCGGTGCGGCTCGACGGCCCGCCGCTGCCCCGGCTGGACCGCGGCGAGCTGCCGTCGGAGCCGCTGGTGCCGGGCGCGGTGCAGGTGCCGCCCGACGGGCTCCCCGTGGTGTCCGGCGCCGACCACCCGGTGACCGGCGGCTACCCGGTGCCGGCGGTCGTCGAGGCGGCGTCGGTGGACGCCGCGGCCCAGCTCCGGCCCGGCGACGCGGTGCGGTTCGCCCCGGCGGGCTGACCGCCGGCGGACACGCGTGAGCACGGACACGCCGACGGGGGGCGCGTGCTCTGCTTGAATAGCGCCCAGGCGAGGGGAGTGCAGGTGGACGTGAGCGTGGCCAGCAGGACCGTCGAGGGCCGGACGGTCGTCGACGTGACGGGCGAGATCGACGTGTACACGGCGCCCGCGCTGCGGGAGAAGCTGACCTCCCTGGTCGACGCGGGCCACGTCGACCTCGTCGTGAACCTCACCGAGGTGCGGTTCATGGACTCCACGGGCCTCGGGCTGCTCGTGGGGATCCTCAAGCGGGTCCGCGGGCTCGACGGCCGGCTGCAGCTCGTCATCGACTCCGAGCGGCTGCTCAAGGTCTTCCGGATCACGGCGCTGACCCAGGTGTTCACGATCCGCGAGACCGTGGACGAGGCGCTCGCGGACGTCCCCGCCGAGGGCTGACCCCGCTCAGGAGGTGCTCGGCCGCCCCTGGCCGACGACCTGCTGGACCACGCCGTCGCGCACGTCGACCCAGAGGTTCAGGGCGTCGGCCCGGACCCCGCCGGGGCCGGGACGTCGGCCGCGTCGCCGCCGCGCCAGTCCGCCAGGGTGCTGCCGGTGAGCGCCAGCAGCCCGGCCGTGGCCAGCGCCCCGCCCGCCGTCGCGCCCCCCAGCACGGCGCGCCGGCGCCGCCGCCGGGAGAGCACCGCCGCGACCGGGACCTCCGGCGCGTCGGCGAGCGCGTCCGACTCGATCTGCGCGAGCACCCCGGCCAGCGGCCTCACGCCCGCACCTCCGCGGCCTCGGCCGGGGATCCCATGCGCAGGCGGGCGTCCGCGAGGTGGCTGCGCACCGTCCCCGTGCTGAGGTCGAGCAGCCCGCCGATGCGGTCCGGGGGCAGCCCGTCCAGGTCGTGCAGTACCACGCACACCCGCTGCGCGGGCGGCAGCGCCAGCAGCGCCTCGTGGGCCGGCGTCCGCGCGGCCGCGTGGGCGTGCGGGCCGCGGCGTCGCCGGCCGGCGGCCACCGCGACGAGGAGCGTCCGGCGCACCTCAGCCTCCGCGGTCGCGGGGTCCGCGGCGGCGCGCGGGCGCAGCACCGTCCGCACCAGGGCGTGCTGCACGAGGCCCTCCGCCTCGGGCAGGTCCCCGGTCAGCAGGTACGCGTACGCGACCAGCGCCCGGCCGCGCTCGCGCGCGACCGCCTCGATCGTCTCGTCCCCGTACGCCACCGCGGTCCTCCTGTCGGCCCTGCCCCTACCCGTCATGACGGACGAGGGCCCCGGAACGTTGCCCCCGGCCGGGCGTCAGGGGAGGAACTGCCCGACGAGCTGGACGACCACGCCGTCGCGCACGTCCACCCAGAAGTCGGTGGACGGCGCCTCGGGCGCCGTTCCCCGGCACCGCGCCGCCATCTCGGCCTCAGCGCCGGCGTCGAGCGCCAGCACCTCCGGGAACGGCAGCACGGCGCACGAGCCGACGACGGTGACGTCCGGCGCGACGGGCACCGTGCGCACGCGCTCGGACTGGTTCTCCACCAGGAAGCCGAGGGGCAGGTCGGGGTCCTCCCGGCCGGCCGCGAGCTCGGCGGCGACGACCTCGTCCCGGGAGCGCACCTGCAGGACGTCGACCGTGACGGTGCGCGCGCCGGGGTCGGCGCCGGTGACGGTCGCGAAGTAGTCGCCGTCGGGGAGCAGGTCGCCCGGACCGGGGTCGTCCGGGGCGTACTCGCCGCCCTCCACGAGCGCGAACCGGTCCACGGACGGGTCGACGAGAGGGCGCGCCGCGGAGGTCGCCGCGGGCGGGACGTCGAGGTCCACGGGGTCGGACACGGCGATCCCGTCCGGGGTGCGGACCGCGACGACCGCGCGGTAGGCGCCCGCCGGCAGGCGATCACCGGCGCACGCCGCCGGAGCGCCGGACAGCGCCAGGGTCGCCGCGTCGCCGTCCCGGCCCCACGCACCCGCGTCCCGCGCCGGGAGCAGCGCGACCACGTGGCCGTCGTCCCCGTCTGCGAGCACCGCGAGCACCGCGGTGTCCGGGTCGGCGGCCGGCAGGTCGGTGGCGCCCGCTCCGGTGACGACCGCGCGGGCGACGACGTCACCGTCGGCGTGGCCCTCGACGGCTGCGACCTCGACGGTCAGGGACAGGTCGTCGCCCGCAGCCACGGTGTCGCCGCACACGGGCCACGCCCGGAGCGGTGTCGTCGGGGCGGCCGTCGTCGGGAGGGGATCCGGCGCGGCGGGTGCGGGGTCCCAGCGCGCGACGCCGGCGCCCACGAGCGCCACGGCGCCGACCGCGG